>JAISFS010000035.1 GCA_031263485.1 Deltaproteobacteria bacterium | reverse complement strand
TCCGGCACGGGCGCCGGGGGCGCGGGTTCCGGCACGGGCGCCGGGGGCGCGGGTTCCGGCACGGGCGCCGGGGGCGCGGGTTCCGGCACGGGCGCCTGGGGCACTGGTTCCGGCACGGGCGCCGGGAGCCTCCGGTCGCAGGCCGCGAGAAGGGTACCGTAACTCCCCTTGAGCCCCGCCAGCTCTTTGCGGAGCGCCTCCTCCCTGCCCGATTCAGTCCACTCATCCGCAGCCCCGGCCGCCGCCAACGTCGCCCTCCTTAAATTCGGCATCAGCAGGAACAGGAGAAGAAGTGCCAGGAGGAACGCCCCCAGCGCCGCAAGCAGGAATCCGAGACAGCCGCGTGCCGCGACCGGAGGGAGCGGCGGCGGGGCCGGAGCCGGCGATCCCGCGACCTGAGGGGGCGGCGGGGCCGGAGCCGGCGATCCCGCGACAGTAACGGGATGCGGCGGGGCCCCGGGCAACGGAAGTTCCGGAGGCCTCTCGCCGGCAAGGATCCGCTTCACCGCATCCGATTCGTACTCGGTGAGCTCGTGGCCGGAAGGGCCCCCGGCGGACCGGGACCCGGCCCTGGAAAGCCCCCAGCCGGCCATGACCGGGACACCTCCCACGGCGAACACCCTGGCACCGCCCCATGAGCCGGCGGCGACCTCCGCGGCCTCCACCGCGAGAAGCGAGATGAGCCTGCCGGCCAGCCGCAGCTCGCCGGACTCCGCGCCGGTAAGCCGCGAGCCCAATACGGCGAGTTCCCCCGCCCTCAGGCACAGGGCGTCCAGGGCCGAGTCCCGCTCCGCGCCCCCGAGCGTCAGGATATCCGCGGAATCGCCCTCCACCGGCGTTATCCACTCTATCCTGCCCTCTCGGTCCTTGACGACCGGCTCGGAGAGGAACAGCGCCGCCTCGCCGGACAGCCTCTCCTCGATAAGCCGCGAGAGGAGCCCGTGGATCATGACTGGCTTCACGCCGTCCACGGCCTCGGGGTAGCGCTCGGCGATTTCGGTAATGAAGATGAGCTGGTAGGCCAAGCCGTCAGTCCCCCTCCCCCATCACGGAACCGCCGGGCCTGTAGTCGCGGGACAGGCGGGTGAAGGGCGTGTCGATGGGCCTTTGGGTGCTCCCCTCGATGACGCAGGACGCATTCCCTCCCCTTGCCCCGGTGCAGACGACCGTGGTGGCCGCGTAGACCGCTTCGGGAACCGCGCGGCAACGGAGCCCCTCCGGGCTCGAGCGGATGTACAGGGTCCCGCCCTCTATGGACGCCGAGGCGGACGAAACGCAGGTGTCCAGGTGCGCGCCATCGGCGGTCTTCTCGTCTATGGTCACCGTGGCGGTGCCGTCGGCGGCGAAGCAGTGGACGTAAATCACGGGGAGTTCGGTCCGGGTGTTCACGATGCCGCCGCCGGACTGCCAGCAGCCTTCCAAAAAGCCGAACCCCTCCTCCGCGTTCTCTGGAATCACGAGCTCGTCTCCCTCCGCGGCCAGGGGATAGCGGTTGAAGGCGTCACGATCGCCCGCGAGATAAGAGACCAGCGCCAGAAGCAGGAGGAGCAGGAGGAGCGACCCCAGGATCCAGAAAAGGGGATGCGTCCGCCGCCCGGACTCGACCGCCATCGGCCCGACAGGATAGCCGGGCAACGGTTCCGGGACAGACGTCGGCCCGGACGCGGGAATCGGGTCGGGCGCAGGAATCGGCTCCGGGACGGGCATCGGAGCGAAAACGGGAGGTTCAGGCCCCGTTTCGGGGGCGGGGGGGATCTCGTCCGGGGGAGCCGACCCCGCCGCGTCCGACTCGCTCTCGGTGAGCTCGTGCCCTCGCGCCCCGTCCGCCTGGGATATCGGTGCCTTGGATAGGCCCCAGCACGCCATGACCGGGACGCCGCCCGCGACGAAGACCCGGACGCCGCCCTGTCCGCCGGCGGCGAAGTCAGCGGCCTCTCCCGCGAGATGGGAGATTAGCCTGCCGGCGAGGCGCCGGTCGCCCGAGTCCTCGCCCGCGAGCCGCGCCCCCAGCGCCTCGAGCTCCCCGGCCCTCAGGCTCAGGGCGCGCACGGCCGCGTCCCGCTCCGCGCCCGCGAGAGCCCGGATGTCCATGGGATCTCCCTCCAGGGGGGTTACCCATTCGATCCGACCCTCGCGTTCCCTGACGATCGGCTCGGCCAGGAACAGAGACGCCCCGCCTGAAAGCTCCCCGTCCAGGAGACCGGAGAGGAGCCCGTGGCACATGACGGGCTTCACGCCGCCCAGCGATTCCGGGTAGCGCTCGGCAAGTTCGGTCGTGACAAGATTCTGGTAACCCACGGTCCAGTCCTTTTCCGGTTGAAGGGTCGCCCGACCTCAGGCGGGGCGGGGAGGCAGCCCGTGAGTTCTGGGTCAACGCCTCACGAGACGGGCTTCAGGCTAAAACTGCGCGTGACGGGGATCTGGCGATACTGCGCGTGATGGCGCGATGCGAGACGGGCAACTCGCCCGGGCGGATTCCCGGAGCGCCTGAACACGTCCAAAGGCAAGAAGCCTTCTGATTCGGCGGCACCCCGCCGCGCGGGCCTTCAGCCCTTGCCCGCGTGGGTGAAACGTGTCGGGGACATCTCGTCCTCGTCCCAACCTGCGCTCAGCACCATGCTTTCGGCGGCCTCCGCCCCGTTCCGGACCCAGGTGACGGTCATCGGCGTGAATCCCGATCCGTCCTCGCAGACCGGGCCCCGGTCCAGCATGACCAGCGCCCCGCCCTCGATGCTGGCGGCTCCGGTGGTGACGCAGGTATTCAGGCAGGCACCCGTCGTGAACGTACTCCTCCAGCCTGACCGCGGCCTCTCAGGAACCGCCGGAGAAACAGTAGCGGTACTGGCAAGGGAACCCTGCCTGGGATGCTCCGGAGCCCGAAGTCGGATATCCAGCGACCGTCCAGGAATCCGAAGCGGTCGGAGGCCTCGTCGGGGATTACGAGAACCTCGCCCTCCGCGACGGGGACGTAACGTGCCCCGCGATCGCGAAAAAAAGGGAGCCACGTGCCAGAAGCAACAGAAGCAACAGAAGCGGGAGAAGCGCCCCCAGGAACCAGAAAACGGGATGCGTCCGCAGGCGCGGCGCCACCCTCCAGCGCGATGTGCCGCTCGACGCAACCGGGCCGCTCCAGGGGTTCCGCCAGAAATCCGGCGGCCTCGGGGGAAAGCTCGTCCCGTACCAGCAGGGCGAGGAGCCGGTAGGAACGCACCGCCTTAACGCCGCCGGGGGATTCGGGATGGCTTCGGAGAGATCTGAGGTGGCGAGGTGCTGCGGCGGCATAAGGCTAATCGTGCGAATGAGGGAGAACGAACGTGAGTAAAGCGTCCGAAAGCCAATGTCCACTCCTTAAGGCATAAAGACTTAGCATCGTCAAGGACAAAATTCCTTAAGTCGTTGATATCGTTCCGTAAACCGGAGAGTCGACCACGGGAAAATTTCCACAAATCGGAATACCGGACACGGGAAAACTTCCGCAAGCCGGAAAGCCGGACACGGGAAAACTTCCGCAAGCCGGAAAGCCGGAAAGCCGGACACGGGAAAACTTCCGCAAGCCGGAAAACCGGACACGGGAAACTTCCGCAAGCCGGAAAACCGGACACGGGAAAACTTCCGGAAAGCCGGACACGAGAAAGCTTCCGGAAATCGGAGAGCCGGGCACGAAAAAAACTCTGGTTCCCTGAAATACGGGAACGTTAGGAACTTCCGGAAACCGGAGAGCCGAAAACAGGCGAGACAACGAGAGTCTGGAGCCGCCAACGGGCAAGGCCCGCAGGGAAACGGGGCTCGTAACTTCGACCGTCTGACCGATGCGAAACCCGAAGGCGACACACGGACAAAGCCGTTCGTCTCAAGTATGAGGGACGGACAACGGCTGGCCCTGCAAAACAGGAAAGCGGCGCGAGCCAACGGGGAACGGCATGGGGTCAGCGAAGCCCTGCGGAGGGAACATCGCGCCGGACCGGAAACTTTGCGGCGCAGGGCTCGCGAAAACTGTTGACGGAGCCGAGTCGGCGGTATCGCATGCCTACGGTCCAGTATGGCCGGTGACCCGCATGGCTACGGGCCCGTATAGCTACAGGCCCTTTGGCTACGGGCCCGTACGGCCGCTGATCAGCATGGCTACGGGCCCGTATGGCCGCTGACCCGCATGACCGAAGGCCCGTATGGCCGCTGGCCCGAGCGGATCACTTGCTGCGCGTGAAGCCCGAGTCGGGGTCCACCTCCCTGCCCTCCTGCTGTATCCCGCATTCCGCGCTCTCCTGGCCGTCCTTCGGAGTGCAGGTGATGGTGGAAGCGTGGTAGGTCCCGCCCTCCTCGCAAACCGGCCTGCCGTCCTCCTGGATCACCAGCTTGCCGTTCTCCATGCGCGCCGTGGCCGTGCCGGAGCAGTTGTCGACCGTGTTCCCCTGATCGTCCTGGGCCTGGATGGCCACCCGGCCCTTGCCGTCCTCGAAGCAGTACTGGTAATTGAGCGGGGTCCGGGTGCGGAGGTTGTAGAGGTTGGAGCGGGAGTTCCAGCATCCGTCCAAAAAGGACACGTCCCCGGAATCGCGGGCGGTGTCGGGGATCTGGACCTGATCCTGAGGCTGTTCCTGTGACTGTTCCTGGGGTTGCTCCTGAGGCTGCTCCTCGGGGTCGTCGCCCTCTTCCTGACCTTCATCCTGGCCCTCTTCCTGACCTTCCTCCAGACCTTCCCACGCGCCATCCTCAAACTCTTCCCCGTCCGCTTCGGCACCTTCATCCGGATACTCCGCATCGGGATCGGGAAACTCGCCCGGCATCGCGTCAGGAAGCGAGCCGTCAGGCGGGTTCCCGCCGGAGTCGCCGTCCGCGTAAGCGGCGGAGCCGCCGCCGGGCGTGACGCTTCCAGGCGAGCCGGGGCGGCAGGCCGCCAGCTCCGCGAGGTAGGCCTCGCGCAGGCGGGCGAGTTCCAGCGTCAGATCGTCCTCGAGGCCCGAGTCATCGTCGTGCCATGCCGCAGGCGTCGCGGGCCCGCCCCAGGGTCCCAGGCCGTAGAAGCCCGGAAAGAATATCAGGAGAAGCAGCAGGAGCAGGAGGAGCGGGACGAAAAGCCCCAGGCCGAACCTCAGCCAGCCCCGGCCTGCGGGAGGCGGAGGCCGCCAGGCGGGGTAGGCTGCCGGGGGGCTCCCCAGAGGCACGGGCGGAGGGGGGTTAGGCCGCGGGACGGCGGGAGGTGGGCAGGCCGCCGACGGCGCCTTGCCGTAACCCTCCTCTTCGGTGAGCGCCGAGAGCTGACGCGGCCCGCCGCGCACGGGCTCCAGGCCCCACTCGGCCACGACGGGCCTACCGCCCGCGGAATACAGCCTCCAGTCGGCGGCGGCGGTCAGGAGCTTCTCCAGGAACGCCCCCGCCAGGTTGCGGCTGGAGGCGGGTGCGTCCTTGAGCTCCTGGGCGAGCCGCTGGAGCTCGGAGATCCGCTCGATCAGGAGCTCCTCCATGTACCTGTGCTCGCCGGTGGGAAGCTGTTCCGCCGGCACCACGGGGCCCGGAAGATCCGTGTACCAGACGATCTCGTTAGCCTGGCGGTCCTCCTCGGGCTCGCACAGGAGCCCCTCGCGGCCGGGAGGGAGCTCCTGGGCGAGAAGGGACGTGAGGAGCTGGTAGCGGTGGATGAGACGCTCGCCTTCCACCGCCGCGACGATACGCTGGGATATCGGCGTCCGGGCGATGAGTGTCCTTGGCACGCCTGCCCCGCTACGCCGGGTTCCGGGCGAGATCGTAGGAGATTCCGTTCTCGCCCAGGAACCGTATGATGTCGTCCGAGGCGAGCGACATGTTCACCTGGCGGTTGGACTTCTCGTCCGCCCTGATCTGGGTGTTGATGCCGATCACGTCGCCCGCGGCGTTGACCAGCGGGCCGCCGGAATTGCCGTGGCTCACGTCGGCGGTGTGGCTGATGATGGAAGGCCCCCCGGTGCCCCGCTGGACGACGGAGATGACGCCCTCGCTGTAGATTATCTCCGGGGCGCTTGTGGCGTCGCCTTCCAGGAGGGCCTGCATCTGGGGATCCATCTCCGTGTTGAGGGACGGGTAGCCCCAGGCGCCCACGCGCTCCTGCCTCTGCGCCTGGGGCTGGAGGGCGAGCTTGGCGTGGTTCACGGGCTCGGAGACTTCGAGCACGGCGTAGTCGCGTCCGACCTCGTTCGCGGGCGTCACGGACTTGATCTCGACCCGCACCACCCGGCCCAGGGACTTGGAGGTGATTAAGACCACCCCGTTTCTGCTGCCCAGCGCGTCGGCCACCACGTGGCGGTTGGTGAGGAGTTGGCGGTCGTTTATGAAGAAGCCCGTGCCCGCCCCCGCGCTCTCGTCTCCCGAGGCAATGACCAGGACGGTCGCGGACTCGATATTGTCCCCGGCATCGGGGTTGAGCGGCGGCGGCAGGTTGGGCGGGGGGGCTCCGCCGCCCCCGCCATCCGTGCCGTCGTCGCCCGCCGCGCCGCCTTCCGGCAAGGCGAGGGCCCGCGGCCTGAACAGCGGCGCCGCGTCCGCCAACGGAGGCGCCAGGCACACGTCACCGTCCAGCGCCGCGCGGTAGGCGTCTATCTCCGCCTGGAGCGCGTCGATGTTGGACTGCTGGAGCACCCCCGGATCGATCATCGCGAGCTGGGCCTCGCGGGAAAGCTCGGGGTAGAAGAACTTGTAGAAGACCAGGAGAAGCAGGAGCGCGAGGGCGAGCCCTACCAACGCCCCCCACAGGTACCATGCCCCGGATGCCTTCCTGGGCCCGGGCGGCAAGGGGGGGGGAGGCCCCCCCGCGCCATAGCTCTGCTGGCCGTAAGGGTCAGGCGGTGGCGGCGGGTAGCCCCCCGGGGGAGTCGGGACGTAGCCCCCCGGGGGAGGCGGGCCGAACCCTCCGGGTGGAGGCGGGCCGTAGCCGCCGGGGGGGGCGCCGCCGCCCGGGGGAAGCGGAAAGCCGCCCGGAGGAGGTGACTGGAGGCCGTAGGGACTCTCGCCGTGAGAGGGCATGGAAGCTTCGGGCATGCGTCGCACCTCGCGCGGTCCCGCGCCTGGAAGGTGATGGGCCTGGATGCCTGGATGATTGTCGAGGGGCCGGCCGCCCGGAACGGGGGCCTGTCAGATTTTAGCTAAAACCGCAGGGCATGGCCAGATCCCGGTGCATGGCGTCCCCGTCTTCCGTCCCGGAGGCGTTCCAGGCGCCTCCGGCCTGCGGAAGCCTCAGGCGTTTTCGGCCCCGCCGCCTTCCGTGGCCGCGCGGCCCCTGGCCGTCCGCCTTTGGGGCCGGACAGCCTCAAAGCGCGCCCGCTTCAGGACACGTTTACGGTTTCGGGACCCGCGCATCGGCTAGCGCGTCTTCGGCGGCAGGCGCCACGGATGTTTCCGGGAAGTTTCCGGGAAGGTTCCGGGAAGTTTCCCGGAACGTGAACGCCGCCAGAAACCGCAAGCCCGGCGGAGGCTCCAGGCGGTCGGGGACGGGCACCCGCGCGGATATCGCGGAAGCGACAGGCCGACGTCTCCGGGCGCATGACGTCTGGACGGATGCGTCCCGCAACCCGTGTGGCCGTCGGCCCGCCGGCACGGCGGCAGGCCGCGAGGGGCGCCGCCTGCGGAGGGCGGCGCCCCTCGCGGCCTTCATGGCCGGGCCGAATCGGGTATCAGGCGTATCAGGTGAAGGAACGGTTGCAGGGGAGGCACTCGGACGCTCCCAGATCCTTCCAGGGTAGATCCGCTACGAGGAACCCGCCCATGGCGGTCCGCACCGACTGGAGAATCGTGTCGGAGGCGGACGCGGTGAGCTCGAGATCGTCGATGAGCTTTCCGGCGGCGGTCTGGGTGGTCCTGATCCTGCTGACCTTCGTGCGCACCTGGTTGACCCTGGCGGGCGGCGGGCGGTCGTCGGAGCGGGCGGCCTCGGCCCTCACTAAGTTGTCGTACGTCTCGATGTTGGCCCCGGCCACGTCATGGTAGTTGCGGAGGATCTCGGCCGCGTCCCTGGAGCCGTCCCGGATCTCGGTCACGCGGGCGACCATCTCCTCCTGGGACATCCTGCGGGCCTTGAACTCGGTCGCGACGCGCTGGTACTCGCGCTTGTAGCAGGCGGCCGTAATGCGCGCGGCGGCAACCGCCTGATCGATGTTGCCGTAGTCCACGTCGAGCGTCTGGTTGTAGAGGGCGAAGCGCTCCTCCTGGGCCTTGGCCTGGGTTTCGGCGGTGGTGAGGTAGGCGATGGTGGCGCCCGCCACCGCGCCAATGGCGGCGCCAGCCGCCACGCTCCTCCAGCTGCCGCCGGAGAGGAGCCCGGCTATGCCGCCGGTGATGGCGCCGGCGATGGCGCCCTTCATCACGGACTCGTTCAGCTTCTCGGCGTTCTGGCGCATGTCGGTGACGGGCTGGTAGCATTCGGGGTAATAGTTGACCTTCACGGTCTGCGCGCCCAGCTTCTGCCCGGCGCAGCCGGAGAAGAGCAGGAGGGCGGCCGCGGCCGCGCAGAGCGCCGCGGAGGCGCGGTTCGGACGGTAGTCGGTCTTTCGCATTTGAGCACCTTCGTTTGGGTTCTGGACATCGGAAGGGCCGTGTCCGGATAAGGTCGTTTCTGGCAAGGCTCGAGGCGCAGGCGCCCCCCGTCGAGCCCCGTGCCCGTCGCAGGCGGGCTCACGATTGATGCCGCCTCGGCCCTGCCATGCCCTTGCGGTAAGGCGCGGCACCGGGCCCGGCGCGGCGGGGCCGCGGGGCCGGAAAAGGCCAAAGGCGTGAGGCGTTGGGCGTAAGGCATCGGAAAAAGGCGGTGGCGCGGCTCGGGCCGCGCCGGGGGCCTGACGGCCATATTGATCGCGAGTGCCGGGATAGCTCGGGCGGGGCGGCGGCCTTGGCAGCGGCGGGACGGAAGGCCCGGACGGAACGCGGCCCGCCGCTCCGGGCCGCCACGAAAGGCATGCGGGACCGTGCCGCGCCCCGCTGCCCGAAAGGCCGCGGTGACGCGAAAATTGTTAAGGACGGCGATTTAAACCCATCGCACGAAATAACCACGATCGGATCGAAAACTCAAGGGAAAAGCGCCCCGGCCCGGAAACAAAGGCCGGGTCCCCAAGCCCGGGGCCGTCCAGGCGAAAGCCATCCGGGCGCGAGCCGCAGATAAGCCGGTCGGGCGAAAGGAATTGAAAACGGGCGAAAAAGAATCCAGATGCTGGAAACATCGTCGCAGGACGGAAGAGATGCGGAATCGGCGGACGGGCGTTACGCGGAACCGGCGGACGCGCTGACAGTCCGCTAGCGGCCCGCGCTATCCGGCGGGCCAGGACCGCCTGAGCTCCACCGGCACGGGCCCGTAGAAGCCCCCCTCGCCGTCGTCCTCCTCCATGAAGCACGCGGCCTGGACGCCGTCGGGCGAGCCCGCCTCGCAGGTGATCCTGAAGGCCGGATACGAGTCCCCGCCGCAGACGGCGGCACCGGCCGAGGCAACCGTGAGCCTGCCCGATTCCGCCGCGGCCGTCGCGCCGGCACGGCAACCCTCGCCTCCGCCCGCAGCTGAGACCAGGATCTCCGGCGTGCCGCCGTCGCCGGGCGCGCAGAATGCGAAGACGCGCTCCTCCCCGGAGGAGGCGTCGAAGAAGAGACCTGCCCGGCTCGCGTAGCAGCCGTCCAGATACTCAGCGCCGCTCCCAGGAGAAGGGCCGGGGGGCACGATGAGGCAGTCGCCGCGCCGGGATGAGTAGTCGGCTCTCGCGCGGTCAAGCTCACCGCGCAACCCGTCGATCACCGCCTCCCTGGTCTCGACCCCCTGGCCCCATGGCCCGAGGGTAAGGGATTTCAGGGCGCCGCGCAGGGCGGGCGAGAGGAGGACGGCCCCGATCAGGCCCAGCGCCAGGGCCGCGGCGGCGCCCCACGCCAGGCGGCGCGCCCGCCCGACGATCGGGGGCGGAGGCGGCTCCGGGGCCGGCGGCGGAGGCGGAGGCTCGAAAGCCTCGGGGGGCGGCGCCAGGACCTCCGGCGGCGGCGGCGGCTCGGCCTCCGGCTCGAACGGCAACGGCGCCGCCGCGCCCATGCCCCAGCCGGCGCAGACCGTCTCGCCGTCCAGGTCGAAGAAGGCCAGGGCCTGGGGACAGGACACGGCGGCCAGCATGATCTCGCCGGCCTGCCGCGAGCGGAAGCGGTCTGAGCCCCTGAGCCTCTCGGCGGCCCTCCTGAACTCGTCCAGTCTGGACGCGGCCCTGGAGGCGGCCTTATCCCGGCGGTCCTGAGGGAGGGCGTCCAGGGCCCAGGGCTCGCCCTTGAGCGGGGAGTACCAGTTGATCCAGTCGTCCGCCGGCACCTTCACCGGGTCGGCCAGGAAGTCCCCGAGCCCCGGCGATCCCTCCAGTCCCTCCAGGATGGCGGCGCGCCAGGAGATGACGTCCGCCCCCTCGAAGGACAGCGGCTTGCTCAAGGACAGGCTCGTGCGATGGATTAGCCTGCGGTTCAAGGGGACTCCTGGGGCTAGAGAGTTTCGCGGCGGGCGCCGGGGAAAGAAGCCCGCCGCAGGCGGTGGGGCTCGCGGCGACCGTTGAACGGGACTACGCCGGACGGCGCGAATCCGGAACTTCGGGAGCCGATGGCGAATCCCGCACTACCGAGAGGAAAGGTCAACATGACTGGGAACATCCGGCGCGTAACTCCTTAACTGTCAGATGGCGTAGTTTTCACAGGGTCACGATCCGGAAGGCCTGAGCGCCCGAAAGGCCTGAGCGCCCGGAAGGCCTGAGCGCCCGGAAGGCCTGAAAGCCTGAAGGCCAGGAAGGCATGAGGGTCAGGAATGCCTGGCGGCAGGAATTTGCCACGGGAATGGCGATCCCTGCCCTGTCGGCATGCCGGCGAGGCTCCTCGGGACATCGCCCGGTCAGCCCGGGCAGTTGAAGTCAGGTGGCCAGGACACGGCGCCGGAGCGGTCCCTCACGGCCTCACGGCCGCATTCCACGACGGAGCGGGCCACCGGGTCGCCCCTGCCGTCCACCACGGCGAACCTGCCGCCCAGGACGGCGGGGGCCAGGCCCGCCTCCGTGAAGGGCCCTATCTCCTCATAGACCGGATCCAGGGTCCACTTTCCGGAATGATCTATCATGCCCCACAGCCCGCCCTTCCTTGCCCAGGCGAGGCCCGTGGCCTCCCTGAAGGGGAGCGCCTCCTCCAGCTCGAAGCCCAAGACCGTCTTCCCGTCGCGGTCCAGTATGCCCCACCTGCCGCCCTTCTTGGCGAAGTAGGCGCCATCCCCCGCCGGGGACGGGTAGGCCTCGAGATTCGGCTCGATCACCGCCCTGCCGGTCTCGTCCAGGACCCCCCAGCCGCCGGACTTCATCACGACGGCTCGCCGGTCGGGCCCGTAGTCGTAGGCCTCCTCGTACTGGACGGGCACGGCCTCCGCCCCCTTGGGGTCCACGTAGCCGTAGCGGCCGGACCTCATGACCCGCGCCAGGCCCGCCTCCCTGGAGAAGTCCCAGACGCGGTCCCACTGTGGCTTTATCTGCTCCTTGGCCTCCTTGTCGCAGAAGCCGAAGACGTCCTGGGCGCCGCCCGCGGCGAAGCAGCCGGTGAGCCCGAAGGGCTTGTCCCCCACCGCCGCCCAGATGTCGGCCTGGGGGATGGGGCCAGTCCGCTTCCCGTCGCGGTCGTGGTAGAAGTAGGAGCTCGCGAGAAGGCCCTCCTGGACCCAGAAGCGGCCCTCCTTCTCCTTCCACTCGATGAGGAAGTACTTGGGCTCGATGATCCAGCGGTCCGAGATGTCCAGGACCCCGTACTTGCCGTCCACCTGCATGACGTAGCGGCCGTTGCCGTCGAAGCCGGGCGAGATGTACTCGAAGCGTGGGGAGATGACCACCTTGCCGGTCTGGTCCATGAGCCCCTCCTTGCCTTCGTAGGTGAAGGCCAGGAGGTAGCTCCCGTCGGGCCTCGCGGCGAGCTGGCCCAGCTTCTCGTAGAAGGGCTGGGTGACGAAGGACCCGTCAGGGCCGACGAGCCCCGCCTTCCCCCGGAACCTGTAGGAGAAGTACCCGTGGCCAAGGGGCTCCAGCCTCTGGAAGCGGGGAGGCGCCAGCCAGGCGCCGTCCGGCGCGATGAGGCCGTGCCAGCCGTAGAAAACCGCAAGATACGCCCCGGCGCCCTCGCCCCCGTCGGGCTCCACGGCCTTCAAAAGCGGGAGTACCACCCAGTCGCCCCGTGCGTCGATGAGCCCCGCGCCCTTGCCGTCCCCCGCCCGGGCTACGCCGCGCGGCGAGAAATTGTCGGCGGTCGCGAACTCCGGAGGTATGGCCATCCCGCCGTCAGCGGTCACGTAGCCGTACTTCCCCCCGAACCTGAAGTAGTGGAGCCCCGTGCCCTCCCCCGGCGCGGCCTTTCCCGGCCCCTTGACCTCCGGCGCCACCGGCACGATCTCGCTTTCGGCGGCAACGGCGGGGGAGTCCCAGACCAAGGAGGCCCAGAGCGAGGCAGCGCAGGTCATGGCGAGCGCGGCCAGGGGCGCGGCAATCGCCCGCAGGTGAGGCCATTGGACCCGGAATGGCGCGGCAAGGCGGTCGGGCGAGGCCTGAGAGCTGGTTTCCCGCATGGGAGACCTCCGGTGGCCCCCGCGCGTCGCGACGGCAGGCGAAAGATCCGGAAACGGGGCGGGACGGCGTGAGCCCGGCCAACGGCAGGGAAAGCCGCCGCAGGCGCGGGCCTGCGGACTGAAGGGGCGGCGGGAGGCCGCAACCGGGAGACGGTAGCCAACGGACGGGACGGCGGGAGGGCCGCCGGGCGGGTGCCGAAACGGTTCCGGACTGCGGGAACCCGCAGTTGTGAGCGGGTTTCCGGAAACGAACCACACTCTTATCACATTTTCGCGCCAAAAGACAAAAATTCGCGCAACGGGCCGACAAATTCGAGAAAAGATGCCGTCCAGAGGAGCCGGAATCCCATCTGCGGCGATGAGAAAAGTCGCGGAACGGACGGAATCCACCGCAAAGCCAACGAGAAAAGGGCACGATGAGAACTAGCCGAACGAGAAGCGGACGAGAAACGGGCACGAAACGACCGAGAATCGGGCAAGAAGCAGACGAGAGACAGGCGCTAAACGGCAAGCGACAGCGATCCGGCCAGGAGGCCGGCAGGGCGAAACGGCCCCGAAGGCCGAAGACGGCACATGGAGTAAGGCGGGCCGGGCGGCCTGCCGCGACGGGGCCATGGGGAGCTGGCCGGTAGGCTCCGGAGGCCTCACCAGGCCGGGACCTCCTCCTCGCCCTTCTTGAAGAGCCCCTTGAGCCACTGAAAGGCCCTGGCCTTGGCGCGGGAGAGCCCCCAATCCTCCGTGCCGGAAAGTCCAAGGGCCCGGCACAGGAGCTCCTCGTGGCCCCGGTGCCTGAGCCTGAACGCGAAAAGCGCCAGGACCCTGCCGGAGCCGGGATCCCTCACGGCCAGGGCCGGGGCCAGCATCCTGCGCAGGACGAAGGCCGGGCCGGGGACCGGCACTTCGCGCCTGAAGATGAGCAGGCGGCGGTAGCGGAAAAAAAGCTGGCCGTCACGCGCCTCCAGGATGCCGGAGGCGCGCTTGGGCACCCTGAGGCGCCTGCGTGCGGCGCCGGTCGCGTAGGCCCTGGCCCGCGGCGTCCCGTTCCCGCCCGACAGCGCGGGATCCGGTCGCCTCCACCTGAGGAAGACCAGATCGAAGGAGAAACCTATGCCCCAGGCGGTGAGCTTGTAGGACCAGCGCACGAGCGCGACGCAGACGATTATGACCGCGATCGCCCCGACCAGGCCCAGGAGAGGATGCACGGCGCCCAGGCCCGCCAGGCCGCCCGCCACGGCCAGCCGGAACCCCTTCAGGAACGGCGCCGCGAAAGACGGGGCCAGGAGGAGGAGCACGTTAATCGAGTTCGAGACGCACCACACGACCGCGAAGACCACGGTCCCGCACGCGTGCGCCATGGCCGAGGCTAGGGCGGAAACGAGCGCCGGGTCAGAGGCCCCGCCCTGGGCGAAGGCCGGGGACGCGAAGAGCAAGGGAGCCGCGAGGGACGCCACCTTCCCGGCGGCGGGCCCCAGGAGTCCTGCCAGGCCCGGAATGGCGGCGGCGTAGGCCATGAGGCCTATCGCCATCATGCTCCCCTCCTCGCCTGCGGCGAGGAACTTCTGTAGAGGCTCGACGGGAATGAAGTCCTTGACGAGAAACAGCCCCAGGACGCAACCCAGGACGATCAGGAACTTCTCCGAGGCGTGCCAGGGGAGCTTGGCGCCGTCCTCCGCGGTCATGCGCACGTAGATCCCCCTGGCCAGAAGCGCGAGACCGGGAGCCAGGGCTAGGCCGGTGTGGTCCTCCAGGGCGTTGATGGCGCGATGGGCCGCGGCGGGGCTCAGGGCTTCCGAGGCCGGGAGCATCCCCGGAAATGCCAGCCCCAGCGCCAGGAACGCGGCGAGCGCGACCGGGATAAGGAAAGGGGGGCCTCCTCGCGACCCGGAATCCTTCCGGAGTCGCGGGAGCGGCGCCGGCCCGGCCTTCGAGGGAAGCGCCGCGGACTGCGGCATGCCGGGCGTTTCCTGGCTCGGGAACGGAGGCGTTTCCCTCTCGGGAACCGGAGGCGTTTCAGGGCATGGGACCGGAAAGGTTTCGGAGGGCGGAAGCGACATGACACGGCCTTCTGGACAGCTCGGCGCTGAACGGAGAATCCACAGGATCACAAATGTAGCCGGCATCGTCCTTAGGGCTTGGCAGGACAACGGCGTACGCCCGGCGCACCCTGGCCGTTCCGTAGGGCGTCCTGCGGCTGACAGGCCTGCCGGACTGCCCGCCAGAGCCGCCGGAGCCAGGCCTCATGGCGCGAAAAAAGATGATGGGCTTATCAGAAGATGATAGGCCCGGCCCCCCGAACTGTCAAGGAGCGGGGAGTTCGGGGACGGCGATGGCAGGACGTTGCCGGGATGGCCTGAGGACGCTATCCGTAGGGGATACGGCCCGCAGGGGATACGGAGCAAGGACTTTCTCTCATCCCTTATAAAATTCATTGTCACCGCTGGGAATTTCGCGATAATCACTTGACATTATGTTATATTGCAAAGGATTTATCGCAGTTCTCCACGATTGCATAAATCTCAAAACACTTTTCATGAAAATCTCCAAGATTTTGTCCAGATCAAAAGCTCCCCGTATGGTCCGCAGAGTTTTTGCGAGCCCCGCAAGCCTTTCCGAGCCAATATCAGGAATTATCGCGCCCGAGCGTCCCAGGCCGCGCCGCTTGCCACAGGCACTGCCTGATACCCTCCCCATCTGGATACGCGCCACATCTGGATACCCTCCCCATCTGGATACGCGCCACATCTGGATACGCGCCCCATCTGGATACGCGCCACATCTGGATACGCGCCACATCTGGATACCCTCCCCATCTGGATACGCGCCACATCTGGATACGCGCCACATCTGGATGCGCGCCACATCTGGATGCGCGCCACATCTGGATACGCGCCACATCTGGATGCATTCCCCATCTGACAGTTTCTTGCGGAGGACGGGCGTGATAGAATCGTCCTTTCCGCCCCGCAAGGGATCGCGCGGCACCAGCCCGGCATCACAGCCTGCTGGCCATGCGCCTCGGGCTCGCCACGCCGGAGACGGCACTGCTCGTCCCCGTGTCCGTCCCGGGTTCCTTATCCCCTGTATCTTTTTATCCGCGTGCCAGTCCCTGTATCGACCCTTGTCGCCGGGATTCTGCCCCCACCCTTGCCCGTGGCCTTTGGCCGGTACCCTTGCCCGAGGCATTGGACCTGGGGATTGTCCGTTGCCCTTGACGGCAACCCTTCCTTGCCCGGGGCATTGGACCGGGCCCGTTTCTTCGTTCCCCCGGCACCCCCGGACGAGCAAAACCCGGGGCTCTGGCGGACGCAGGCCGCAAACTCTCACGAAGCCGTGGGCCCAAGCCCCACCGAGCTCCGCCGCCTGAGGCGGCGGCACCCGAGGCCAGCCATTGCTCGACGACTACCTGAGGATCAAGATCCCGGAGTTCAACATCCACAACACCCTCTTCGTGGCGAGGCCCGGACTCCCGTTCATCTTCGGGGCCGCGGCGCTGTTCGTCCTCTTCTGGGCCCTGGAGATCGGCTGGGCCAGGAACGCCATCCTGGTCCTTCTGGCCTTCACGGTATGGTTCTTCCGGGACCCGGCCAGGGAGACGCCGCCAGGGGGCTTCGGGCTGGCGCCAGCGGACGGTCGCGTCATCCGCCTGGACCGCAAGGCGGTCTGCCCGGTCTCTGGTAAGCCGGCCCTGAAGGTCAGCATCTTCATGAACATCCTTTCCGTGCACGTGAACCGCATGCCACTGGACGGCAAGATCGAGATCCAGGACTACCGGCCCGGCGCCCTCGTGAACGCCTCGCTGGACAAGGCCAGCGAGCGCAACGAACGCAACGTGATGGTGGTCTCCTGCCCCGACGGGAACGGCTTCGAGATGGTCCAGATAGCGGGGCTCGTCGCCCGCCGGATCGTGAGCTGGGTCCAGGCCGGCGACGAGGTCTCGCGCGGCCAGCGCTTCGGCATGATCCGCTTCGGGAGCAGGCTGGACGTCTACCTGCCCCCGGACGCGGAGCTCATGGTGGCCCTGGGCCAGAGCGTCCACGCGGGCTGGTCGCCCGTGTGGCGCTGGGCGGACAGGCCCGGGGCTTCCGCGTGATCGGGGTCTGGGCGATCATCCCCGCCCGCATGGCTTCCAGCCGCTTCCCCGCGAAGCCGCTCGCGCTCATCGCCGGCAAGCCCATGATCCGGCGCGTCTGCGAGAGGGCTTCCCTGGCGGTCGGCCTGAAGGGCGTCTGGGTGGCCACGGACTCGGAAGAGATCCGCGACTGCGTCCTGGGCTTCGGGGGCCAGGCGGTCATGACCGCGCCCGCCCACCCTTCCGGCACCGACAGGGTAGCCGAGGCGGCCCGAATGCTCGGCGTCCCCGACTCCGACATCGTCCTGAACATCCAGGGCGACCAGCCCGTCCTGGACCCGGAGCATCCCCGGCGCCTCTACGAGGCCCTGGAAGAGGACCCGGAATGCGTGGCCTCCACAGTGGCCATCCCCTCCGCTGACCCGGAGGGCGCCCGGAGCCCCAACCACGTGAAGGCGGTCTTCGGAGCCGACATGCGGGCCCTCTACTTCTCCCGCTCGCTCATGCCTTTCCCCCGTGAGGGGCCCCTCGCCTGGCACCGCCACATAGGCATCTACGCCTACCGCGCGGGGTTCCTGTACGCCTTCCCCTCCCTCCCCCGGCTCCCACTGGAACGAGCCGAGAGCCTGGAGCAGCTCCGCATCCTGGAAAACGGCTACCGCATCAAGATCGTGATAGCCCAAGGCGCCTCCCCAGAGGTGGACGTCCCGGAGGACATAGAAGCCGCCGAGAGAGCCCTGGCCGAGGAGGCCGCCCGGGGAAGCCTTTAAGCCCACGGACGCGACACTGCCGGACCGCGCCAGCCGCCTCCGGACCGCAATGGCGGCGTCCGGGACCGCGACAGCGGCATCCGGACCGCAATGGCGGCGTCCGGGACCGCGACGGCGGCATCCGGAAGTCTCCTGGTTGGGAACGTTCCGCCGCTCTGGAGGACGGAAGTCCGGAATTGGCATAATTCAGGCGGCGGCACGGCCGCGAACAGGACTCAAAGCGGCCCAGAATCGTCACCTTAGCTGCCGGGAACTGCAGTGAAGCCGCCGGGGCATCTCGCCCGCCGCTCCAAAACGGCCGTGTACGCCCCGAAGCTTCCTTGAACAGTTCCGAAGACGACCGAAAAGACCCTTAAGGCCGCCTTTCAGGGCGGCTCTGGCCCATGATGCGTGGCCGTACCGCCCCCTGGGCTTTCGGGCAGTCCATAAAAGCCGCCACGAAGGCTGGGTGAGGCCCCTGAAGGCTATGTGGGGGCCCCATACCGAGCATGAGGCGACCGAAAAACCCAAACGATCGCCAAGACGGCCGGAAAGCCGAAAGCGACCGGAAGGCCGAAGACGGCCTCAGGCCTTCCGAAGGGACGGGGCGACAGGGAGCAGGCCAGTGCCCCGCCGCGGCCGCGGAACACTCCCCCGGGCCCGGCCTGCGGCCCCGGGCCGGCTTTTCGGATTGACTCAGGGGGGATAGTGCTCTATATTTTGGGCTGTTTTCTCTATATAGACGCCCTTCCCGCGGTCCGGGGCGGCGCGGCCCGGAGATGGGCGCGTCCGGCCCCCTCCGCACCGTAAATTTTTAGGCTGCCAACGGGACGGCGGTCCCTGCGGGCAGCCGGGAGGTTCAAAGTGCTCAGAAAATCGCTCATTCTGCTGGCCGCGGCGTTCGCACTGGCCCTTTGCCCCGCTCCAGCCTCCGCCCAGAACGCCCTCGTGAACGGCATCGACGCCAACTTCCCCCCCTTCGCCTTCGTCGGCCCCGACGGCAAGGCAGCGGGCTTCGACATCGAGGCCCTGGACTGGATAGCCGCCAAGGCCGGGTTCACGGTCGAGCACCGGCCAATGGAGTGGGACAGCATCGTCCAGAGCCTGAAGGACAAGAAGATCGACATCATCGCCTCGGGGCTCTCGGTAACCCCGGCCCGCGCCGAGCAGATAGCTTTCACCGAACCCTACTGGACCATCAACCAGGTGATCTTGGTCAGGAATGACTCCCCCATCACGGATGCGGAAGAGGCCCTGAAAGGCGGTCACTCCATAGGAGTCCAGCGTGGCACCTCCGACGCCGCGGCGATGGAGGCGACCAACGGAAACGACGGCCGCAACTACACCCTGTCGCAATACGACTCCTACGAGCTCGCGGTGGCCGATGTCATAAACGGCCGCATCGAGGCCGCCGTCATGAACGATGCCCCCGCCGCCAAGGCCGCCTCCGAGCAGGACGTGAAGATCATCGGCGAGGCCGGGGTCGACAAGGAGGAGTTCGCGTACGGCGTCAACAAGGAGAACCCCGAACTCCTCGCCCAGCTGAACGAGGGCCTGGCGGCGCTGAAGCGGGACCCCTTCTTTCAGGCCCTGAAGGACAAGTACCGTCCCGGAGAGGTCCACTAGGGACCTGCATGCGAGGACGCTGAAGACCCCCTGCCGTCCCGGGTGCCCGCGATGCCCCCGCCGACCATCCCAAGGCCCGGGGCCCCCGCCGGGGCGGCCCCGGGGCTTTTTATGCCCGCCGCGCCGACGGACTTCAGTCCGCCGACCGCAGACCCGCCCGGAGGAACATGGACTTCAGCGAATACCTCAAGGCGGTCCTTTTCATCCTGGGAGGCACGGGCTACACCGCCGGGCTCATCGTCGGGGCCATGGGCCTGGGCTTCGCGATAGGCCTGCCGCTCGCCTCCCTGGAAGTCTACGGCCCCAGGTGGCTGTCCAGGATCCTCCGGCTCTACGTGTGGTTCTTCAGGGGCATCCCCATCCTCGTGCTCCTGTTCCTCATCTACTTCGGGGTCTACAGCGCCATCGAACGCGTCTTCATGGCGAGTTACGCGATCCGCCTGGAACTCTCCCCGTTCTCGGCTTCCCTGATCGCCCTGGGCCTCACCAGCGGCGCCTACCAGTCCCAGATCTTCCGGGGCGCCATCCTCTCGCTGCCCCGGGGGCAGTTCATAGCCGCAACGGCCCTGGGCTTCTCCGCCAGGAAGGCCGTGAGCCGGATCGTGCTCCCCCAGGCCCTCCGCGTGGCCATACCCGCCTGGTCCAACGAGTACTCGATAGTCCTGAAGGACAGCGCCGTGGCCTACGTCCTGGGCACCCTGGAGATCATGGCCCGCACAAAGTTCATGGCAGCCTACACCTACCGCCACATCCCCTTCTACATCCTGGCGGGCATTCTGTACTTCGCGCTCACGTGGCTGGGGGTGAGGGGCCTCAAGGCCCTGGAGATGAGGACCCGCATCCCCGGGCTGGGCCACGGGTTCTGACCGCCGTGCCGGGCCGCAACGAGGGCCGCGCCGGGCCGCGGCGAATGCCTCGCCTTCTTAACGCACCTGACCGCGGCGAGTGCCTCGTCGGCTTATGTACTTGACTGCGGCGAGTGCCCCGACTGCTTCTTGCCGGGCAGCGGCGAGTGCCCCGACGGCTTCTTGCCGGTCGCCTGACCGGGCTTTTGCGCCTGTCCCGTAGGTTCGCGTGAGAGCCGTCTTCGCTTTCGCCTCTCTTCGCGCACTGCTTCGTTTTCGGCTTTCTGCCTTCGGCATCCTCAGGTATGTTCCGGAATCTTCGGCGAACCTTGCCGATGTGGGGCCAACGCCGCTCCCCGACCTCCGGCCCCGCTTTCCTGGCGTCCGTCCCAAAGACGGTCCTCAGGGCTTTCGCGCTCCCCGCGACCATTCCGCCACGGGGTTCCCGCGCCTCCGCAGGCCTTCCGCCCGGGGCATCCTCACCCCCGCAGGCCTTCCGCCCGGGGGTTTCCGGGCCCCCGCAACCCTTCCGCCCGGGGGCATCCTCGCCCCCGCAAGCCTTCCGCCCGGAGGCATCCGTGCCCCCGCAAGCCTTTCGCCCGGGGGAATCCGTGCCCCCGCAAGCCTTCCGCCCGGGGCTTCCCTTTCAGGGGTCCCGCGGCCCACACGACAGACAGGACCTTCACGAGTTTCATGACTACTGCATCGTTTCCGGGGCCCAGCGCCCCCTGCGGCGGGCGCCTGAACGACCCGCCGCCTCATCCGAAGCCCTCCGCGCCGAGGCGCCCAGCGTGGGTCCCGTGACGGCGGCGGAGGCCGGGGCCCCTCGCCTGCTGGAGGCGAACGGGATAACCAAGAGCGCTGGCGGCAAGCTCCTGCTGGACAACGTCTCCCTGACCCTGGACCGCGGGGAGCTCAAGGTCCTCATCGGGCCATCCGGCGGCGGCAAGAGCACCCTTCTCCAGTGCATCCATTTTCTGACCCCGCCTGACAGCGGGGACGTGCTTCTGGACGGGGAGTCGGCCAGGGAGATGTCCCGGAGGAACATCTGCCTGTTCCGCCGGGAGATAGGCATGATCTTCCAGGACTTCAACCTTTTCGATCACCTGAACGCAAGGGACAACGTAGCCGTGGCCCTGAGGAGGGTGAAGGGCATCCCGAAGCTTGCCGCCTACGAGAGGGCGGCAATGGAGCTCGCCCGAGTGGGCCTGTCGGACAAGGGCTCGCTATATCCAGCCCAGCTCTCCGGCGGCCAGAAGCAGAGGGTCTCCATCGCCAGGGCCCTGGCCATGGACCCCAAGGTGATGCTCCTGGACGAGCCCACGAGCGCCCTGGACCCGGAACTCATCGGCGAGGTCCTGAAGGTCATCCAGGATCTCCACCTGGGCGGCATGACGATGCTCATGGTGACCCACCAGGTCGGCTTCGCGAGGCACCTCACCCGGGAGTTCCTGTTCATGGAGGGGGGGCGCATCACCGAGCGCGGGAGCCCGGAGGAGCTTCTGCGCGAGGGCTCGGGCACCCGCACCGCCGACTTCTGCGCCAAGCTCTCCGAAATCCAGGGGGGACCGTAGTGGGCACCCTGGAATTCTACCGGACGGTGCTCTTCCCCGCCCTGAACCAGGGGCTAAAGGTGAGCGTGGCCATCATCGTGCCCTCCGCGCTCCTGGGCGTGACGATAGGGGTCCTGGTGGGAGCCGGGCGCACCTTGGGCTGGAGGTGGCTCACCCGGATCCTGGACGCCTACGTGGCCGTCTTCCGGGGCACCCCCCTGGTGGTCCAGCTCATGATGTGGTTCTACGGGCTCCCCACGATAAGCATGTTCCTGGAGTCCCGCTTCGGGCCGGGCGTCAGGCCGCTCTCCGATCTCTTCCGGCTCTCGCCCTACGTGGCCTCGGTCGCAGCCTTCGCGATGTGCTCTGGGGCCTACCAGTCGGAGTACATCCGCGGCGCCCTCCTTTCCGTCAGGCGCGGCCAGTTCCTGGCCGCGCAGGCCCTGGGCTTCACCCGTGCCCAGACCTTCTGGCGCATCACCGCGCCAGCGGCCGCCCGCCGGGCGCTCCCCGGATGCGGAAACGAGATAATCTACCTCATCAAGTACTCGTCCCTGGCCATGATAGTCACCATGTCGGAGCTCACCGGCACGGCCAAGGCGATAGCGTCCCTGTACTTCAGGCACCTGGAGTGCTACCTCGCCACGGCGTGCTACTACCTCGCGCTCGTGACCCTGGCCACCTGGCTCCTCTCATTTGCTGAAAGGCGCCTGGCCATCCCGGGGGACCCCGGGCTCGGCTGAGGGGCCGGGACAGGCCCCGCGATAAAGGGGGCCTCTCAAGGTCCGGGAGAAGGGCGGAGCCAGGGCCACGGGAAGGCTTTGGGAAACTTTCATTGGAGGCTTTGCCTATGGCGATTGCGGGAGAGGCGTCAGACATGACAGGAACGGCGGCGGGCCTGGACAACGCGGCGGCGGGCCTGGACGGTGCCGCAGTCCCGAACGTAGCAACTGGCAAGGACAACGCGGGAGTCCCGAACGTAGCGACTGACAAGGACAACGCGGGAGTCCCGAACGTCACGGCAGGTGCGACCGCGTGCCGTCCCGGCCCTGGCGCGGACGCCGGACGCTGGCGCACCGCGGGCGCCGGGACTTGCCTCGCGGTGGAGGCGATGGGATTGGGCCGCTCTTACGGGGCCGCGAGGGCGATCAAGGGCCTGGACTTCAGGCTCCCGGCAGGGAGCCGGACAGCGCTCCTGGGCCCCAACGGTGCGGGCAAGAGCACTCTCATGAGACTCGTGGCGGGGGTCCTCCCCCCCGATGAGGGCGAGATCCTCGCCTGGGGGATGAGGCCGTCCGAGGCGAGAAAGGTCCCGGGGTGCCTGGGCTGGCTCCCGGAGAGAGCCCCGTTGAACCCCGAGCTCACGGTGCGCGAGCACATGACGCTCGCGGGTAGCCTCAAGGGCCTCGGGCGGGCGGGGACCCGCCGGGAGATAGAGAGGCTCACCGCGGCGCTGGAACTGGGCGCCATCCTGAACCGTCTGGCCGGGCGGCTGAGCCTGGGCACCAGGAGGCAGGCGGCGCTCGCCCTCGCGCTCATGGGCGAGCCCGCGCTCCTGATGCTGGACGAGCCCTCCAGCAGCCTGGACCCGGCCGAGGTGCGGAGGCTTAACGCCCTTATCCGCTCGCTACCCGAAACGACGACGCTCCTGGTATCCAGCCACGCCCTGGAAGAGGCGCTTCTCGTCACGGACGGCGCGCTGATCCTCAAGGCGGGCGCCCTCGCGGCCGCAGGCGGCTGGAGCGATCTCGGGAAAAGGCTCGGGTCTGAGCGTCGGCCCGAGGATGCCGGCTTCGCGGAGGAGGTCTTCTTCAGGGCCCAGGGGGGAGTAACGTGCTAGGCTTCCGGATCCGCCCCGCGCTTTCGCTCGCGCGGCTGGAGTGGAAGGGCTTCTGGTCCGGGCCCGCAGGGGGGCTCGCGGCGGGGGTATTTCTCGTCCTGGCCGGGCTGTGGTTCTACAACGCGCTGGCCACCTACGCCGCCGCCAACCTGGACGCGATGAGTCGCGGCGGGGCCCTGGACAGCACGCTCGCGCTCTTCTCGGGGTCGATGGAGCGTCTGGGGCTCATCCTGCTCCTGGTCACCCCGCTCGCCACCATGCGCACCTTCGCGGACTTCGCGGCGGGCGGGCACCTGGACATGACACTCGCCCTCCCCTTGGCACCCGCCGAAATAACCCTGGCGCACTTCCTCTCCGCCGCTGGCTCGGTTTACCTCCTGGCGCTTCTGAGCCTGCCTCCATACATGGCCCTGGCCGCGCTGGGCACCGGCAGCCTGAAGCTCCTGGCGTGCGGGGCGCTGGGGCTCCTCCTGCTCACCCTGGCCTTCACGGCGACGGGTCTCGCTGTGGCCTCCCACGCCTCGTCCCCGACCGCCTCCGCCCTTCTGACCCTGGGCGTGCTGGGGGTGCTCTGGGCTTCGGGCTGGGCAGCGCCCTACCTCCCGCAAAAGGCCGCCTACGCGGTCCAGGGACTGGCTTTCGCGCCCAGGCTCTCGCACTTCGCCTTGGGCATGATCGACCTGAACGACGTGGTGTACTTTCTGGCGCTGACGGCTGCAGGGCTGTGGCTCGCCAGGCCCTTCCCGGAGCGGTGAGGGAGCCCGGCGGAACGGCTGAGAAAAGCGCTCGTCCGCGCGGCTGATAGTCAGTCGTTACTCCAAACCAGGGAGGCGCTTGTCAGCACCGCAAGGAGGAGCCTGCCCGAACGGCCATGAAGCGCTTTCCAGAAACCTGAGGGGTGTCAGTTCGGGACACGGGTAGGGCGATAATCAGGAAAACCGGGATGCGCTAGTCCGAGACGCGGGATGGCGCTTGTCAGGGACGCGGGGAGTGCCGGTCCGCGTGGGCGGGAGGCGCTTGTCTGGGCAGCGGGGAGGCGCCAATCCACGTGGGCAGGAGGCGTTTGTCAGGGACTCGGAGAGGTGCCAATCTGGCACACGGAAAGTCGCTGTACATGAGACGCAGGGAGGCGCTTGTCAGGGACGCGGAGAGGTGCCAATCCGGCACACGGGAAGTCGCTTGTATGGGACGCGGAGAATCACTGTACAGGACGCGGAAAGTCGCTGTACATGACACAGGGAGGCGCTTGCCAGGGACGCGAGGCAGAGGAGGTTTCCTGAAAGTTAGAGATGGTAACATAGTGGGGGGTGGCACTCCAAAATCAAGCAGACTCGATCAAGTATGGGGATGCCGAAACCGGGGAGCTTATGGCGGCTGTGACAGGAAGCCAAGGAACGCCGCCGCGAAGCAGAGATGCCGATTGTTACTGAATGGCGCCATCAGAACGGAAAGAAATGTCTGGCGCAGCACCATGAACGCGATGCTTGCGGTCGGGAGCCTGAAGCACCAAAATCAGCGACAGTCGTTCTGCAAAAGTCAAACAGAAACGAAAAGGCGGGCCCTCCGGCGAAAAGTTGCCGAAATGGGCCCGCCTTTGTCGAATCAAGGACAGACGGATCAAACAAGGAGTGTCGGGAGAATCAGGAGCGTCTGCCGCGACGCGAGAACAGCAGCGGATTCAAACTATCGTTCAGGACTGCTACAGTTGGATATGACGGAAGCAACTGACGTTGATGATGACGCGCTGGCCAGGGTCGGATGACATACGGTTGCGGAAGAGGCATCTGTATCAAACGGAAAGGCCTTAGGACATAGGCACACGGCGTTCTGAGGATCAAAAATTATATACGAGGCCAGCATAGAAGTTCCTGCCGGGTATCGTGATGCCCGCAGCGTAGCCTTCGGCGGCGTCGAAAAGGTTACCGACCTGCCCCTTGAAGTCGAGGTGGCCGTGTCCTCCGAAATCTAAGACCCTTTTGGTGACGCTGAGGTTGACGACAGTGAATCCGCCGTGCTCAATCCAGGGGGCCGTGGCCGAACCTACCAAGGCCGCTGCGATATAGTCGAGATCGTACCAGTCGTTGACGTAGCTCTTCCCGAAATAGCTGGCGTTGATGTTGGCGTTGAGGCCGATATCCGGATAGTCGAAGGTGAGCCCGTAGCTCATGAGCAGATCCGGGGTATACGGGAGGGCGCTGGGGTCGGGGATGACGTAGGAGACGGCCGCGGTGCCCACCTTGTTCTCGCGCTTGGTCATCCAGGTGAGGTTGAGGTAAGGCTTGAGCGAGAAATTCTGTCCCATGGCCCTTGCGATATCGTAGCTAAGGGACAGTTCGAGACCGGCCAATGCCGCTCCGTCGAGATTACGGAAGATGTTGTACATTCCAGAGTAAGGCCTTGGTATGTTGGTAGGAACCCCTATGAACTTGTTCTTGAAGTCGGAGATGAAATACGTGGCGCTACCCTCGAAGAAATCATATGAGACGTCTAATCCGAACTCGATGGTCTTGTTCTCCTGGGGGACAAGATCCGGGGAAGGCAAATAGGAAGATCCGTCACCGAAGAGCTGATCGGCGTTAGGGACCGAGAAGCCCTCGGAATAGTTGGCCCTGAGCTTCAGGAAAGATACCGGGGAGTAAGCGACTCCGAACGAAGGGGTGAATTTGGACTTGTTGTACGTTGTCTGGTAATTGGTCTCCTCGACCTTGTCGTATCTTCCGCCGGCGGAGAATATGAGGTCGCCGTCAAGGAGCCTCAGTTTAGCAAGGAGAAAGGCGGCATAGTTCTTGAACCGCGTCTTGGACTTGACTCCGTTGCTGTAGCTGGTCAGGGAATTGCCCTCGTACTTCACTGACTCGAATCCCGGGGTCAGACTGAAATACGGATGATCGTATGTCATCTGGACCTGAAACTGGTCCATATCGGACCTGTTGTCATTCCAGTACGATGGGATGGGATACAGAGCTCCCCATGCCCCCCAAACGTCGTTGGGATCCGTGAAAGACTGCATCCTCATGGAGCTTCTGGCGTAAGTGTAATTGGTGAGCCACGACAGATGCCCATCATTGGCGGAACCCTCGTAGCTGATGGTCCCGTTGTAGGCATAGTTATGCACCCTCGAGTACGAGTTCGGCGCGGTAAGCTGGATGGCTTCGGACTGTCCGGTGACTTCTCCGTTCACGCCTCCGTAGTTCAGATGAAGTCCAATCCGCTGGGTGTCAAGGAAATTTATGCCGAGATCGATGTCGTATCCCGTGGTATTGTCGACTTTCGTATGGGGGTAGACATGTCCGTGACCGGTATGGTAATCGTCGTACCCTGAGCTGGACATGCCGAAAGAGAAGTCCAGGGGTCCGGTCACGCCCGACAGCCCCAGCATGCCGGTGCGCTTCGACCAGCTACCGAAGCCGGCCTCGACCGAACCGGTCAGCGGCCCCTCGCCGCGCTTGGTTATGACGTTCACGATGCCTCCGAGGGCGGAGGCCCCGTACTGGACAGCGGCGGGGCCGCGGATGACCTCGACCCGCTCGATGTTAGCGAGGGGGACCATGTTGATATAGCTGTTGTTCGTGCGGTGGCCGTTCAGCAGGATGAGGCTCATGGCGTTGATCTCGGAATATGCCATCGAGCTCTGGCCGTAACCTCGGATGTAGATTAGCGATGAGGCGGCGTTTCCGTAATCCGAACCGCCGAAAGTGTATGCCTGGAACCCCTGTTCGACCATAAGCGCCTGGAGGGTAGTCCCTACCGTGCGTTCGATGGCCTCGGAATCAATGACGGTGATGTTGCTGGTGACCTCACGGGTCGCTTCCGCGTGCCTGCCGGCGGACACGACTATGGTGTCGAAACTTCTTTCCGTCCCTTCCTGTGAATAGGACGGCGCCGATCCGAAGGTCACCGAGAACACTGCGGCCACCGCCAGGCTTGCGATTATGCGATGCATGGAATTCTCCTATTGTTTCAGCTTTATCAAAAAGTATTGAGCAAAATGATGATTGCGACGGTTTGACTGAAATCATGCCGATGCCCATGACCGGCAGGTACCGAAGGCAGTTCCGGCTTTACCGAAACGCTGAAGTCTCAGAAAAGGGAACCGCATTCGGATGCATTCCAGGCGAACCCGTCACAAGCGGAGTGCTAATGACAACGTGAAGGGGTATCCCGGATGAAAATTCATCAGGAATACGAACATGACTATGACGTTAAGGCAGATGCCCTTCAGTAAAGATTCGGTGGAGTGCGGACGGAGTGCGGACGGAGTGCGGACGGAGTGAGGACGGAGTGAGGACGGAGTGAGGACGGAGTGAGGACGGAGTGAGGACGGAGTGAGGACGGAGTGAGGACGGAGTGAGGACGGAGTGAGGACGGAGTGAGGACG
>JAISFS010000021.1 GCA_031263485.1 Deltaproteobacteria bacterium | reverse complement strand
GCCTTCATGATGGCGGCCAAAGGCGTCTGGAGGTGCCAAAACTCATACGGGGAATTCTACAGGAAAATGAAGGCTCGCCACGGACCGCAAAAGGCCCTGACCGCCACCGCCCACAAGATCGCGCGGACCGTCTACAGCATGCTGAAAAACGGCACGGCCTACGAGATGAAGCGGATGAAGGAGAGGGAGACGAGGTCGCAGGAGAAGAGGGTCGTCTTTCTGCAGAAGGAAGTCGCGAAGGTCGGCGGGACCATGGAGTTGCCCTCGGAGGCGAAGATCAACGAACTGGCCGAGGCCCGTCTGGCCGCTGCTCACGGCTGATCGGTGCCAACGCCTGTAAAGGCGTCTTGACATCAACAGGCGACCACTGTGGTTTTCGTATTCACGAAGGAAAGCCTTTGTTGCGCCAATTTTGTGACACGGAAGCGAGGCAAAACGCTGATTCACGCGATTCCGGCCGGACAAAGTGAATCAGACGGAGCCGGCGCCCGCCCGACATCCCCCCCATCTGCCCGGGGTGCATCCCTCCGGCCCGACGTGCCTCGAACGCGGGGCGATGCCCAGTTGATCGTCGGGACGCATGCCAGTCAGTTGCGGCTTCCCGCTGTAATGGCCGCTGCATGCTGACTGTTTCATGTTAGGCGGTTGATGCACTATGTCCTCCCCTCCTGTCCTCCCCTCCACATGCCAGAGCGTCCCTCAGTGAACGGAAACCATTTAAGGCATATTATCATGCATCGAAATAAGGTAGAATGTCATCAATTAATAAGGTGTTCCGGACAGGCCGGAGCTTCGCGAAGTCACACGATGGTGTCAAACATCGCTGGCTTGCCGCCTCTGAGAACAGGGAGCGTCCAGGAGGGAACATGGCTCCGAAAGCATTGCCGTTAGGTGATCCGACTTTTCGGGAAATCATTCAGGGGAATTTGCTTTACGCCGACAAGACCAAATATATCCACAGTCTGATCAAGGGTCCCAAAAGCTGTTTCCTGTCCCGGCCAAGGCGTTTCGGCAAGACGCTCCTGCTCGATACGCTCGAGGAGCTGTTCCTTGGCAGCCGGGAGCTTTTCAAGGGCCTGAAGATCTACGGGAAAAATGACTGCCCTTCCGAAACGCACCCGATCTTGAGATTGAACATGGCCTACGACCCTATCTCCGCCAAAGAAGACCTGATGCAATGGATTGGATGGGATTTGTGCCGTATGGCAAAAAAGGAAAACGTTAAAATTATCACTAAATCATACAATGCCATGCTTGAGGAGTTGTTGGATGGTCTTTCCCAAAAGTACGGTAAAGGTGTTGTTGTCCTGATTGATGAGTACGATGCGCCGGTAGCCGGGCATATATCGAACCGGAAACTCGCATCGGACAACCGCGATGTCCTTTATGGCTTTTACATGTCCATCAAAAAGAATCTCAAATACATCCGCTTTGTATTCGTCACGGGCGTCACCAGATTCACCATGACAGCCTTGGATTCTGGACCAAACAATTTCGTGGACATCTCCCTTAATCCTAACTATGCGGGAATCTGCGGCTTCACCCTCTCCGAGTTCAACAGGCTTTTCTTCGGCAGGTTAAATGGTACCCTCAGTAGCCTTAAAGCCAAAGGCAAAATCGACCTGGATACCGACAGGGAGGCCCTGAAGGCGAAGATCCTGGAATGGTACGACGGCTACAATTGGCTCGGAAGCCAGCCTGTCCTGAACCCCTACTCTATACTGAATTTTTTCAATGAAAACAGATTCGGCGATTACTGGCCGTCATTAGGAATCCCGACCCACCTGTCCGACCAAGTGAGGGAGAAGCCGTTGGAATTCATGCAGCCGTACCTGAAAAGCTATACTTCCAGCAAGATCAGAAAAGTCGAGCTGAGTGGACTTGAACCCATCCCTTTGCTTTTTCACAGCGGCTATCTGACCATTGATCGAGAAGTCCTTATAGATGTCGACGATGACGGTAAAACTGACAAGGTCGAAGAGTTCACGTTCAGGATACCGAACCGGGAAATCCGCCTCAATTACCGGGCTTCATTTTTCCAGAATGCCTTCAGCCTGACCGAGCAATATTTCACCAATTTTTCAAAAAAACTTCCGAAATCCCTGATGGAGAGGGATCCGATGGAATTGGCAAAACTATTGGGTGACCTTCTACACTCAATTACTTACTTGCAGCACATTCCCTCTGAAAGCTATTACCATTCCCTCCTCCAAGCCGCATTTCTCGCCGCCGGGATCTCAGTCATGAGCGAGGCTCCGGGAGCCAATGGCCGGTCCGACATGGTCTTGTCCCTCAAGGGTGAAGTCAGAGTGGCGATCGAGCTAAAGTATTACCCTGCAGGCACGGCAGAGGACGACGGCGATCCAGCGGTGATGGCCATCGTCACGAAGGACCTCTCCACCGCCCTGGACGATGCCGAGAAACAGATGAGGCGGGGGAAATACGGCGAGTCTCTCGTAGCGAAAAGTGGCGATGTGCTCTGCCTGGCTCTGGCGATCCGCGGGCGGACGCAGGTTGCGGCCCGCTTCCTAGAGCCCGGCGAGACGGGCGTCCCGCCTATGTCCTGAGGCGCCTGCGGCGCCTTGGCGGGTCAAATCTACCGCCCTTCGGACCGCGCACCATGCAGGAGTTTCCGCAATCCGCCATCCCGGCGCGAACCAACCATATGGCCAGTCCCGGACGCCCGTTGCCGTCTTCCGGGCGGACACGGCAACGGCTTGGTGGCAAGGCGTAATACCCTTTCCCGGCACCGCCTCTGGCGGATACCTGAACGGCCTCCCTTAGGCCGTTGGCGTGGCGGCTTGCCTGCATGCGATGCGGCTTTTCGCAAATTGCTGGTCCCGGCGTCATTTCCGGAAGACGGTTCGCAGCCGCGGCGTTCGGGGAGACTTACGAGAAGGCGCAAAAGACGCGCTGGGGCCATGATTTTTTGAGTCGCCGCTTGACACGGGAGCCAGACGTGCCGGCCTACGGCGCACAGGTGCCGCCGAGCGACGCTGCCCTTGCGGGCGCGCGCCGCCCTGATTTCGTGCCTGGCCTTGTCCGGTACCGGTTCCGGCTCCGGCTCCGGCGGCTCTGCCGGTTCGCGGGTGGCGGAAGGTGGTTTCGGGGAGCGCGTCGGCTCAGTCCTTTCCGGATGCCGCTAAGACTTCCGCCACCTGCACCAGGGCCAGGGACCCGGCCCCGGACGTTGCGGCCTGGTCCCTCAGGAGCTCCGAGCGGTTCTTGGGGAGCGGGAGGCCGTGCTTTTTCAGCTTCCTGGACACCCCGGCCTGGCTGATGCCCAGGCGAATCGCCATCTCCCGGGTGTTGCGGCAGGTGACGATTGCCTTCAGGAAGCTGAGCTTCTCGCTCTCTTTGAGGTTTTCGGAGAGCTTGACGTCCCCGTGGCCGGCGAGCAGCAGGTCCACCGTCTCCGGCTTGTTCCTGGACGACTCCAGGAGGCTCGCCAGGCATTCCCCTATCCTTGGGCCCTCGCTCAGGAGGACCGCCTGATGGAAGCAGTCCAGAAGCTCCCGCATGTTGCCGGGGAAGTCGTGGACATTGATGGCGTGAAGCCAGTCGGGGTCCAGCGTCTTCATGATGCCGTACTGCGTGTTCAGCCAGTCCGGCTCCAGACGGACGAGATCCACCGTGTCCTCCCTGCGCTCGCGGTACGGCGGGAGCGCCAGGGAGAAGATCCCCAGCCGGAGGTGGAGGTCGCTCCTGAAGAGCTTCATGTCGGAGAGTTCCCTCAGGTTCCGGCTGTTGGCGGCGATTATCGCGCACTCGCCCTTGATGATACGGCTGCCAGTGATGTGCCTGAAGGAGCGGGTCTCCATGAAGTCGAGGAGCTAAGACTGGAGTGGGAACGGGAGCGGCATCTCGCTTATCCCGTCCAGGAACACCGTGCCCCGGCCCGCAGCCTCGAAGAGACCGGCGCGGCCCTCGGGGCAGGCGCCGCGGAAGGCGCCCTTCTCGTAGCCGAACAGCTCGGCCTCCAGGAGCTGCGCCGAGAAGGCGGAGCAGTTGATGTCTATCAGGGGTTCGGCGGAACGGCGGGACTTGGAGTGGATGAACTTCGCGAACAGCCCCTTGCCGGTACCGGGCTCCCCGGTCACCAGGATCTGGGGCGCGTCGTAGCGGGCGAGCTTTGTCGCGGTCTCCAGGCACCTTTCCATGGCCGGGGCCCTGGCCACCACCTCCCGGGCAGCGAGCTCCGCCATCTGGAGCTCGGCCAGCTCGCCCTTGTAGCGGCTGATGGCGATCTTGTGTTGCTGGATGGAGGTCTGGAGCTCCAGGTGGTCGGTCAGGTCCTTCTTGTTCAGGACCACCAGGTGGACCTCGCCGTCGGCGGGGCTGTGGGGGCGCCCCCGCAGCCCCCCACAGCCCCCCACAGCCCCGCACAGATGGCATGCCCCCATGAGACATTTTTTTGTGCGTTAACCCCGGACATTTTGATTGTGCGGAGACAACTGTAGCCCCCCTTCCAAGCCAGAGCTTCCCCCAGTGAATGTAAACTGTATATCGTTTGGACGGTTGGCCCCGGAGCACTTCCCAGTATCTCACATAGCTCCCTGGCCTCATCCCGTGAGCGGAAACTATTTTGGAATATTCTATTTACCACGAAATATGGTAGAATATCATCGAGCAGATGTTCCAGACAGGCCGGGGCTTCTCGAAGTCACATTAGATGATACCCGAACACCAGTCGGCTTGCCGTCTCTTGAGAACAGGGAGCGTCCAGGAGGGATCATGGCTAAGAGAGCTCTGCCGTTAGGCGATCCGTCTTTTCGGGAAATCATACAGGGGAATTTACTATACGCCGACAAGACCAATTATATCCATAGTCTGCTCAAGGGCCCCAAAAGCTGTTTCCTGTCCAGGCCAAGGCGTTTCGGCAAGACGCTCCTGCTCGATACGCTCGCGGAGCTGTTCCGCGGCAACAGAGAGCTTTTCAAAGGCCTGAAGATCGATGGGAAGAAGGACTGCCCCTCCGAAATCCATCCGGTTTTGAGATTGAACATGGCCTACGACCGTTTGTCCTCCAAGGACGACCTTTTTAGTGTGATCGATTGGGATTTGAGGTACGCGGCGAAAATCGAAAACCTGAAAATTTCCTCAAAATCCTTCAGCGGTATGTTGCTGGAGCTGCTTAGAGGCCTTTCCAACAAATATGGGGTCGGAGCTGCAGTTCTGATCGATGAGTACGATGCCCCGGTGGCCAGACATATATCGAACCGAAAACTCGCATCCGACAACCGCGAAGTCCTGTATGATTTTTACACGTCCCTTAAAAAGCATATCAACTACATCCGCTTTGTCCTCGTCACGGGCGTCACCAGATTCGCGATGACCGCCTTGGATTCCGGGCCGAACAACTTCGTGGACATATCCCTTGATCCTAACTATGCCGGAATCTGCGGCTTCACAATCTCCGAGTTCAACAGGCTATTCTCAGGCAGATTGAGGGGTACCCTCGACAGCTTGAAAACCAAAGGCACGATCGACCAGAATACGGATCGAGAAGCCCTGAAGGCGATGATTCTTGACTGGTACGACGGCTATAACTGGCTCGGGACCCAACCGGTCCTGAACCCCTACTCGATACTGAATTTTTTCAACGAAAACAGATTCGGCGATTACTGGCC
>JAISFS010000282.1 GCA_031263485.1 Deltaproteobacteria bacterium | reverse complement strand
TTCCGCGAAGACAAAACCGCGCGCGAACGCCAGGGCGGTATTCATATGTGATTTATAGAATGATTCGAGTCCGCTATGATAATCATAAGGGATTCCAGCGAAAATCGAAGAAAGGCAATTCGCCGCGTCGTCCGCGTCGATGTCGCATAACCGAGAGCAAAATTTCTTAGAAAGATTCACGAACCTGGTCTGTTCATCGTCAGAAATATTGGGGTACAAGTTGCCGACTAGATGATCCTGAGCATAAGACATCCGAACTTCCATGTTCGGGATGGCGAGATGATATGTCTTGGCGACATGGCCTTTGTCAGTGCCGCCCTCGGCTTTGTCTACCGTCAGATATCCCGTCGCCAGCAAAGTAATTGCAGGCGAGATTTTCTTGGTTTGAGGATAAGAGATTGAGACGCGGAAGTCACTGCTATTGGAAAAATTATTGAAATAGTTTTCGTCTTTTATCTGTAATTCCTGCAGAAAGCTCGGGGCACCTGTATCATACCAATAGCGACCAAATTCATAAGAATCAAAAAAATACAATACCGATACGGGGTTCAACACTCTGTTCTTTCCGTCCCAACTGTAGCCATCGTACCAGTCCAAGAGCAGGGAAAGAATTTCTTCAGGCGAATCGGGACAGCCGAGAGACTTATCTGTCTTGAGCAATTCATATGCCTTGGTCAAATCATCTTTAAAATTGTTTTCAATCTCCTTTTGGGTAAACCCGCAAATTTCAGAATATTTTGAATCAAAAGAGATATCCCCAAAACGATTCATACCGGAAAAAGATGTAAACTCTTCGAATCTTGTAATCCCAGTAATGAAAATGAAACGTGTCAGTTCAGACACGCTTTTCAGCGAAGCGTAAAATACTGCGAAGAATTTTCGCATTTCATTCATGGCTTTAGGGTCATTAAAATTCATTGCCAGCGGAAAGTCGTATTCGTCAATCAGGACTGCAACGTCTGGAATCTCAGCCTCTACGATATCATCAGCTCTTTCTAGAGGAATATTCTTATAGTTTCTGTGAAGTTTTTTAATAAACTCGCTAAGTATAACCCCGCTTCCGACACTTTCGAGGACGATCCCTAAGTGTTCGGCAATTTGACGTAAACTAACCGATAAATTTTGATCTAAAGTCTTTGCTTCTATCCCGTAATTGCTCATATCCAAGCGAATCACATGGGAGCTTTTCCAATCGTAACCAGAATCATCCCTCCCAATGTCCAATGCCTTGAACTTCTCCTTATCTCCTTTCAGGATATGCTCAATAGTACTGAGGAGAAGGGATTTTCCAAATCTTCTGGGCCTGTTCAGCAGAACAGTATCGAACTTGTCGGTTAACAGCGTCTGGATTATACCCGTCTTATCGATGTAGATATCGCCCTGCCGAATTAATTTCGAAAAATTCGTATGACCTGGACGGCCAAGCATATTCAAATTATCGACATCGTTGTTTCCCACAGTTTCAGCCTCGCCCGTCAGACTCTCCGTCAAACATCGCACACATGCGAGAAAGCCGTTCCGTTATCGCTTTCGGGATGCCAATGACAAGGAAATTCACGATAACAACAACACGTAAGTCATTCTGTCCATAACAGACGGCTAGATACCCCACCGAATCGACATCGGAAAGCCCATATGTTGAACAGCAATATCATAAAATTATTTGGTTGTCAACAGCAGTCCGACTGACTTTTCAATCAAGCCCCTTCGGCCTCAAACGCCTTCGGCCTTGCCTGGCAGTGTCCCGTCTCCGCCTCTCCCCGGTAACCCGGGCGGAATCGATGCTAATGAGTCAAATCATGCCAAATCTTAGGATGGAATCGTAATAAGCTGGTGCGGCTACATCGGACTGACAACATCTCCCAATCTTTGACCTCAGGGAGTTGAGGAGGAGGAAAACGTACCCAACATCGTATTGAGATTGCCCAATCCTTTTGTTTCGGTCGTAGCCTCCTCCCCCTGCTTTTCATCTTGAGGTATGTGTAAAAGTATGAATTGGACTTCACGGAGACACCGCGCCTTTCCATTCAAGGGATGCCCCTAACGCATCTATATTGACCGCAGAGACGATATTTCGCCCAATCCGACATGAAAGTCCGGCCTGATTGATAGGCGTGTGCTTTTGCCCTTCTCTTCAGTCTCGGAAGGGCTTTTTTCACAGACCTCCATCTTGATTTCCTTCCCGACTTATTACGGTTCCGTCAAATATGCGGCGTTGGTGTATCCGTTCACGGAGCGGCATCCGTTCGTTGGTGTGTCAACCAGTTCACATAGGAGGGATGGCGCGGTATTGGGTCTTGAGGAGTGATAGTTGCCATGTCGGGGGAGGAAGTTGTCCCGGCTCCAGGAGTGGCAAAGCAACAATGCCAGTGTATCAGGTCATAGGCCAGGCATCAGGGGGAGGGCATGTCCGCCTCCCTGAAAACGGATACGCGAAGCAGCTCTGCCTCCCCCTTCCGGCTGTCCGGGCCCTCCCTCCTGCGGCTGTCCGGGCCTTTTCCCCTTCCGGCTGTCCGGGCCCCCCTCCTGCGGCTGTCCGGGCTTTCCCCTCAGAGGGTTGGTTGAGCCCTCCTCTTAGCGGCTGGCCGGACATAAGTGATGGGATACTCTTTGTGTAGCAACAATTCCGTCAAGAAATCAGGTTAACGGCTCCGGCTGGCCGCCGCGGAGGACGCTCGCCAGTTCTGCGGCACGGTCCGGACAGGCGGGACGCGGCGCGTCCGTCCGGGCGGGCTTCGCGCCGTGCGCGGCGACGGGCTGGTCGTTGAGGGGGACGCACAGGATGCCTGGTTTACGCGCCTGTCCGGGACGGGTTGTCCGGATGCCCCCAGGTGTTGTATACTTGTAAAAATTCTAGCACGATCGCCTCCAGGCGCTGTTTACTTACTAAGGAGTCCGCATGTTCCTCCCTGACCCCGATCCCCTGGCGGTCGTCCTCGCCGCCCTGGCGGCCCTGCTGACTATGCGGGGATGCCCTCTCCTGGCTCTTCCGGAAGACGGAGAGGAGGACGGCGGCGGGGATCCATCGGATCAGACCGCCGGCTCCGAAGGCGGTACCGGCGACCCCCCGGAGGAGGTCTCCGGCGGCGGCCTTACGGACGGGGGCGCGGGTGACGCGGGCGGCCCATCGGGCGGTAGCCCGGGGAACGATGGAGCCCCGTCGGCCGGGGGTTCCGGAAACCCCGTCGGCGGCGCGTCTGACGGCGGTTCCGGCGGAGGCTTTTCGCCGGGCGGCTTCGGCTGGCTCTTCGATGTCATGCACCCGGAGCTGGAGGACCTGCGCCGGGCGGCCGAAAACCTCTCCAAGGCGGGAGACCATTCAGGGGCCGCTTCAGCCTGGGACAGGCTCGACGTGAAGTGCTCCGAGGCCTACGGTGACGGCGATGCGAGATCGCTTGCGGCCCTGAGCCGCATGGCGCGGGAGATCCTGGAGGACGGTCGGCCCCGCTCCGCTCTGGAGGCCGCGCTCGAGGCCCTGGAGGGCATGGAATCCGTCCTGGGGCCCGATGACCTCGAGATCATCCGCGCAAGGGAGACAAGGGACCGCGCCCTGGCAGAACTGGACAGGCCGCCGTCCTCCGGACTCCGGGCTGACCGCGGCGGGGACGGCCCCAGGCGTCCCGGGCCGCGGTTCGGGGCCGCCACTCCCGCCTCAGGCGGCAGGCCCTCCAAGCCCGGCGGGCAGGCCCGCAGGACTCCGGGCCGCTCCGGGACTGACGTCATCCCGCCGGACCCAAGTCGGTCGGACGAAGGCGCCTTTCCTGATGACGACGAGGACTGGCTCGGGGAAGAGGAATGGCTAGACGGTGCCGGCAACGCCATACCCGGTGGCGGCGGTCGCAGGGAGGGCCTTGACGTCGGCGATCGCGAGGGCGGCGGACGCGGGAACGGCCGAGATGCCCGCGACGGACGCGGCGGTCGCTCTGACGGCGGCGACAGCGATTCCCGGGGAGGCCGAGGCGACCGCGATGCCCGCGGAGGTAGGGATGAGGAAAAAGGCCGCGGGGCTCGCGAAGGAAGGCAAAGCCGCGGGGGCCGCGGCGAAAGGGAAGGCCGGGACGACCGCGGCGACCGGGACGGTCGGGACGCGAGGGAAGGCCGGGGCGCTTCCGGAGGCTGGCGTCCGGACGACGGTCCCGGCAAGGGGCGGGAGGCCCGCAAGCTGGCCAGGGAGGCGATGATCCTGAGAGGGGAGCTCAAAAGGCTCCGCTCGGATCTCGGGGCTGACCACCAGGACACCCTGGAAGCCGAGGACGCGCTGGCCGAGATCCTCCTTTTCGCCGGGGACGCGGAGGGCGCTGAAAGGCATTTCCGGAGGGCCTGGGAGGGGAGGGATCGCCTGTTCGGGGAGGACGATCCCCTCACGCTCGACAGCCGGTCGGGCCTGGCCGAGGCCTTGGGCGAGCTGGGCTCGCACGAGTCCGCGCTGGAGCATTCCAGGGCCGTCTACAGGATCCGCCTGGACGCTTACGGCGAGGATCACGAGGAGACCATGGACGCCTTGTGCTCCCTGGGATTCTCGCTTTACCGGTCCGGAAGGTTCAAGGCCGCGTTCAAGGCTTTCGCCAGGGACGTGGAGCTGCGCGAGCGGGTCATGGGCCCGGACGACCCCGGCACCAACAATTCCAAGGAGGGGCTGGCCGACTCGCTCATCGAGCTGGGGCGGCCAGGGCGGGCCGCGGGGATCTTCCGGGAGATCCTGGAGTCCAGGAAGCTGACGCTTCCGCGCGGCCACCGGGACATCGACCTCTCCGAGCACGACCTGGCGGTGGCGCTCTTCATCCTGGGACAGTTCGGCCCCTCCGCCCGGCACTTCGAGCGGGCCCTGCGCGGCAGGGAGAAGGCCCTGGGCCCCGGCCACCTGGAGACGGTGATGAGCAAGGCGGGCCTGGCGGACGCCCTGGGCATGCTGGATCGCCACGCCGAGGCCGCGAGGCTGTACCGAGAGGTCATGGACCGCCAGCTGCGGCGCCTGGGTCCCGACCACCCGATGACGCTTGCCACCAAGGACGATCTCGCGGAGGAGCTCTACGAGATGGGCGAGCTGGAGGAGGCCTCGGGGCTGTTCGCGGAAGCCTACAGGGGCTTCCGGAAGGCCTACGGGCCCGAGAGCGAGGACGCCCTCTTCAGCGCCGAGGGCCTGGCGGAGACTTACATGGCCCTCCGCGACTTCCGGAGGGCTGCCGATCTGTTCCGCGAGATGGCCAAGCGCTGGGGCAAGGAACCCGACCCGGACGAGGAGAACCTGCTCGCAGCCAGGGACGGGCTGGGCCGAGCGCTGTCGGCGCTGGGCCGGGACAGCGAGGCCAAGGCCATCCTGGCGGAGACCCTCGAGGCTCGGGAAAGGGTCCTGGGCCCCGACCACCCGGACAGCCTGCGCACCCGGCTGTCCCTCGCGGTCACGCTCGCGGACCTGGGCGAGCGTTCCAGGGCGAGGGAGCTGAGGCAGTCCGTCGTGGACGCGCGCAAGTCATCGCTGGAGCCGGATCATCCGGACACCCTGGACGCCATGCTCGACCTTGCGGCGAGCCACCTCGACGCCGAGGAGCCCGAAAGGGCGGTAACGCTCGCGAGGGAGGCGGCGGAGGGCTACGCGAGGAGCTCCGGGCCCGCGTCGAAGGAGGCGTTCGTGGCGAAGGCCTTTCTCGGCAGGGCGCTGTTCGCGGCCGGCGACGGCGAGGGCTCGCTCGCCGAGCTGGAAGGGGCGGTAAGGGGGCTCGAGGGGCTCCAGGGTCCGGAGGGAGCGGATTCCCTCTACGCGCGGTCCTGCCTGGGATACGCCCGAATCCACGCGGGCGACTACGCGGGGGCGTCCGAGATCCTGGAGGGAGTGCTCGTCAGCCGCGAGCTAAGGCTGGGCCCGGCCCACCCGGACACCCAGGACGCCGCGAACGCGCTCGCCGAGGCGCTGGAGTGCCTGGGGGGCGACGGGCGGCTGGTCCGGGCCCTGGAGCTCCACTCCCGCAACCTCTCCGCCCGGGAAGAGGCGCTGGGTCCGGATCACCCGCTCACGCTGCAGTCGCTGTGCGGGGTGGCGGACACTCTCGGGGCGATCGGCGGGCGGGAGGGCCTGACGCGCGCCAGGGACCTGAACCTCCGGGCGCTTGCGGCGCGGGAGCGGACCCTGGGAACGGACGACTGGCTGACGCTGGACACCGTGAGCGCGCTGGCGGAGACCCTGGAGCTGCTGGGCGGGACCGAGAACCTCGCGCGGGCCCGGGACCTGCACCAGCGCGCGCTTTCCGTGCGCGAGCGCAAGCTGGGCCCGGACCACCGCGAGACGCTGGAGTCCGCGAGCGGTCTCGCGGAGGCCCTTTGCGGCCTGGGCGGCGCCAGGAACCACAACCGCGCGAAGTCCCTGTACGCCCGCGCTTACGCGGCGCGGCTGCGCGACTTGGGCCAGGAGGACCAGCGGACCCTGGAGTCGCTCGTGGGGCTCGCCTACTGCCTGGCGGAGACGGGGAAGCCCAAGGAGGCGGCGTCCCTCCACGCCAAGGCACTGGAGATCCGCGCGAAGGTCCTGGGGCCCGAGCACCGCAAGACCCTGGACTCCATGAACGGCCTGGCCGAGGCGCTCATGCTGGCGGGGGAGAGCGCGGAGGCCCGCGCGGTCCTTGAAATGGCACTCGAGATCCGCACGCGCGTCTCGGGCCCGGACCACCCGGACACCCGCTGGGTCAAGGAGAGCCTGGCGCGCCTGAAAGACGGAAGATAGCGGTCGGCTTGCCGGGCCTCGGCGGGGGTGGCCGGGAAGCGGGGAAGCGACACCGGGGGGGCGTTCCGGCGGCGGGGAGAGGCTAGTTCTCCACGCGGGCCCGTTCGGGTGCGCGCGCGATCGAACCAGCAAGGTGTCAGGGCCTCGCGAAATGGCCGACATCGTATCCGCGGCAGCGCCGTCCCTCAAAAACGCCTGGCCTGGCGGCTGGCTTGACTCGGAACTTTTATTCCGGTTAGAATCACAGGCTATCAAAAACATGTTTTCCGATTGCCTCTCGGCCCGGCACGAAATTTCCGCCAGAACTCTGCGCCACACCGCCAGATCGACCGGGAGGAGTCCCGGGCTTGCAGCCCCGTAAGGCGCCGGTCGCGAAGTTTCACGCTTCCGAATCGGCATGCGCTCAGTCATCTCCAAAATGTCCCGTCTCCCGCGTTTCCGAGAAACCCTCCGCCGGTCCGCCTCAGCAGGGCGGATTCCGATCTCACGGTGATTTAAGCGATGGTCGCCTTTACGAATCCCGCCGACCTCGGCCTTGCGGTCGCCTTCGATGACCATCCGTTGCCCCCGCAGTTCGCTCTCTGCCCTTCGCTCCCTTTGTCCGTCACTCTTTCTGCTACGCCCTTGGTGATTCGCCATCCGTGAAGACCGATTTTTTTTGCCGGAACCACCAGCCTGCGGACAACGGATTCTGTTTCCTGAATCGTCGTCGGGATCATTGGCCTGATCAGCGCCCTGAAGGGGTCGGCGGGTACCGTCAGGCCCTGGCTATCGTTCGAATGTCTTCCCCCAAAGCGCCGGAGGCATCGCTTCCCGCCTTGTATGTTGTGCCCCCGCTCGACTCCCTCTCGCTCCCTGTTCCGCTGTTACGCCCAACGTTTCCACGCTCCATGTCCCCGCTCAGGCGCCTAAGGCTTTCACGCTCCCCGCATCGCTCTCGCTCCTCGCGTCACGATCGCTCCGCGTAACCATAACGTCAAGACCCGTTGAGCCTTTCGGCGGTTCGCCGCGCGGACGGCCGCGGGACAGCGCCAGGCCTGTGCCGGCGCATGGGAACAAGGAGTCGGAAAGATGCGCTGGAACACTGTGCTTTTCGTTGCGGCGGCGGCGCTCGTGGGTATGGGCGCCCGGGCCCTGGCCCAAGGGACCTCCGGATCGGCTGCCTCGGCCCTGGACACCCTGGTGGTGACCGCCTCGAGGTTCGCGGAGGAGAAGAGGGAGGTCACCTCCAACATCTCCGTCATCGACCGGGATTTCATCGCGAACTCGAACGCCTCCGATCTGGCGGATATCCTCGCCGCGTACGGCCTGGAGATCTCGAGCGACCACGGCATGCTCTCGGGGATTTCCATCCGCGGCTTCAGCACCGAGGCCCACGGCTTCGAGCTTGGCGGCCAGGTGACGGTGCTCGTGGACGGCCGCAGGTCGATGACCGGCAACGTGGCCAAGATGGTCCCGTCAAGCATAGAGAGGGTCGAGATCATCCGCGGCCCCGTCGCCGCCCAATACGGCCCGTCCGCCATGGGCGGGATCGTGAACGTCATCACCAGGAGAGGTGAAGGCCAGAAGCCGTTCGGCGTGGAGGCCAGGGCCGGGCTCGGGAGTTACGGCCTGCGGGACGCCGGCGTGACGTTCTCCGGGGAACGGCAGGGCTTCGACTACTTCGCGAGCGTCGACTGGTCGTCGAGGGACGATCTGCACCTCCCGGACGGCTCGGTCTACGCATCAACCAGATGGAGCAAGCGGCTCGCCACCACACTGAACCTCGGCTACACTTTCGGCAGGCACCGGATAGGCTTCTCGGGGACCGTCTTCGACGGCGACACCAACTTCGCCGGGCCGATCAACAACATCCGCCCCCGCCACTCCGACCGCATCAACCGCTTCGGCGAGATAAGCTATCAGGGGGCCACCGAGGACGGCCGGTTCAGCTGGTCGGCCCGTTACGGAATGGGCAAGGACGACGAGAACTACATAGGGCTCGTCGCCACGTCGTTCAGCCGGTACTGGACGGACGCCAGGACGGGATCCGGCCAGGTGACCTACGACTCCGGGATGCTGGCGCTGTCGGTCGGGGTCGACTACGCACTCTACGAGATGGAGAGGACCTGGGCCCCTTTCGCGAGCGACTCTACCGACACGGCGATCTTCGGCCTGGGCAAGCTGAGGCTCCTCGGCGACGCCCTGGTGTTCTCGTTCGGCGGGCGGTACGACTGGTTCGAGCTGAGCGAGAAGGACTCCCCGCAGGGGCATTCCGTGTCCGACAAAAACTTCTCGCCCACCGTCGGCGTGGCGTGGCTTCCGGCGCCGTGGCTGAAGCTCCGTGCCCACTTCGCCGAGGCGTTCCTCATGCCGTCCCAGAGCCAGCTGTTCAGCGACTCCGGGACATACGTGGGCAACCCCGACCTGAAGCCGGAGACCAGCCTGACATGGGAGTTCGGCGCCGACGTGTCGTGGCAGGAGCTGAACTTCAGCGCCACCTTCTTCCGCACCGACTCGAAGGATCTCATCATCACCGGAAGGGCGGACGACGGACGCAACACCTACGTGAACGTCGGCAGGGCCCTCAGGGAGGGTCTGGAGTTCGAGCTGAACGCCAACCTCGGCCCCCGCCTCCTGGGCGAGGGCTACTACCTGAGGCCGTACGTGAACCTGAACGTCATGACCAAGTTCATCGACAAGGACACCGGCGAGAAGCTCTACAACATAGGCGAGATCACCGCAGGCTACGGCGTGTCGTTCGCGACGCCGGGGAACGACTTCTCCGCCTCGGTCAGGGCCCGCTACCTCGGCAGGAAGACCTACAGGACCTCGACCACAAACGCGGTGTTCGGCAAGTACACGGTCGTGGACGTGACGCTCTCGAAAAAGCTGGCGGATCTAGGGGCGGGCGGATCGATCACGCTCAAGGCGGCGGTCAACAACGTCACGAACCAGTACTACGAGACCTACTACGCCTACCCTCAGCCCGGCCGCAACTTTTACGTGGGATTGGCCTACTCTTATTGACGCCTCGCCGGTTGCACCCGCTTTCGGTTACGGGGTCCGGGCATAATGCCGGGCCCGGGGCTCGAACCCAATCCGAAGATCGGGCTTGAGACCGTGCCGGAGCGCTGGGTCGAGCCCAGGCCAATGCTCGACCTCGACCCCGAGCCCAATCCGAAGCTCGGGCTTGAGGCCAATCCGAAGCTCGGGCTAGAGGCCAAGCCGGAGCCAGAATATAAAACGCCCCATGCGGATCTCGGGACTTCTTCCGGCAACGGTTCCGTAGGGGTCCCGAGTTTCCCAATATTTTTTCGGTAATTTTCCGGAAGCGCTTCCGCAGTAATGAGGAAGGCGCTAAGGGTTGCCTGAGTGCCGCGATACGGCGGTCCAGGCATTGGCCTTGTTCGTATGAGGCGAACAGCCTTTCTTCGTGATGGTAAAGAATTTGTTGACATTTGGTTGCGCGATGGATTAGAATCGCGGTGTTTCGAATCCGACCTCACGGTTGCTTACGTTGGGATCCTTAGCTGGAAAGCTCGTTCCCTGCAACGCCGCAGAGAGGCTCCCTGGGGCTCATGAGCTGCGGAGCGGAAACTCTGTCCGAAACCGGAGCGCACAATATTTGTTCATTTCTTCTCGCAGCCGCCGGCCTCTCGTCGCCTTCGGGGAATCCATTCTCCGGTTCTCACGTGACGCGCGCTAGCGGAATGAGGTTTGGCGTGATATCAACAGGAGTTGCCATTTCTTCGACATGTCGGCAACTCCGTCGGCGACACTGCGGACGTCTTCGTTGTCCGTACTTGCCCCTCTTAGTCATGCTCGCGGCTGGACTTCCCGCCAGGACATTCGTATTTCACCGGATGCGAAAACGTCAGCCTGAAACGCCGTTCCCTTCACTCGATTTCCCCGGGCGACGGCCCGGAGGACGGATTCTTCGAGGATCGCCGTCCGATGCCTTTCCCCGCATAGGCACCGACGCCTCGGCATTTGTGTCCCTCCTCTCAATGCTTTCCCGTAACCCTCGCGCTCCAAGGCTTATGCCCCATCCCTTCATCACTTTCTCTTCAATGTCTACGCTCAGTCTACGCTCAGTCTACGCTCACGCCCCGATTATCTCAGGCTCCGAGGTTTACGCTCACTCCCCTTCTTCAATCCGTAATTCCCGTACGCCCAGGCGCTTCGATGCGCGGTCGGCGGCTGGCTCGCGCCGAGTTTTTCCCGGTGCCAAGAAACAAGGTGGGAATAATGCGCAGGAACATACTGTTGCTTTTCGTTGCATCGGCACTTCTGGCCATGGGCGGCCAGGCGCGGGCCCAGGGGACGGGGGGAGCGTCGGCCTCCGACCTGGATACGCTGGTGGTGACCGCCTCGAGGTTCGTCGAGGAGAAGAGGGAGGTGACCTCGAACATCTCCGTCATTGACAGGGAGTTCATCGAGAATTCCTCCGCCGTCGATCTGGCCGATGTCCTCGGCGCGTACGGCCTGCAGGTGATGAGCGACCACGGCTACCTCACCCAGGTGAGCATGCGGGGCTTCACGGGCGACGCTCACGGCTTCGAGCTGGGCGGGCAGGTGACGGTGCTGGTGGACGGGCGGAGGACGATGACGGGCAACATCAGCAAGATAGTCTCCTCGAACATCGAGAGGGTCGAGATAATACGCGGGCCGGTCGCGGCCCAGTACGGACCGTCGGCGATGGGAGGGGTCATCAACGTCATCACCAGGCGCGGCACGGGCGAGAAGCCCTTCAGCGTCGAGGCCAAGGCTGGCGTCGGGAGCTTCGACTACCGCGACGCGGTGGTCTCGTTTTCGGGCGAGAAGGGCGGCTTCGACTACTTCGCGAGCTTCGACTGGTCGTCAAGGGGGGATATCCACCTTCCTGACGGCAGGGTGTACCCGTCCACCAGGTGGAGCAAGAAGAGCGCCTCGACCCTGAACCTCGGCTACTCGTTCGGCGAGCACAGGGTGGGCTTCGCGGGCACCTTCTTCGACGTCAACACCAACTTCGCGGGGCGGCTGACCGCGTGGAACCCGCGGCACTCCGACCGCAAGAACTCGTTCGGTGAGCTAAACTACCAGGGCGCCGCCCTGGACGGCCGGCTGAGCTGGAGCGCCCGCTTCGGCCTGGGCAACGACGACGAGAACTACATCGGCCTGAGGACGCCGTCGTTCAGCCGCTACTACACCCACGCCCAGATAGGCTCCGGCCAGATGAGCTACGACCAGGGCATGTTCGTCCTGACCGCCGGCGTCGACTACGCCTACTACGACATGACGCAGACCTGGGCCCCCCTGGAGACCGACACGACCAACAAGGCCGTCTACGTCATCGGCAAGCTGCGGTTCCTGGACGACTCGCTCATTTTCAGCCTGGGCGGCCGCTATGACTGGTACAGGCTGAGGGACAAGGACGTCAGGGTTAACCGTTCCAGGTCCGACAAGAACTTCTCGCCGTCCATTGGCGTCGCCTGGCTCCCCGCCCCGTGGATCAAGCTCAGGGCCCACTACGCCGAGGCATTCCTCATGCCCACCGTCCGCCAGCTGTACATCGACACGTCCTCCTACGTCGGAAACCCGGATCTGAAGCCGGAGACCAGCAAGACCTGGGAGATCGGCGCGGATCTGTCCTGGCAGGGGATTAACTTCGGCGTCACCCTGTTCCGCACCGACTCGGAGGACCTCATAACCACCGGCCAGCTGAACGGCCGCGCCACCCTGGTGAACATCGGCAAGGCCTTGAGGGAGGGCGTCGAGCTGGAGGCCAGCTACGACTTCGGGCGGCTGATAGGCGAGGGCTACTCGCTCCGGCCTTACGCCAACCTGAACTTCATGACGAAGTTCAGGGACAGGGACACCGGCAGGAAGCTGAACGATGTCCCGACTCTCGCGGCCGGCTACGGCGTGTCGTTCTACACGCCCGGAAACGACTTTTCCGCGTCCGTGAGGGCCCGCTACGTTGGCGTGTTCTACAACAACCCGACGAACACCTATCCGAAGCCGGAATATGGCAGGTACAACGTGGTAGACCTGGCGATGTCCAAGAAGCTTGCGGATCTCGGGGCAGGCGGGTCGGTCGCCATCAAGGTCTCGGTCAACAACCTTTTCAACCGTTACTACGAGGCCTCCAAGGAGTACCCGAGCGCCGGCCGCAACTTCTACGTGGGCCTGGCCTACAGTTACTGAGCCTCAGGGCAGGTTGCCATTCCGGCGGCGGGCGTTCGCGCCTGCCGCCGGAAGCGGCGGGACCCGTTCGCGGCCGGAGCGATTCGCGGCGCGGCAACCCGATTTCGCCCTGACAGCCGAATTACGGCATCCCCCGCTCTTGCCGACGCCTTAGGCCTTTTCCTTAGGATTTCCCGCGCCGTCCGGGGCAGGCGCTTTCCGCCGTCCCCCACTGCCTGCGGTCGCGTTCCCCTGCCTGCGCGTTCCCCCGCCGTCGCGTCATCGTCCGTGTCTCAGGCCGAGGGAGAAGGCCTCACATACGAAGCCGCCGGTTCCGGATGGCAAGTCTCGACCTCGAGCGCGGGCGGCGAAAACAGATTTCAAAAAAAACTGCAAACATCTGAAGCCGTCTTCGGGGGAGCAAGGCCGATCTCGCCGGACACGATGGACCGGCGCACGGCGCACGTGGCCACTCTCCTTCCCGGCCTTACTGGCCATTATCGCTCCGTAACCGTTCACGGGATAAATCAGACTACCGGGATGGGGGTTTTTGAGTTGTAGACTCTATAATTGATGGGCTTATCGAAGGGTCGCCTTGTCCCGCCAACGGCGGTGCCTGCCGGGTGTCAGGATCATGGTACGGCGCTTGAAGAAAATATCGCCTTTTCGATGTGCTGGCATCGTTGATTCCACTGCAAAAACCCTCAACCTCGACGGGGAAGCGGAATTTCATGGGGCCATCGCATTGGCATCATGGCGCTAAAGCCTTAAACCACAGCATATCTGCGCACCATTTACCCAGATACTCGGCCCTCAAATGACTGCCAGGAGGTGAGGTAGGGAGTTTTTGCAGTGGAATCAATTTTCTCTTCGCGGGAACAGGAGAGCGCTTTTTTCGGAAGCTCATCTGCTTGATTTTGTCAATGCCAGCATTGGATTTGGGCAGCCGCCGTTTCCCGACGGCCGAATTTTTCCTGCGCGCGGCTCCGCGGGCCCGCCTTTCCGGGCTCCACCTCCTGGAGGAGGCTTTTCCGGAGCGGCATCAGGCGAGTCTTCAGGAGGCGGTGGCTTTTCCGGAGCGCCATCAGGCGGGCCGTTGCCGGGGCGCGGCTTTTCGGGTCCACCCTTCCGGGGTTCGCCTCCCGACCGGGGCTCTTCCGGAACGCAGTCAGGCGGGGCGTTGCCGGGTCGCGGCTTTACGGGGCCACCCTTCCGGGTTCCGCCTCATGAGAAAATGAACATACCCTCAAATATTAAATTTTTCTTGACACAATACTATGTACGGTTAAGGAAGAATTTTTAATCAAAGCTTATTCTGAGTTGTCGTATCCGTAACACATAAGTATTGATAACCTAAACTCCTTGATTGCAGTAAATATTCAGGGATTGAAAAATTTTCATATTTGCCTACCGGAGTAATATCACCGAAAGGATCGCGTGTGCCGGTCCCTCCTCTGGAGATACTGGCATGCCCTCAACGCCTCCCCTTTGGACGCGGCACCATCTGCCGTCCGAAAACCACCGAAGGATCTAAATGATCCCTCTCTGGCATTCGTGGCCATTAGGGACGTGTGCGCCTGGAGGCGTCGAAGCGTGAACTTTAGGGAGGCTCGAACGGACCCGGGAACCTTGCGTCCCTCTGCTTCTGGAAAAGCACCTGCTTCCGCGCCGGGGACATCCTGTGCGTGATGGTCGTCGACGACCCGGACGCCATGGGGTCATAATGCGTTTGTCGGAAGTGAAGGCAGGAAATACGTGGAAGTTCCGCAGGATGCCGCTAGACCGCTCCGCCTCGGCGCCCAAAGTGGCCTGGCGCGCGTCCCGTGTCCCCCCCGGTGTCGACCCCGCCCGCCCGGTCCCGTCGGATTGGATATTTCCCTCCGCCGTGGCTGTAACTTCGTCCGCAAGATTCCCTTAGTCATGAGCGGTCCAACGTCCTCTGGCACGATCTGAAGGAGGCCGTGAAAGCTACGGGGTTGTCC
>JAISFS010000230.1 GCA_031263485.1 Deltaproteobacteria bacterium | reverse complement strand
GTCACTACGTCCGCCCTCATGGGGTGGAGGCCGGGACGCAAGGCCCTTTGGGCTGCCGTCTCACGGGAGATCTCCCCGTAGAGGCGCTCCAAGGCGGCGCGGCAGATCTCGGCCCCGTGGGTCAGCTCAGGGCGGTAGCCGTCAAGCCCCAGGAGCATGGAGGCCAGGGTGGTCACCGTGCCTGCGGTGCCGATGAGCCTGAAGGCTTCCCCCTCCGGAGGCAGCGGCGCCCCGGCCAAGGTCGTCCTGACGCTTTCCTCGACCGCCCCGAGCTCCGACGGACTGGGCGGATCGTTTTGGACGAAGGCCTCCTTGAGTCCCACCACTCCTACGGGGAGGCTCTCGAGCGCAGTGATGGCGCGTCCGTGAAGCACGATGAACTCGGTGGATCTGCCGCCCACGTCGAAGACGACCGAGCGCTCCGGCGGAGGGTCCAGGGAGTTCAGGGCGCCGAAGGCGGAAAGCCGGGCCTCTTCGGCGCCGGACAGGATTTCAGTGCGCCACCCGAAGCGCGAGGCCGCCTCGGCAACGAATGCCGGACCGTCGGAGGCCAGCCGGAATGCCATGGTGGCCCCGGCGAGCACCCGCCCGGGCTTTTCGCGATCGATAATCTCGCCGAAACCCTCCAGGGCCTTCCAGGCCCTCGCCAGAGCCTTGCCTTGGAAGGGCTCCCCGGGTGTTAAGCCCTCGGAGATTCGGGGTATCTCCTGCCAGATTCTTCTTGCGGCATCGGGCTCGCGCCCGTCCGGACCGGCGCTGGCCAGCATCAGCCGGAATGTGTTGGAGCCCAGATCCAGAGCCCCGCAGAGCGTCCCGGACATGCCAGAAAGCCTCTCCCCCGGGGCTCGCTTAGGGCCACGGGTAAAGAAAAGCGGACGAGAAGAAAAAATGCGGCGTGGCATCTTTTTCGCGTCCGGTTGAAAGACAACAAATTACCAGAACTTGAGAGCGTTGGCAAGCCGGGCCCCAGATCTCTATATCCTCATTGCCCGGGGCCGATGCGGGGAGGCGGCCCGCCGAATCGGGACGCAGCGCTCCAGACGATCCGTGATCCGTTCGATGCGGCATACCGGAAAGCCGAAAGGTAGTTCTGCGAGGTCCTGAGGTGTCTGGCGGTGAGTCAGACGGTAAGTTCGAAGGGAAATCCGGCGTCCGGCGGGGAGTCAGGAGGGAGTCCGGCGGGAAGTCAGGAGGAAGTCCGGAGGAAAGTCAGGAGGAAGTCCGGCTAAGGGCCAACGGTGCTGTCGGAACGCTCTGCGCGGCCTCTGACGGCATACCGGCGCAAGCCGCGATGGTACAACGTGGAAAGCCCCGTCCAGCCGCAGGGCGGCGGGACGGGGCAGAGTATCAGGTCGCGGGGCTCGCGTGCCACGCGGGGCTTCCGGGTGGGGGAGCTTCCGCGCGAGGAGGGTCCTGCGGACAGGAGGCTAACGAATGAGCGAGGCCCACGTACAGGGAGTCCGGGGCGGCCTGGCGGACCGTTCCGCAGGAGGCTAGGTGAGCGCCCGCGAGGTCTCGAGGCGACCGGAATCGGCCACGTTGCCCGCCGGGGTGGAGCTCACGCACTCCACCACGTACTCGGCCAGATCCGGGGGGAGCTTGTCGAAGACCAGCATGAAGGGCACCGAGCTTCCGGGGGCGATGTTGATGTTGGAGCTGTTCTGGCCGCCGCGGAGGGCCAGGCGGGCCAGGATCTCGCTCATGGGGAGGGTGGTGAGCTCGTTCTCCGTCAGGTAGTTGCCCGCGAAGGCGTCCCGTTCGGCCACCACGGTGCCCTGGGAGTTCTTCAGGACCGCCTTGACCTTGATGTAGCTCCTCCTGTCGGGGAAGCGGTTCTCGACGCGGCCCGTGACGATGAGGATGTTTCCCGCCTCAGAGTTGGAGCGGTAGTGGTGGGTGGTCAGGTCCTTGGAGAAGTTCAGGTGCTCCGTGCTGTTGGGCACGTCCGGCTGGGTCAGGGACGCGGTGTCCAGCTGGGGGCTCGCGCCCTGCGTGGCGGAGCCGGAGAGTCCGGCGTCCTGGGCGCCCTCCTGGGAGGCGGCGGCGCCCGCGTTGGCGGAAGCCCTGAGATCCGCGGCGGGGGACTGCACGGCCTGTCCCGGCTCGGGGCCGCTGTCCAGGGAGAAGTAGAAGTACAGCCCGGCGGTAAGGAGCGCGGCCGCCACGGCGGCAGCGAGCGCCAGGCGCCTGCGGTCCTTGGGCCGACGGTCCCTGGGCTCCAGAAGCCGGGGCTTGGGGGCCGGCGGCTCGGGGGGCGCGGCGTCACCGAAAAAGGCAGCGCCGCGGGAGGGCTCCCCGAGGCCAGGCTGGTTTCCGTCCGGCATCTGGTAGGCAAACGGATCGGAGGCCAGCGGATCCGCCCCCAGAGGATCGGCGACGGGGCCGCAGGCCAAAGGGTCGCCGCCCAGGCCGGGATCCTGGTACCCGGCGGGGGGGCCCTGGGACTCCGCGAGGTCGGCCCGGAAGTCGTCTGCCGGCTGAGGCGCCGGAGCGGGCGCCGGAGGGGCGGGCATCGCCTGCCCCGCGAAAGCGGGGGGGCGCGGCTCGGGGGCGGTCGGGGGTCTGGAGGCCGCCGGAGGCGCGGCGGGCGGGCGGGGGGCCTGCTCGCTCAACTCATGGCGGGCGAGAAGGCCCTCGTCGTAAGGGGGCGCATACTCGCGGGACGCGCCGGGGTCTGAGCCGTAGCCTGTACCGGAAGGAGCGGGGGGGGAATCGCCGTCCAGATCGCTCGGGATGTAGAAGTCCCGGGCGGCGGGCGGCAATGGACGCGCGGCCAGGCGGCGCACGGGCGCCTCAGACGCCTCAGGCGCCTCGGGTGCCCGAGGGACCGGCGCCTGAGGGATGGAGGCCCCTCCGGGCGGGCCTGAGGCATGCTGCCCCGGGGCGGGAGGGCGCGGTATGGGCGCCTGGGGCCTTTCCTGCGCCCCCGCGCTGCGGGGGAGGAAGACCGTGAAGACGCTCTGGCAGTTGGAGCACCGGACGCGGGTGCCCGTCTCCTTGATTAAGGCGTCGTCGACCCTGAACCTCGTTTGGCACTGGGAGCAGGTTATTATCATGGGAGAATCCACCTTGCAACGCCGTGGGGGAAGGTCTTTCGGCGGCGGCGCGGGAAGGGACGGCTTCTGGCCGGGCAGGGCGCCCAGGCGCCCGTAAAGCCTCAAGGCCGGTCAAGGCTTTAGGCCTGCCCGTGTCCCGGCACTATGTTTTATGGCGAGAGGCCTGGATGGCGGGCAAGGGCCGGTCAGGGAATGGGCAGTTCAGGCGTGATGGGCCTTTCCGTTCGTAGCCGGATTCGGGGACTTGCTTGAGGCGTCCCGTACATCCTTAAGGAATAAGGAAAACTAAAATATTGTATCACAACTTTTCGGAATGATACAGCCAATTGACTAAAATTGTTGGAATAAAAACTAGAATGCGAGATTTCTCGATTGGATTTGGATAATTGGCGCGGCCTTGGAAACTGTTGTGCGACCTTGGCGGTGACAGAGCGGCAACGCTATCCATTGGCGGCGGGCTTGCGGACGGCTGAATCCAGGGTCAGACAGGCAGGGGAGGCAAGCGGCAAAGGGCTTCAGGATCTCGGACGGGCGCTTGCGCCGGTCGGGGGCATCGTCCAGCGGGGCAGGACCGCGGACGGCAGACGGGCGTCTGGCCGACGGCGGAAGGCTAGAACTCTAGACGGTAGATCCCGTCCAGCTCCCTGTAGCTCTTGGCGTAGTCGAGCCCGTAGCCGACGAGGAAGCCGCCTTGCTGCACGAAGCCCGTGTAGTCCAGTTCCACCTTGACCTCCCTGCGCTCCCGCTTGTCCACGCAGACGGCGGTCCTGACCGAGGCGGGGCCCCTGGTGTTCAGGTAACCGATGAGCCACTGGAGGGTGAGCCCGCAGTCGGCTATGTCCTCGACGACGAGGATGTGCTTGCCCTCCAGGGGCCTTTCGGGGGCCTTCAGGAGCACCACCTCCTGGGAACTGTCGGTCCTGTCCTCGTAGCTGGACAGCCTGATGAAGTCCACCTCCAGCGGGACCCTGATCATCCGGATGAGATCCGCCATGAACACGAAGGCCCCGTTCAGGACCCCCATGACCAGGAGGCGGTCGTCCCGGGAAACCTTGTCGGCGTAGTCCGCGTTGATCCCGGCGGCGATAAGGCCGACCTGGCGAGCTATGTCCTCACGGCTGTAGAGGAGCGTCATCTTGACTGGATCTTTGGGTTCTGGCACTTCTGTCACCTTCGAGGGGCCCGCGCCGGGTTTCGGGGCCTTCAGGGCTCGGGGAGGCCGGCCTTCCGGGGCGGAGCCGCCGGTCGCTGGGGCACGGGCAGGGGCGCATGGGCTCGGCCAGGTCTGTACGGGGCGGGAGGGGCCGGAAGGCGGGCGGGGGAGGCGAAGAGGCCTCCCCCTCCATCGCCTCGGGGCTAGACGCGACGGGAGATAAGGTCGCGAGGCGGGAACCGGTGCCCGGAACGGGGATTCGTGGCCGCAAAGACGGCTGTCAGAGGGGGTTGCCCGCGAAGGGCGAGGACAATGCGCGGTGAGCATGTCGCAGTATGTCGGACAGTCAAGACTCCAGGCTGAAGTTCAAGGCCAGGGTGCGGGGCATCGGCGGGATCGAGGCCTGCCACTTTCATGACATGCCAGGACCGAAATGGCAAAGTTCGCGTCCCATGGCCGACAACCCGAATCCAGCATACGCAGACCTGAATGCCATATCCGGCAGGCCCGCCGCTGGCGGTCAGGCGGGGCCGGAGCCGCAAATCCGGGTCAGGTCGCCTGGGGCTTGGGGGCCGCCTTGATGACCATTGAAGGGGGCTTGGGCGGGTGCTTGCGGCGGTAGCGGATCCTCACGACCTCTTCCAGCTCCTCTTCCAGGAGGCTGAAGACGGTGCGGAGGATCCGGGAGAGGCCGTCCGCGCCCCCCGAGAGCTTGCCGGTCTGCTCGTCCATGTAGAGATCCCGTCTGAAGGAGACCGAGCAGCACAGCAGCCTGGGGCTTTCGGCGAGCTCGGGGGGCGCGTAGGCGCTCCGGTGCGGCCAGTCCAGCTCCGGCCAGAGGTTGAAGGTCTTGAACGTCTTTCCGATGAACTCCGCCAGGCCCCTGGGGGTCCTGGCCCCGTCCAGCGAGCCTATGTTCAGCTGCGGGCGGGGGTAGCGCCTCTCCTTCTCGTAGTTCCAGGGTTTGGAGGCGTAAGAGCGGGCGGTCAACAGTAGGACCAGGCTGTCGCGTTCCAGCGTCTCGCGCGACCGGTCTCTTATCTCCTCCAGGTACGGGACGGCAGACTTCCGCAGCACGAGATCCAGCTCGGAGTCGCTCCACCCGCAGAGGGGCTTGTCCATGGTGCTCCTGGGGAGCACCGCCGGACCCGAGGCGGGCCCGGCGGCCCCGAGCTCGATCGCCAGAAAGCCCAGCGGGTCCGCCACCAGCGGCGAGAAGGCGTAGCTTACGAGCGTCCTTTTCGGGACCGCCTTGCCGCCCAACGCGCCTTCCAGGGTGCCAGCCTCGCATGCCTTGGCGAGCACGTGCAGGAGGCAGGGGTCGGCCAGGCGGAAGTTCTCCCAGCCCAGCTCCTCTCTGGTGAGGGGAAGCCGTTTCTGGACGGCGGGCGGCATGAAGAGCCCCCCGTAGGGGACGTTTACGACGACGGAGGCCAAAGCGGGGCTTTCGGCCGGAAGGGCCGGGTGACGGCTGGCACAACGCTGCGGTGCCGGGAAGGTTGCGTCCTGCGTAAACCGGGCATCCTGCGGTCAGGACGCCGCTCCTCGGATGTTTCCGGTGCGCGTGGCCATGGACGATGGCCGACCTGCGGCGGGAGCCGGAGCAGACATCGGCGCCGATGCGGATGCCGATGCAGAGCCGGAGGCCTGAGCCGAAAGGGCGGCGGCCCGTCGGCATCAGGCTCGCCCGCAGGAAACTAAGGCTCCCGGAGAAAACGCGCGGCCCGGCATCGCCCGGGCCCATGAAGCCTGGCGCGAGTCAACGCCGCAAAATTACCAGGCGCCGTTTCAGGGATGCCCGGGCTGGCTCCATGCGATGGGGCGGACGGGAGGCATCCCTTTGAGATTTTAAAGATTTTTGAGACATTTTTAAAGATAACGGTGCGCTCCCCCGTGTTGCTTTTGATTGTCAGGAGTCTTAAACTTGCCTTCGGGCAATCGTGGCCCGCACCCCCCGCACATGACTTGGCGAGCTTGTGCCCCGAGCGAGCGCTTTTAGGGCTCCCGGCGGAGTGCGCCTCGGGTACGGTCGCGTCCCGGAAAGCGAGAGGACATAGATGCCAGACGACAAGAGGAAACGCCGCGGCTCCGGCGGCAAGGCGTCCGAGGACCCCGTCCCGGGGAGGCTCGCTGCGCTGAGGGCCAGGATGGCGGAGACGGGCTGCGAGAGCGCGCTCATACTCTCCGCCGAGAACCGCCGGTACTTCTCGGGTTTTCTGGCCGGGGACATGGGGATAACCGAGTCCTCGGGAGCGCTCCTGGTCACCGACAAGCTTGGCGTCCTCCTCACCGATTCCCGCTACACGACCCAGGCCCAAAACGAGGCGCCGCTCTTCGAGACGGTCACGTGCCGCCAGGGTCTGGCCGAGGGCCTGAAGGGGCTGGGCGATGCCTTCAAGACCCTCTGCTTCGAGCCGGATTACGTTACCGTGGAGCTCCACGGCAGGCTTTCCGATGTGCTGGCCGGACGGAAGCTCGCGCCGCTCCCCTTCAGGCTCGGGGATTTCAGGGTGGTCAAGGCCGAGGAGGAGCTGAAGCTCGTGCGCAATGCCGTGGCCGTGACCGAGCAGGCCCTGGGGCTTTTGTGGGCCGAGCTGGAGCCGGGCGTGCCCGAGATCTGGGCGGCCAACTTCCTGGAGAACAAGTTCCGGGAGCTGGGCGGGGAGGGCCCCGCCTTCCCCTCCATCGTCGCCGCGGGCCCCAACGCGGCCCTGCCCCACGCCGAGCCCGGACGCAAGAAGATCGGCAAGAGCGAGTGCGTGGTGATAGACATCGGCGCCCGCTACCGCGGCTACTGCTCGGACATGACCCGCACCTACATGCCCGAGAGGCCCGCCGGCTGGCAGAAGGAGATCTACGCCACCGTGCGCGAGGCCCAGCTCCTGGCGCTGGAGACGATAAAGGCCGGCGTGACCGGGGCGGAAGCCGACAGGGCCGCGAGGGACCACATCGCCTCCCGCGGCTTCGGGGATTATTTCGGGCACAGCCTGGGCCACGGCGTCGGGCTCATGGTCCACGAGGAGCCGAGGCTCTCCCCCCGCGCGAGCGAGCCGCTTCCGGCGGGTTGCCTGGTCACCGTCGAGCCGGGGATCTATCTCCCCGGCAAGGGCGGGGTGCGCCTGGAGGAGCTGGTCCTGGTTACCGAGAAAGGCTGCGAGATCCTGAACAGGGACGACCACTTCTACGAGTATTGACCGGCCCCGGCTCCGCAGGGCCGTCGTTGCGGATGGCCGGTCGCGAGGCCGGGATGGACCGCGAGTAAGTCCGGGGCGGCCGGCGCGAGGCCGGGTTGACCGGGCGTAAAGCAGGGGCCGAAGCGTTTCGGATAGTCCTTCGGTCGAGTCTGAGGAGGGCATTCCCATGCCGGAAGGGGAGCCGGAAACGCCCGGCGGCCATGGGCCGCCGCCAAGGAACCTCCGGACGCGCGAGGCCGCGCCGGACGTCCCCGAGCTCTATCATGGCGAAGAGACGGGGAGGGTCTATCGGGACGGGCGCTTCCATACCATGGACCCCTCCCGGCCGGAGGTCTCTGCATTGGGGATCTGGCATGGCAGGATCGTCTATGCGGGCGACGACCCCGGCGCGGCGGAAGAGAAGGTGCGCTCGCTTGCCCGGGCCTTTGCCGGCGCAAGGAAAGGCGCCGTATGCTTCGGGGGGGCCGCTACCGGCGAAGGTTCAGCCGACTGCGGCACGGGCCCGGTCGCGCCTACGTCATCGTCGCCTTCATGTGCATCCTCCCCGCCGTCATCGCCCGCTCTGTCCGCGTCATCGTCTTCGACGTCGGCCTCTTCTCCGTCTTCGGTCTCTTCCCAGTCTTCTGTCTCATCCCCGTCTCCGGTCTCCCGTTCTCCGGCTCCGCATCCCGAGGCCGAGGCCTACGCGTTCAGGGCAGACGCGGCACGCGGGGCAGGCATACGGGTCGAGACCGTGAGCCTCGAGGGACGCCCTGCCGTGCCCGGGCTGATCGACAGCCACAGCCACCTCATCACCGAAGGCGTGAGGCTGAGCCAGCTGGACGTCTTCGGGAAATCACGCGAAGATGCCGCGCGTCTGGCGGGCGAGAAGGCCGCCGCCTTGGAGCCCGGGGCCTGGCTGCACGGGCGTGGCTGGGATCAGAACCTCTGGCCCGGGCGAGCCTGGCCGCATCGGAAGGATCTGGACCGCGCCTGCCCGCGAAACCCGACGGTCATCGACCGGGTCGACAAGCACTCGGTCTGGGTCAACACCCGGGCCCTGGACCGGGCGGGCATACTCGCTGACACCCCCGATCCTCCGGGCGGCGAGATAGTCAGGGATCCGGACGGCACGCCCTCGGGCGTGCTCGTTGGCCGGGCCATGCGGCTGGTCTACGACGTCATGCCGCCGTGGGACGGGCTGGATCCGATGGAGGCTTACCTAGCGGCGGAACGGGAGATGCTCTCGTTCGGTCTCACGGCCGCGGTCGACTGCGGCACCCGCAGGCGGGACTTCCTCATGCTGACTGACGCGTACCGCGCGGGGGTACCCAAGATCCGCTTCAAGGCTTTCATGCAGGCGGACCCCTGGGAGGAGGAGATCCTGGGAGGCGGGCCCCGCCGCGGGTTGTACGGGGGCCGCTTCTCGCTGGACGGCGTGAAACTCTTCTCGGACGGATCGCTCGGTTCCCGGAGCGCCTGGCTCGCGGACGACTACGCCGACCGCCCCGGGCACCGCGGCGGCCACAATTACGGGGACGGGGACCTGGAGGCGGTGATGGCACGGATCAGGGACCGGGGCCTCCAGGCAGCCATCCACGTGATAGGCGACGCCGCGGCGGAGCAGGCGGTGCGGGTCATGGGGCGAGTCCTGGGCAAGGGAGCGCCGACGCGCCGCTGGCGCCTGGAACACCTCCAGATGGTCCCCGGCACCTTGGCCCGCGAGATAGCGGCGCTGGGTCTCATACCCAGCATCCAGAGCGTGGGGCTCATGACGGATCTCCACATGGCGGGCGACCGCCTGGGCCCCGGGAGGCTCAAGGACGCCTATGCCTGGAGGAGGCTCGCCGATCTGGGGTTGAGGCTTATCAACGGCTCGGACGCCCCCATCGAGAGCCCCGATCCGTTCAGGGGGATCTACGCCGCCTGCGCCAGGCGGGACCTGGACTGGCGGCCTGCGGAAGGCTTCGGGATCGGGGACGCGCTGACCCTTCACGAGGCGTTCTTGAGCTATACCGTCTGGCCCGCCTGGGCGTGCTTCTGCGATGGCGAGCTGGGGACGCTCTCGGAGGGCATGCGGGCGGACTTCGCGGTGCTGGACCGGGACCCCTTTCAGATTCCCGTAAGGGAGCTCCATGCGGTCAAGCCGGTCATGACCGTGATAGGCGGCTCCCCGGCCTGGATGGGCGCGGGTTTCTAGGCACGGTGGCTTTCTTCGGGGAGATCGTGACTGCTAGGCGCGTCCCCGGGGTTTCCGGGGCGGTCGGTCGGCATCCCCAGGGAGAGTTCAGGATTTCAAGATATCGTCATGTTTGAGGTCTGTGTAAAAAGTCTGAATTTGACTTCGCCGAGGCAACGCGCCTCTTCATTCAAGCGATGCCCCTTGCGCTTTCGTATCGACCACAGAGACGATATAGATATATCGCACAATTAGACATTGAAGTCCGACTGGATTGACAAGCATGTGCCTTGCCCCTCTCTTCAGGCTCCGAAGTTATTTTTAAAAGACCTCATTTTTGGTTTTCGTGTTGTCCGTAGACGTTCCGGAGCCGTCCTCCGCTTTCCCCCCACGTCATGGACTCGGCCTATCAGGATCAAGATCAAGTCCTCCAAGCCGCCATGGATAAGGTCACGGATCTGTTAGGCCATCTTCACGGGTTGGCAGAAAGTCGGCGTTCCCGTTTAGACATTCTAAAGTTGGCTGGTTGCCTGCAAAGGCGGTCAAGGGCTTCGGATGGCGCGGCGAAGCGTCGAGTTTCCAGTCCCGG
>JAISFS010000201.1 GCA_031263485.1 Deltaproteobacteria bacterium | reverse complement strand
GGCGGTCTCTTACGTCAGGGGCGGCACTGTCAGCCGTGAAAGTTTCGCGGTTGCGTCCCCGGAACGAACGTCTGGCGGGTTGGGCATCCTGGGAAACGATCGTCTGGCATGGCGGGTGCCTATGCCGATGAACGTCGGTGCGGCTGGCGCCCTCGGCGACTGACTTCCGGCGCGGTCGGCATCCTCTGTTGCGAACGCCAGTTGTTGAAGGCCTCCTCCGGTGGGGGGATGGCTGTTGAGCCGGCATTATCCGTTGCGACCGCCCGGCACGGCGGGCGTGGCGTTCGCGCCGCCGAAGGCGGTCGCTCCGGGTTCCCGAACGCCGGGAGCCGACTGTGCTAAAATCCCTGTGCCGCCCGGCAGCGTCGGCGCGGAACGCCATGAGCCTTCGGCTTTCCACAGGAGTACCCCATGCCTTCTGCCGCTCCGCCCCGCTCTTCCGGGCCTTCCGCGCCTTCCGGCTTTTCCGGGCCTTCCACGCCTTCCGGCTCTTCCGGATCTTCCTCGCATACGCGTCGGCTGTCCGCCCATGCCGGATACGTTGCCGCGGCGTTCGCCGCGTTCGGCCTTGCGGCGGCCCTCGCCTTGGGCCCGACCCCTGCCCCGGCCGGGGCCGAGGCCATAGAGCGGAAATCCGCCGAGCCCCCTTCCGGCGCCGACACCTTCACGTCCAACAGCCTCGGGATGCGCTTCGTCCGCGTTCCCGCAGGGAGCTTCATGATGGGCGCGGGCCCGAGCTTCCAGGGGGACGCCGACTACGAGCGACCGAGCCACCGGGTCGCCATCTCCCGGCCCTTCTATATCTCCGCCACGCCTGTCACCCAGGAGCAGTGGAGGATATTGACCGGGGAAGCCCCGTCCTTCACCAAGGGCAAGGATCACCCGGTGGACAACGTCTCCTACACGGACATCCAGAAGTTCATCGCGGCGCTGAACGCCCGCGAGGGCCGCGAGAACTACCGGCTCCCCACCGAGGCCGAGTGGGAGTACGCGGCCAGGGCGGGTTCAGAGTCACGCTACTCGTTCGGGGACTCCGAGGAGGAACTCCAGCGTTACGCCTGGTACGGCGAGACCGTGCGCAAGGGCGGCACGCATCCGGTGGGCGTCAAGGCCCCAAACGCCTGGGGGCTCTACGACGTGCACGGGAACGTCTTCGAGTGGACTGCGGACTGGTTCGGGGAGGGCTACTACGCCTCATCCCCCCGCGACGATCCCAAAGGGCCATCCTCCGGGACCATGCGGGTGACCCGAGGGGGGAGCTGGGGAAACGACGCCTGGTTCTGCCAGACCGCGACCCGAAACAGCGAGCTCCCCGACCAGCGGAGCATGTTCCTGGGCTTCCGGCTGCTGAGGATCGCGCAGTAGCCTTAAGGCCGCCACCGCTGTTGGCGATCGGTCGAGGGTCCGGCATGTCGGAGATGGGATCTGGGCCATAGGAACCGTAGGGAAACGCCTCCTGCGGGCGCCAGGACGATGCCAGCGGGCACCAGGACGATACCAGCGGGCACCAGGACGATGCCAGGCTACCGGGCTCCGGTCATGACACCGGTCCGGCGGAGTCCGGGGCCTTGACCCGTCTGGGCGGATTAGTGGCATCCTGGCTTTTTAGCTTTCATGGCGTTTACCATCCGTAGCCCTTGCATCAAGAACTTGCCAGCAGGCGCGGGGAAGGGGATTCGGGCGCGGCGATAGCAGGGAAGAGGATTCGGGCGCGGCGGTAGCGGGGAAGAAGGTTCGGGCGCGACAGGGCGCGGGCCTATTCCAGCCCCCGCAGATATTCGAGGTTGGAGGACGCCTCAATGTGCCCCTGGTCGGCGGCCAGCTTGAACCAGCGGCCCGCCTCCTCGGGGTCTTCGGGGCCGCCCTCGCCCAGCAGGCACATGACGCCCAGGTTGTACTGGGCCCTGGGATCCCCGGCCTCGGCGGCCATGCGGAAGCAGTCCCTGGCGTCGTTGAAGCTCAGTTTCACGCCTTCCCCCGTGCCGTACATCGCCCCCAGGTTCAGGAGTGCCAGGTGGAAGCCGCCGCCCGCGGATCTGCGGTACCAGTCCGCCGCCATGCGGCGGTTCTGGAGCACGCCCAGCCCGGAGTAGTACATGAGCCCAAGGTTGAACTGGCACTCGCTGTCGCCCTGGTCGGCCGCCCTGATGTACCAGCGGATCGCCTCGGGATAGTTGCGCTCCGCACCCCAGCCCCGGAAATACATGGATCCCGCGAAGGACTGGGCGGGCCTCAGGCCCTTCTCGGCGGCCTTGAGCGCCCATTCGAGGGCCATGACGTCGCTCTGGGGGACGTCCGTTCCCTCGAGGTACAGGACGGCCAGCCTCAACTCGGCCTCGGGGACTCCCTTCTCGGCCTGAGCGCGGACGAATTCGAGCGGCTGTTCCGCGTAGTTCATGGCTCGCCTCCTGATACGGTCGCGCCGATTTTCGACATCCCTGCGCAGGGAAGGCTTTTCGGGCGTCACGGCTCGGCGGGTTGCCCGAAGCCGGGATGATCGAGTAAACGTCCCGCCGCAAGCCGGGGAACCGGAAGGCGGCGGGCAAGTCCGTGCGCGGCTCGCGTCCCGGGCGTTGCGGGCCCTGGGGAGGGACATCGCGCGGTGCCCCGCCGACCGCCTTCGGAAGGATCCTTGCGGCACCTTCCCGAACGGCAAGGACTGGCCCGGGGATGGGCAGGCGCTACCTTTGATAGAGATTAACGCCAGTTTCTCGCCAAAACAACCCGTCACTTACATGATACAATCCCGCAGTTCTTAATGACGCCAATTCACGCGCCTTCATGCCCCTTTGCGGGCCTTTGAACGCGCACGCCCTGTCTGAGGACCTCAGGCAGGTCCGCCTGGGAGGAGCAGGAGATGGAACCCGACCATGGCTTCCCGTCCGACTGCCGGATGGCATCGGTCTGTCCCGAGGCGGCCGACCGCTACGCCCGCGGCGACATGCTGGGGGCCGCGCATTCTCTCGTGAACGCGGCGGGCACGCTCGTTAAGACTCACGGGCGCTTTCATCCGAGGACCTTTTCGGCCTTGACCCAGGCGGCCTGCCTCCTCCAGCGGACCGCGGACAACGTCAGTGCCAGGAATATGGTCTCGGCCCCCCTCGTCTTCATGCCCAAGGAGTTGGGGGCGGGGCATCCGGTGACCGTTGCGGCAGCCGAGGTCCTGCAGGCTTCCCTCAAGGCCCTGGAGGCTTCCCGCAAGGCCCCGGGGGCCCGCCGGGGACGGTCCGGGGCAAAGTTGGCCAATGGTGGCGTCGGACCCTACGACGAGACGGCTTCGCTGGCTCTCTACCAACTCGCCGAGGCGAAGCTGATGGAGGGTGACTTCGAGGGAGCCCGAGGGCTTCTCGAGCGGGTCGTCGCAAAGGGAGGGGAATCGCTTCCGACGGGGCACGATACCGTTTCTCTGGCGGAGACGGCCCTGGGCGTCGCGCTCCAGAATCTTGGCAGGCACAAGGAGGCGTTACCCCACCTGCGGAGGGCGCTCGCGCTTTTCAGCAGGTTCGCGGGAGCGGAGCACTTCAACACCTTCGGCGCCATGAAGAACCTCGGGTCGAACTTGAACGAGATGGAAGACTACGCGGGGGCCCGCCGGTTGCTCGAGCCCGCCGTGAAGGGCCTGGAGAAGACCCTCGGGCCGGAGGTCCACCTCACGCTCAGCGCCAAGCTGAGCCTGTCCATCTCCATGTTCTTCACCGGCGAGCCGGAAGCGGCGGTGGCGCTCCTGGAGGGTGTCCATGAGGCGCGGAAGAGGACGCTGGGGCGGAATCACCCGTCCACCGCCTCAGCCCTGGAACTGCTTGGCAAATTCAAGAGGACCCTGGCAGAGGAGGAGCCCGACTCCAATGTTGCCGGGCCATCGACCGGGCCGGGCGTGGTTGTATTGTACCTGTCGAGCAAGTCGTTCCGCTGGGGGATGGGCGGACCCGAAGCCTCGAAGTCCCCCGGGCGGGGGAAGTCAGTCTCCCCGAAGCCTTCCGGGCCCGATAAGGCGGGGTCGAAGCCCGTCACCCGTGGGAAGTCCGCCTCGCCGAAGCCCGTCCCGCAGGGAAAGGCCGCCGCCTCGAAGTCCGCCACGCAGGGGAAGGCCCCCGCCTCGAAGCCCGTCACGCGGGGGGAGGCCCCCCCCGCCTCGAAGCCCGTCACCCGGGGGAAGGCACCCGCCTCGAAGCCCGTCACCCGGGGGAAGGTACCCGCCTCGAAGCCTGTCGGCTCTCCGAAGTCCCCCGGTCCGTGAAAGGCCGACTCCCCGAAGTCCCCCGGTCCGTGAAAGGCCGCCTCCCCGAATTCCCCCGGTCCGTGTAAGGCACCTCCCCGAAGTCCCCCGGACCGCGAAAGGTTGCCACCCCGAAGTCCCCCGGTCCGTGAAAGGCCGCTCATGACTATGAGCCATGCCTTGACAGGCTGTCGACGGAGTCTGTCTGGACAAGGCGACTAAGGTCCTGTCGGCTCTGCGTGGCCCGGTCAAGTGGGTGCCTGAGGCGACAGCCTGTACGATCCGGTTGTGAGATAGCGGACGAGGAGGCCGAGCCTTTTGGGGGCTCTGGTCCGCAAACCCCATCTCCCCGCATAGGCGTCCCGTTCCAACGGCTGTCCGCCGCGCCTCGTGGCTGCCTCCGACGTCGGCCTGCCGCTCATCATGGTTGTCACCAACGTTGGCTCGTTGCTTCTCGCGGCTGTCGCAGAGGCTTGGCCGACCGGGCGGCGCAATTATTGAGTCGCTCCCGGAGTACCTTCGTGGGGTCTCGGCACGGTCCGCGAGTTCGCCCGGGATGAGCAGATGATTCCCGATTCGGCCATCGGCATCTGAAGTAGCCGGCTGCCGTTGATGCGGTTGACTTGGGCCCCCCAGATCCCCGATGAGCCGTGAGCTACATTTTCTTGTCTGCGCCACGGGATTACGGCGGTCAACGGTGCAGGTCAGGGTCAGCATCGGCTCCCCCCTGTCGCTTTCCAACCGATCACGAACGGAAACCGGAGGTTTGGTACACAGACAAAAAAAACTGTGTTATAAAGAGAGTGATTTTTTGCTAATTAGGCTCAATTATTGAAGAGTGCCGAGAAACGCCACAATCCGTGGCCACATGCCGAGCAATCGGCCCCCTCGGGTGGAGGCAACCCCGCCGACACTGTACCTGGAGGGACAGGTTTTGCCAAACTTCGCCTGCCACTTGGCCGTCGGCGCGGTCTCCTCGGCGCTGGCGGTTGCCTACGGGGACGCCCGCTACGATCTGGGCAATGTCTGCTCGACCTTGGCCTTCCTGGCCGGCGTCTCGGGATCGCTTCTCCCAGATCTGGACTCGGACACCTCCAAGCCCCTGAGGCTTTCCGGGGCCGTGGCCGGGCTGGGGGCGGCGGCGGCCGTAGCGGGCTTCGCGCTCTCTCCGGGGAACTTCCTGGGTCGGCCCTGGCACCCGGTGTACGTGGCCGTAGCCGCTTTCGCGACATTCCTCGTCTCCAACACCCTAATGATAGGGCTTCTGAAGCGCTACACCGTGCATCGGGGGCTCTTCCATTCGCTTTCGGTGCCGTTCCTGTACGGCGGGCTCTGGGCCGTCCTGTGCACGGGAATGGGCCGTAAGACGGTCTTCGCAGTCTGGGTCATGGCGGCGGGCGGGGTTTTCCTGCACCTCATACTGGACTCGGCTAAGAGCCTGTCGCTCAAGCCGCTCAAGGTCTGCACCCAGGATCTGGCGGCCTCGACCCGGCTGTGGATAGCCACGGCCATGGTGAACTTGCTGGTGCTCGTGAACCCTTTCGTGCCGGTCTGAGCGAGAGCATTTCGCCGGGTATTATTGCGATAACCCACGTTGTGTCGGTCGATGTGGCGGCATTCTGTGGAAGTCACAGGCGTTGGATGCTCGCCGCAGTCGCGTGAGACGCGGCGGTTTCTGTGCGTCCCACCGGATGCTTTCGGCCTGTCAGAGGGCATCCGAGAGCCCGTCACGCGTCTTGAATGGGCGACCGGGCTCTCGGTATGGAAATCTTCGGCCTGCTGAGTCCAGGCGTCCGGTGCCGGATCGGCATGCACTCAAAAACCCCGAAGGCTTTCTTGAACGGCACATGGCCTACCGCCTACTCGAAAGCGTTCCGATCACACTCCAAAGGCGGATGGAACGTTCCAGGGACGCTTCAAGGTGTTTTTAGATTTCCAGGAAAAGAATTTAGAATTGGCTGCAAGATAGGCTGGCGAGATATTTTTGGATATCCGGGTTCCGGGAAATCCCGTGTGGCGAATCAATCCGGGTGGCATCGGTTCCGATGCCAGGCGCAAAGCAAGTTGATTTCAGCATATAGCGTGATTTTCAGGTGCCGCAGGTGGACGGTCGAATGCGAGCTCAAGGGTGAGTGCAGAGAGTCGATAGCCTCGCGTGTTCGTGCCATTTAGCACGAGAACATCTGTGGCGTGCAAAACAAATCCATTTTCGTAAAAAAGACATAATCGCATGACATCTGGAGCCACAGGGGCATGATGCCTGGCTCCCCTCACACGAATGTCCGTTTCCGCTTTTCACCGACCTCCATGCCCCATGAAAATCGGCTGAATGGTGCAGGTCTTGAATGTGCGTGGGATGTTTTCCGGAAGTCTTTCCCGATTGGCCCGCAGGTGATGGCGTATTACAACCATCGATGAGTCTTGAAACAAACCATCGATGGCTAGATGGAAAGCTTCAACGGAAAACTGAGCCAAACCGCTGGAGCAAGAGTTAGGCGAAAGGCTCCCCACTGGGGAGGACCTCCGCGAGCATCTGCAATTAGCCACGAGCTTACTTGTCAGCTACTGAGCCTAATCAAAGATAAAATCGATTCCAATACAAACTTCAGAAATTAATTTACCAAAATCTAGTTTTTCTTTTTGTATGACCATGAATATCAGATAAATGTTTATGAAAGATCGCCAAACAAGAAATTTACATCTTAAAAAACATTAAATATAAAATTTTAAAAACATATAGAGAAAAGTTGCATCGATTAGCTCCCTTTAAGGTCCGATAGCTTGGGAGCTGGGAATCCGAAGAGATGATGCGGAGAAAGGAAGTGAACGAGAATCGGCCGGGCATATTCCATTTGCAGAGATCTTGCCATATTTTCTCCACATAAAATTTGAACAACAATTCGACCTGTGCGGCTCTAATGTTAGCGGATATTAAGGAAACATATACTGTCGGAGAAACTTTGGGCAAGGGGACGGATTAATTTCAGGGTTGCTATCAGATGACCAGGTCCTCAAGTTGATGTTGAAAATTCGATCAAATCGCTGGTAAAATAAGAACATTGTGGCGGGCAAGCCCGCGCGTGGATTCGTATCGAGTTGATAACATTATTTAACTCATTGAAATCGTTAAGCAAATTCGTCTGAAGTCATTGCATCGGCTCCTAAAGCTTTTCGCCCGCAGAGCGTTCCAGCTTTTTCTGCCTGTGGCCACTGTCAGGTGAAAGCCAGTATCTCCGCCATGCTGATGTTGGCAAACGACCGGAACGCTTGCCAAAAAGCGTTTTGTTGCCAGAAAATTGGCATTATTCAATATGCTGTCCGATGACGGACAGGGCTCGCGGTTGTAGCTTCGCTGTCCGGCGTTGCTCGCGCAGACGTGAGTCATGACCTCCATCCGTTCCGGCGCGGCGGCGTCTCGGGTGCGCGGCGGGGGGAACGTTGGGCATCGCCTTTGGGGCGGTGGCCATCATATGGAGTGGTCGCTATGTCTACACTCGACAAGAGATGCGATGGGGCCGTGGCCGCGTTGACTTCGGCCCGGTTCGTTGCGGCGATGTCCGCCCTCGCGCTATTTATTCTGGCTCTGCCGGAGACGTCCTTCGGCTGGGAGATCGACAGCGCGGATCGGGACGGGTGGAACACGGGCTTCTCCTCTGATACCAACGATGTTTTCTTTAGCATTGGCGTTGAAGGCGTCATGCTCACAAATGATGATCCCACTACGCATGTTCCTGTAAACGTTACTGATGTCAACAGGACATTGGCAGGAGAAGGTTCCGCGGCAATCGCCGATGCCTTGGATGCGGTGGAGTCTTGGCTGTCAGACAATGTGAAGCCGAATTCCGAGGGCACTCTCCCCGATCTGGATTTGCCCCCCGGCTACGATGTGTTCCAGGACATAATCTCCGCTGCCGGAAACGG
>JAISFS010000172.1 GCA_031263485.1 Deltaproteobacteria bacterium | reverse complement strand
ACACAGATTAACGCGACCCGACCAGCCGACCCTGTCCGACAGGAAAAGCAATGCCCCGGAAGGCCGTCGGCAACGGGCGGCTTTCCGGGGCAAGAGAGCTTCGGATTAAGGGCCCGCTGGCCCCGCCGCCGGGAAGGAGGCGTCAGGCGGGGGGCAGGCGGGCCGGAGGCAAGCCGAGCAAGGCGTCAAGCCTTTTCGGCCAAGCCTCCTAGCCGCAAGGCGGGAGGAGGGTCAGGCCCTGCGGACTGCGGAAAACGGGTCAGCGTATCTTGAATTGTATCGGCGCGGTGAGCGTCATGGTGGATTCCGTGAGTTCCTTGGGGAACTGCGGGAAGGGGTTCACGCGCCTCAGAAGCGCCATCACCTCATCGTCCAGGATGGGCTGGCCGGAACTCCTCACCACGCTGTGGTTCACCACCTCGCCGTTCCTGTTGATCGTGAAGCGCACGGTGGCCGTGCCTTCGACGTGGTCACGCCTCGCGCTGGGGGGGTACTTCTTGTTCCTCTCGAGCTTGCGACGTACCTGGGTCTTGTAGGCCTCGCGGGCGTCCCGTGTGCCTTTTCCGGTGCCGCCGCCAACGCCGCCCTGGCCGGTGCCGGGGCCGCCGCCGGGTAGGGCCGGCGCGCCGGCCTCCATGCCCACGGTGTCGCGGACAGGCGGGGCGGGACGCGGCTTGGGCTGGGGCTTGGGCTTCTCCTTTGGCGGATCAGGGGGAGGCGGCGCGATGACCTCGGCATGCTCGGAGGTGCTCTCCACGAAGCTCACGGGCTCAGGATCGGGCTCCGGCTCGGGTTCCGGTTCTGGCTCCGGCTCCTGGACCGGCTCGATGGGGACTTCCTCTCCCACGGTGTCCAGGCCGCCTCCGGGTTCGCCGCCCAGGGGATCGTAGACATCGTACTCGTAGACCCCCAGCGTCCTGAAGCTGGAGTCGGCCGAGCCGGGTGCGAGGATGAAGGCGAGGATGGCGGCGTGGAAGACCACCGCTCCGATCAAGGCCCTGCGGAAGGCTAATTTTTCAGGGTCCGCTATGGAGGGATCCATGGGTTGAGGACCTCCAGGAGTGTTAAGGTGAGACGTAAGGCTTAAAGCTTTCGGGAGTGTCGTGGCTAGACTGTAAGGCTTAAGGCTTTCAGGAGTGTCGTGGGTAGACCGGAAGGGTTTACGGCTTTCGGGAGTGCAGGGGGTTGACTGTAAGGCTTAAGGCTTTTCGGGAGTGTAGGGGGTTGACTGTACAGCTTAAGGTTTTCGGGAGTGTCGGGGTTGACTGTACAGCTTAAGGCTTTCGGGAGTGTTAGGGATAGACTGTAAGGTTTAAGGCTTTCGGGAGTGTTAGGGATAGACTGTAAGGTTTAAGGCTTTCGGTCGATGTCTTCAGGTCCTTACGCCAGGGGCAGGGGGCTTAAGGTCAAGAGACGAAAGGCCACATCGGGCCGGAAAGGACCGGCGTGAGTCCGGGGTCAGGTGTCCGGGGCTCAAGGCCCCGGAAGTGTCATCGGACTCATCAAGGACGAAAGGCTGAACGCGCATGGCCAAAAGTTTCAGGTCCAGCGACGGGGTGTGCTGGCCGACAGGCTGAGGCCGAGGGGGACCGGCGGGTTCGCCGTCAGACCCCAGGGGCGCCCGTCAGGGCTCCTCCGGTCGTCGGGGAGGACGAGGCTATCGGGGCGGCAGGCGCCTGGACGCCGCTGTCCGGCGTTCCGCCCGGGGCGGCCGCGGAGCCCGGCGAGCCGGGTGAGTCGGAAGCGGTCGCGGTGGCCCCTTCGCCGGCGTTCTTCACGTTGGTGACCAGGGTAACCCTCGCGAAGCCGGCTTCGCCCAGATCGGCCATGAGGTTCATCATCTGGGCGTATTTGACCTCGCCGTCGCCGCGTACGAAGACCTCGCCGCTCTCGGAGGCCAGGGCCAGCTCGCGGAAGATCGAGTGGCGGGCGCCGTCCTGGATGGGATCCTTGTCGACGTAGACGACGCTGTTGGCGTCCAGGCTCACGATGAGCGGACGCTCCGGGCGCGGCATGGGGGTCCCGGCGGTCTTGGGGAGGTTGATGCGCACCCCTCCCATCATGAGCGGCGCGGTCACCATGAAGATTATGAGCAGCACCAGCATCACGTCGATGAAGGGGGTGACGTTGATGTCCGAGATGGCGTTGAGCTCGCTCTGTCCCGGTATAAGTTCGTCTCTCTGGTCCATGGTCGTCCCCTCCTACTGGCTCTCGACCTTCTTCAGGACGGGCATCGTCCGCTTCGCCGGGGAGGAGAAGTGGATGCGGGCGAGGCCGTTCCCGGTGAGGCTGATGGCGTTCAGGGCTTCCTTGGTCATCTTCTTGAGGACGTTGTTAATCTTGTTGTAGGCGATGACGGCGGGGATCGCTGCCACCAGCCCCATGGCCGTGGCGAAGAGCGCCTCCGCGATGCCCGGGGCGACCACCGCGAGGGTGGTCTCGCCGGAGGCGGCGATGCCGATGAAGCTGTGCATGATGCCCCAGACCGTGCCGAAGAGTCCCACGAAGGGGCTCGTGGCCCCGACCGTGGCCAGGAGGACCGTCCGCGCGTCCAGGCGGTCCAGCCTGCCGGAAAGCACCGCCCGCATGCTGCGCTCGACACGCTCCCTGTATTCGGCCCTGGTTTCCGAGCCCGCGGTGTCCCGGGCTTCCTTCACCCCCGCCGCCACCACCAGCGAGGTGAAGCCCGGGTAGTCGTCCGGGTTCACTTGGGTTTCGATGGCCGCCGCCGTCCGCTTGAACGCGAGGACGTTGCGGCTGGCTTTCTTGAAGAGCGCCGCCTTTTCCAGGATGACGACCCAGCACGCCAGGGAGGCGAGAAGCAGGAGCACCATCACGCCCTGGACCACCGGGTCGGCGTTCAAGAACATGTTCTGAATTGAATAATTGCCCAACGTGGTTGCCTATAAGGGGAGTTTCCAGTCAAGAGACAAAAAAAACCCGAATCACGATAACGTGATCCGGGATGCCCATCGATCCAGGAGACGCGCACACTCAGGCCCGTGCGTACCCCCACGCGCGGGACCGGCTGTCAGCAGGCAGGTCTTCTGACTCATCCCGTTTCCGCTAAAGCCTTCCCGACCAGGGTGGAGTGGTTAGTGGCTGAAAAAACAGGTAGCGGAAACGTCCGGCGGTGCCGGACACGGAATTACAGCGATGGGCTCGTCCCTGACTTGCACAGGATTCCCAATTAAGCCTTCGAGGCGCCTGCTGGCGGATAGAATTATAGACCGGGGGCATTTTTGTTGTCAAGGGCGGCATTAGGCGGATAGGACTGGAGGCTATCCCATTGAAATAATTTAAAAAATCCTCCATTTTCTCTGGTTTGAGGGCTTTTCCGGAAACCCGATGCGCAAAATTTAATTTCAGCGGAAGGCATCTCTCCCGGAAGCCCGAAATGTCGCCCGATCCCTGCCTGGAAGCCGCTTCTGGCCACGGGACCCGCCGGTAGCCCTATTGTTGAGGATGGAGCGGTTATTGGCAGGGGAGTGGCACACGCCAGGAACTGGGGGGTGCCTCGGTCGGGCGGCGGCAGGGTCGGAGGAGGATGCTCGGAGGAGCGGGGGGAGAACCGTGGGAGGATGCTCGGAGGAGCGGGGGGAGAACCT
>JAISFS010000155.1 GCA_031263485.1 Deltaproteobacteria bacterium | reverse complement strand
CAGAATCCTGGAGAATCACGGCAAGGACGCATGACGCCCCCGTCCGCGGGGACTTCCGGCACCCCGCCCCGCGCCATGCGCCCCGCAAGGCGCGGGCGCCCGGACGCGCCTCCAGGATTTTGATGAGGGGCCGGAGCGGACTTCTGAAGGCCGTGCCCCGGTCACTCCCCGGCACGGGAACGGCGGGCGCGCCGAACCCGATTCTCTCCCGTCCCCGGCCGACGGACGCGCGAATCCCCGCGCGGACGGTGAACGTCCGGAGGCAGGGGTAAGGGAACTTTTCTGAATCGTCTGACAGACAGCTACTGCCGTTCCTTCCAGCCGTTTCCTGGCAAGCCGCCCGAACTAGTCGAAGGCTCCGTGCCGCTCGGGACGGAACTGACCGCGCTCGGCATGGGGGCACCTCAGATCAAGGGCACAATCAGGGAGGCTCAAGGAGGATGGCCAGAGGAGGGAGAGGGCGGCTCAGGATCGCGCCTCGGCATCCTTTCGGCCCAGAAAGGCCTGAAATCGGACGTTCGCCGGGCAACCGGGGGCATCCAACGCCAATCATCGCCTTGAGGAGCTAAACGGAAGAGGTTCCGCAGGGCAACGGTTTCAGGGAAATTAGTGCCCTTGCCAGGTCGGGCAACGCAGTACCGGAAGGCGAGCAGACCGCCGCCGAACCATGCCGCCGTATCGCCGGGTTAGCCGACTTTCAGGGGAGGGGGACTTCGGCGAAAAGCCTCCCAGCGGTGGCGTTCCCGAGCCAGGCCCCTCCGGAGAGGCGGAAATAGCCCAGAAGCGCCTTGAAGAAGGAGCCCAGCACCAGCACGCCCCACAGGGCCGCGGCGCCTCCCCCGGCCAGCGCGGCCGCTATCGCGAGCACTATCTGAGAGGCCGCGACGCAGCCGGTCATCTTCATTACCCAGGGGGTGTCGCCCGCGCCGCGGGCGGCCCCGCAGAAGACGACGGAAATGCCGTCGCACAGGACGAAGGCCGCAGAGAGCATGAGCAGCCTCCCCGCCTCGCCCCTGAGTTCCGGAGAGGCCGGCGAGCTCGAGAACAGCGAGACGATGCCGTCCGGGAATGCCAGGCAGACGGCAGCCACCGCCGCCAGGTACATGAACGCCAGCCGTCCCGAGCAACGCAAGGCGCCCACGGCGCGCTCAGGGCTTCCCGCGCCCATGCCGTGGCCCACCAGGAGCGCCAGGGCGGAGCCCAGGCCTATCACGGGCACGAGCGCTGCCGATCCGAAGCTGAAGGCAACGGCCGATGCCCCGGCGGCGCCCCCCTGGAGTCCCGCCGCCATGTTGAAGGCCGCAAGCGATCCCACGGTCAGGAAAAGATGCACGCCGTTCCCGAAGCCGCCGCGCATGAGCCCGGCCGCCGCCCTTGGCTCAAGGATCCTCCCGGGGAAGGTGCCGTAGCGCTCGCGGTTCCCGCGGGACAGGAACAGCGCCCCGAACATGAGCACCTTGACCAGGTCGCCCGCCACCGTGCCCCAGGCAGCGCCTGCGGCGCCCATGGCGGGCGCTCCCAGGGCCGCGCCCAGGGCGTTCAGCGAGCCCGCCGCCGCCGCGAGGGGCACGGGGGCGCCCGCGTCCGGTGCGTGGCCCCCTGCGCCGAAGACCAGCGCCCAGGTGACAGCGGCGGACGGCGCGAAGGCAAGGAGGTTCACCATTACCGCGGTCCAGGTCCTCTTGCGCCCCGTCCAGAAGCAGGCGAGCGAGGTGGCGACCAGGCTCAGGGCCGACCCGCCGGAAAGGATCCTGAAGGAGGCCGCCTCCTCAGCCGCCATTCGCGGGGGATGGCCGGCCATGGCGAACAGCGGCGAGGCCGCCAGGCCCAGGACCAGGAGCCCCAGGCCGGCCGCAACCGAAAAGACGACCGACTGCCAGACGCAGGGCCCGATCTTCTCCCGCATGCCCTCCCCGTCCAGCTGCGCGACCAGAACGGAAGTGTAGCCAGCGATGCCCACGAAGACGCCAGCCGCCATGTAGGCGGTCATGCCCGCCGCCAGGGACGCGCTCATGGAGACGTGTGAGTGCCAGGAAAGGAGGAGCCTGTCCAAGGTGAGCTTCAGCGAGAACATCACCGAGGAAACGATAAAGGGGACGGCGACCGCCAGGACGGCTCGGGACCGCATCATGCCCCCGGCCCCGGCGAGCGGGAGGCCGGAAGATCCCGGGGCGTCCGCGCCGGACGCGCTTCCCGAAATCGTGTCCGCGATATCCGTCGCCTCCGCCATCTTCCCGGAACCTCTCATCCGGCGATCCAGCTCGCCTTCGACGCTCCCGTCGCCAATGACTCATCTGCCGGCCCTGTCACCCCAGCCGTCCCTGTAGCCACTGGCTCCCCCGTATCGCCTCTCGCAGAGCCTCCGCCGACCCGGCACGCTCGCTCCAGGAAGCCTGGCGAGGCCATATGAAGCCCCCTTCTGGGCCGCAAGCCAATCGGCCCGAAGCCGCCGATGCGTGAGGCCCTAAGCCGCCGTCGCGCGAAACCGGGGCCTTGCGCACTTGGCCTGCGGCATATGGCGTCCCCGTCGGCCCACCTGCGTCTGAAGCCGAATAAGCCGCCTGCGGGCCAAAACGGGGATCTGCGGTCCGGACAGACGGGAAGCCGCCGACGGCAAGCGTCCGACCATAGTGTCGGTCGGTTCAGGACCGAATGGACCCATAGCCGTTCGGCGCAACTGCGGCCGGAGTCGAGGCCGAACGGGATAGAGCCGGACGGCTCGGGGCAGAGCCCTCGAGGAGGGACGAACTTCAGGCCGAACAGGCCTAAGCCGGGCGGCTCGGGGCAGAGGCTTCAAGGAAGGACCGACTTTGGGCCGGACAGCCCTGAGCCGGACAGATCGGAGCCGGGGCCTCAGGATTCGGACGGGCTCGGGTCGGAGGCCGCGATGGCCGACCGGCTCGGGACGGGAGGGTTCAAGGGCGGGCACGCTCGGGGGCGGCGGCCGCAGGGGCCGGTCACCTTGGAGAGGAAGGGCTCAGGGAGCGGACGGGGCCGCCGCCAGGGCTTCGGCTACGCCCTCGGACTCGGTCACCTTGCCGTCACGGGCCACGGTGAAGATCCGGATCCTGACCCCGCCGTCGCCGTCCCGGTAAAAGACGAGCGCCTCCAGCCCCTCGATCGGTGACTTCCGGGACAGGGCGTCACGCGCGTAGGCCTCCAGGGCGCCTTTGGCGCCGTCCGGGCCCACCACGAACAGCGCGGTGCTCATGACGTCAGCGGCGAGGCAGGAGTCGGGATGCGCCACGGTCGTCTGGAGAGTCCCCTCCGGGATAGGAGTACCGGTCCTGGGGTCGATCAGGTGGGTGTACCTTTTGCCCTGGTAAGTGAAGTAGTTGACCCGCCCGCCGGAAGTGGCGGTCGCGGAGTTGGACAGCTCGAAGGTGAGCCTCTGCCCCTGGGCGCGGGGATCCTCCACGCGCACCCGCCAGGGCTCGCCTTTGGGCGTGATCCCCAAGGTGCCCACCTCGCCCCCTATCTCCACCAGCGCGTTCTCGGCCCCGGCGGCCTTCAAGGCGGCCAGCGCCCTGTCCACCGCGTAGCCCTTGGCGGCCGCGCCAAGATCAAGGAGAACGCCGTCCTTCGGCTTGAAGATCGCCGATGCCGCGGGATCCGTCCTGATCTCGCCGAAGCCCAGTGACTGCCTGGCCTTTTGGATCTGGGCGTCGTCGGGCCAGGAGTCCAGCTCGCCGCCCTGGAAGCTGAACAGACCCTTGAGCGCCCCCACGGTGGGGTCGAAGCCGCCGCCGCTGTAGGCGTAGCCCCTGGCGCACTCCTCCAGGACCGCGAGCGTGAGGGGGCTCACGGGGACCCACTCCCCCGCCGCGCTCCTGTTGAAGCGGGCCACGTCCGAGTCCTCCCCTCGGGGGGACATGAGCCTCTCCACCTCCAGCACCGCCTCCCGCGCCAGATCGAAGAACTCCTCCGGCGAGGGCAAGGATGCGGCTCCGGAAGCGGCTGCGGACGTAGAAGGCGAGGTGGGGAGGACCACGTGGGCTTCGGTGGTCATGGCCTTGAAGACGAAGGTCCTGAGCGACGGATCCGGAACCGGATCCGCGGCGAGGCCTGGACTCGCGAAGACAAGGGCAGCGCACAGCACGAACGGGGCAAGCGCGATCGCCCTGACGGGCAAGGGCAACGCGAGCCGATGCGGTGGGCACGACCGGCGCAGGGCGTCCAGAAGGTTGATGAGGCGGGGGTCAAGCATAGATTTCTGTTCCGAGAGTGCCGAAAAACGGCTGCAAGCGGGCCGACAAACGGCCAAGAGGGCCGACAAAACGGCCAGGAGGGCCTTACGGAGGTTAACGGGCCGCAAACGGCCAAGAGGGCGTTACGGCGGCAAACGGGCCGCCAAACTCTCAAAAAGGGCCGGGAAAGGTCCGAAAGGCGTCAAGCGGGCCGGATGGCTCAAGGCCTCGCAGTTCCGCGCTCCAATCGCGCCTGAAGGCCGGAAGCGACCGGCGGGCGCGAAGATTCGCCGGAACCCCGCCGGAGGCTACGCTGGGCCTCCGGCGGAATCCGGCGACGGTATGGGGGAGGATCGGTCAAGGGTTAGACCGATCCCCTTACGGATCAATCAAAAACGGAAATCAAGCGTCAGGAAGGCGTTGTGTTCCTGCCCGGAAGAACCGACGCCTATCTGGTAGCCTGCGGACAGGGCGACAAGCCCGTCCTTGCCGGCGGGCTGGAGGTCCAGACCTACGCCCAAGATGGCCTGGTCACGCTGGGGAAGCAGGGCCTCGACCGGGAAGAGGTCGGCGCGCGAGACGTAGTGGCTGTCCGCCTTCAGGCGCTCGCCGCCGAAACGGTGCTTCCAGGCGACCATGCCCTTGGGGGTCACGACGGCGCCCGACCCGAACTGGATGTCGTGGGAGATTTCCACGCCCAGCTTGGTGAAGAACTCGTCGTGGTTGATCTCGTCCACCACCATGCCGAAGACGCCGCCGCCCGTCTCGCGGATCTCGTCCTGGGTGAGCTTCTGGTACCGGAGCTCCAGGAAGGGCCTGAGAGTGGCGTTTTCGGTGAGTGAGATGGAATACGATCCCTCAAGGCCCATGGAGAACACGCTCACGTCGTAGTCGGCCTTGGCCGTGCCGTAGGCGGGCATGTGCCTCTCGGACGTGGCCTTCGCTTTGGAGACCGAGAGATCGGCCGTGATGCCTACCCTGGGAGCGGGGTAGAGCGCCGCGACCAGCCCGTACTGCATGAAGTCGGAATCGATCGAGCTGTCGATGTCGTTGTAGTCGGTGGAGCCGCTTCCGGCGGCCACGTAGGCGCCGATGCTGAAGCTCTGGGCCAGGGAGGCCATGAAGCCTATCACCCCGCCGTAGATGTCGGAATCGTAGCCGGAGTAGCCCTCGTGCTCCTCCTGGTCTATCTTCCTGAAGAGGAAGCCTCCCCAGACGTGGTAGGCGTTCGAGCCGTCCCCGGCTGAGGGTGCGCCGTAGCTGAGCGATCTGAGGAACTGCCCCTTCATCTCGCTCACCACCGCCGCCGAGGCGTCCAGGGACGCCGCGACCTGTCCCGCCAGGGGCTCCGCGGTGAAGCTCGCGAGGTTGCCGAAGACGGCATCGTAGTTGGCGTCCCTCTCGGCCCTGGAGAGGCCGTTGAAGACGCGGGTCAAGGCCGTCTGGGAATGGGCGGCGTTGGGGCCGGCATGCCTGAAGACGTCCGCCGTGCCGGTCCTGGAAACCCTCAGGACGAGGTTGTCTCCCGACATGGCCACCACGACGGAAGATCTGAGGCCGTCAGCGACGTTCCCCTCGATGGTCTGGTTCGGCGCGAAGCCGGAGGCCGAGAGCCCGGTCCCCGTCGCCAGCAGGTACTCGCGGGTGAAGTCGCCTATGGTGTCGTCGGAGACGGTGATCTTCGCGGACGTGGCGGTCAGCCCGGTAAGATCGTCGAAGTAGGCCAGGTTCTGGCTCCTGCCCTCAAGATCCAGGTATAGCTCCGAGCCGGAGGCAAAATTGACTTTCAGGTCGTAATCGAGGCTCCGGGTGAGGTTGAAGTCGGAAAGGAGGGACGTCCTGCCGGAAATGAAGTTCAGGGTAGATCCCCCCTGGGCGTCGAAGACGTTCCTGCCTCCCCACCTGAAGTCCCCGTTGCCGCCGATCCGGTTCATTTCGAAGGCCTTGGGGCTGTTCGCGTTGTTCATGAGGACCGTGATCGGGTCTGCGAAGAGGACCGTGCCGTTGGCGCCAGGATCCACGTTGAACCTGACGTTGAAGCTGGAGGCCTGGCCACTCATGGAGCCGACGCTGATGCCGTCGGGCGAGCCGTTGGCCCTGTTGCCCGAGAACTCGGTGAGCCCCCCAGCGCTCGTGGTGAAGTTGACGGTCCTGTAGCCCTCGGTGGAGGTCGTGGCCATGTTCGTGCCTACGAAGAGCGCTCCGCCCGAAGCCCTTGCCCCCTTCGTGATGACGAGGTTCCCTATGAACAGGGAGTCCCTGATGGTGAAGTTGTCGAAGTTGGCCTTCCCGAGCGCCGACTGCTTGTTCTCCCTGCCTCCCAGGGCGATGGCTCCGCCGTACGCGTAATGGGTGGCACCCTCGCCGGTCGTCTCCGCCTTGTTGGCGTAGAACACGGAACCGTCAATGAGGTTAATCCCGCCGCCGCCGCTTCCGTTGGAGCTGTCGGAAGGGTTGGCGCCTGCATCGATCGCGCCGCCGATGGCCGATCCGGCATCGGACGAGGCCGTGTTGTACGCGAAGACGGAGTTGCGGATGGTGCCGATCCCGTCGGTCACGCGGTCGGATATCGCGCCTCCCATTGAGGTGGAGCCGTGGGCCCAGTTGTTGATGAAGTACGTGTTCTCCATCAGGGTTATCGAGTAGACAGGATTCGTGAGAGCCCAGTCCATCTCATAGAGGTAGATCGGGCCGCGGCCGGTGCTTCCCGTGGAATACGACTCGTTGCCGTAGAAGATGCTGTTGCTCAGGGTGCCGATGTGGTCAGGCGCCATGGCGGAGCCGCTCGAGACCCTGTCGGCCTTGATGAAGTTGTTTATGAAAAGCGACTGGTCTACCGTCTCGTAGGTACCCCAGGCACCCAGGGCTCCGCCGATGACCCTTCCCGTGACGGAGGTGATCTTGTTGTCCATGCTCAGAAGGCCGACCACGGTCTTTGCCGCGTAGGTCTCGGGGGTATTGTCGTCGTTGGACCTGCCGCCCAGCACGCCTCCATCGAAGGTGGCGTTGTGGGTTATCTCGTTTCCCACGACTGCAACGTTGCGCCATACCTCGAAGCCGTTCCCGTCGCCCACGTCGGATGGCGGCAGGAATATGGGGGAATCGGTGACGTGCGGCCTGTAGGTGGTCCCGGTGGTCGAGTTGACGTCGAAGCCGTCTATCGTGAGGTTTATGAGCGACGAGCGCCTGGAAAAGTACACCCCGTCCGGCCCGGTGGAGCCTATGAGCTCCGTCGTGGGGATGGCGGCGGTCACGGTCCTCACCAGGTTGGCGAAGAAGGATGAGTGCCCGTTCAGGGCGGCGCGCCAGGCGTTCCCGCGCATCGAATTGTTGAGCGAGGTCACGGCGGACGCCACTCCGGTCGCGATGAGCGCGGAGGCCGCCTGGCCCTGAAGCGTCACCGCGCGCGCGACGTTCACGTATCCGAGGCCGCCGAGCTTGACATCAACGCCGTTCGCGATCGTTATCACATCGCCGTCCGATCTCCCAGTAGCCTCCATGACCGACTTGAAGTCGTCCGAACCGGAGATCGTGGCATCGGCCCCGAAGACCGTCCCGGCAGTACCGGCTATGGCTATGACAAGGAATGCTCCGATTAACTGTTTCATCTCGACAAAGTCCTTTCTAAGGCTCGATAATCAATAATTGTATTCGAGGGCCACATAGAAGGAACGGCCCGGCATGATATCGTCGACGGTCGTCTGGTATTCCTCGTTGAAGAGGTTCCTGACGTTGGCCTTGATGTACACGTCCCCGCTGTTCTCGGTGGAAAAGAGCGCTTTCCTGATCGAGAAGTCGAAGACCGTGCCGCCCGAGATGTCCCTGGCGCTGCTGCCGGAACCGGAATACATCGGCCCGATCCAGGTCCCGTCGATGCTGGCCGACAGCTTGTAGGCCGGATAGGAGAACTGCACCCCGAACGAGGCGTTGTCCTTGCCCCTGTCGGCGAGCGGCTCGCCGGTGTCCTCGTCGTGGAACCTGAAGAGCCGGGTCCAGTAGGCGTAAGGCTCGAGGCGGAAGTCGAGATCGAAGTACTCGCCCACGTCGAAACTTCCCCCTACCTCGATGCCTCTGACCGTCGCCTTGGGCGCGTTGTAGTACCAGTAGTAGCTACCGGAAGAGTATCCGGGAACGTAATCGGGCGAGGCGGTCGTGATGGTCCTGTATGTGATGGCGTTCTTCATCTTGGTGTTGAAGTAGGTTGCGCTGAAGAACAGGCCCCTCCACTCGAGGTCGAACCCGGCCTCCACGTTCGTGCTTTCCTCCGGTTTCAAGTCCGGGTTGCCCACGAACGGGGTCGTCATCATGTACGTGAAGCCGCCCATCTGACGCGGGAGGGGGAGCTTGAACGCCGCGCCGTAGTTGGCCCTGAGTTTCAGGAACTCGGTCGGGTTGTAGGTGATTCCCAACGACGGGTTGAGCTTGTCTACCGACGTGTCGACGTCCCTTGTCCAGCTGCCGTTGACGGCTGAGTTTGCCTTCACGTTCACGTCGAAGTCGTCGTAGCGGAGCCCCGCCTGGAGCACCAGGTTGCCTTCCTGAAGCAGATGGAGCTTTCCGATCAGGAACGCGCCGATGTTGTTGATGGTGCTGTAGGCGTCGGTCGGGTTCGCGACCAGCTGGACCTGATCGTAATCGTACTTGAGCCAGTCCACTCCGGTCACCAGCTGGAACATGCCCGGCCTCCAGCTGAACTGTGCCTGGGCGCCGTTGAACTCGTTCTTGCTCTTGGAGAACTTCTCCCTGGCGGGCGGATCGTGGAAGAAATAGTAGCGGCTCAACTCGTAGTTGGTCTCGCCGCGGAAGTAACGGGCCATCCAGCCCATCGTCTCCGCCTGGTTGGCGCCCTCGTAGACCAGATCGAAGGTGTAGCTGTTCCTGTCCTGCCGCGTGAACCTGTACCTGTTTGCCCCGGAATTCGAAGACTCGCTGGCGCCCTTTCCGGCGCTGTCCGTGTTGGACCCGTGGAACACCAGCCCGATCCTGTTGAGATCGTCTATGTTGTAGCCGACGCTCGCGAGGTAGTTGGTCCTGGAAGGCAGATCGGTGTTTTCCTGGGCACCGCCGTCGGGGATCTCGTAGTTTCCGCGCTTCCTGCGGGACACTGCGGCGGAGAAGTCGAACTTCCCGGCCATTCCGGAGCCGGAAGCCGCGAGTTTCGATTCGCTCCAGCTCCCCATGCCCGCCTCGACCTTGGCCTGAGGCGTGGCCTCGCCCCGCTTGGTGATGATGTTTATGACGCCGGAGAGGGCCGACGATCCGAACTGCACCGCGCCGGGGCCGCGCAGAACCTCGATCCTCTCGACCGCCGACATCTCGAACTCCGATCCGAAGTCGGTCGCGGACCTGCGCCCGTCAACCAGGATCAGGATGTCGCCGCCCAGATCGAAGCCGTGCATGCTGGTCCTGCCGCCGCGCATCGTGATGCCGTTGTTGCCGTAAGTGTCGGAGCCCTCCATGTAGGTCCTGATGCCCAGCTTCTTGACCAGATCGACAATATCGTTGGCACCCGTGCGCTCGATGTCGGCCGCGGTTATCACCTGCACCGACTGGCTCACGTCCCTCAGGCTTTCGGGCACCCTGCTCGCCGACACCACGATGGCGTCGAGGTCAGGCCCCGTCTCCCGTCTTTCCTCCTCGACGGTGGTCTGCGCGTACGCGGCGCACGGCGCGCCGGCGGCGAACGCGGCGGCCAGCGCCCAGATTAGCAGTCTCATGGTCTTTTCTCCTTATTCCTATTTCTTCTCTTCGCATGTCGGCTCTTCGCATGCGAGTCCCGCAACCGGACTCCTTCTCGCCCTCGCGGCCCTGGGCCCAAGCCGTCCACGTCGCGGCGGGGACGGCGCAGGGCCGCACGTTTCGGGCGTAGCCTCCGCGAGGCCCGACGCCCGAACGGCGGAAGAAAATGCCCCGTCTCATCGCGACGAGACGGGGCATGCGTAGGTCAGCCGTGCGGAATGGCTGATAATGTCTCTGAGACGGCCGCAGGTCCGTCCGACGGCGGGAGCGCCGGAATAGGGAACGGCGCCTGCCTTGCCCCGCGCGTTCGCGCGCAGGGGCCGACAACGCCCTCTCCCCGTTCCATCGGTCCCGCCGATTCTCATTTTCACTCCCACACTGGCCTGCTCTAAAAAACCCGCATCCTGGAGACGCCGCTTCGCTATGGCTGCCGGCCCCCGTTGCCCTGGCGGCAAGGCCGACCCGCTGGCGTGCGGTCCTCCCCGTCATCGGATTCGAGGTTTATCCCCGAAGCGCGTGGACGGGCACCGCCCACGGTTCGGATACTTCCGGCACGGCCTCAAAGCGAGAGGCCGGGCCTTCGATCGGGCCCCGCAATGGTCGCGGGGCGCCGAATCCTGACCTGGGCGCTTGTCTGGAGTGGGAATCAGGTACTTGAAGCTTGAGTGAGTGTGGAGTGACGGATAAACGGAAACGGGGCCGGACGAAAACGCGTTCAGCCCGAATGGAAAGCCTTTCGGCGTGATTGCGGGGAACGGCGGTGCCGCCTGGCTTTCTTACCGGGCAACTTGCTGTCACGAACGCGTCATGAACGGCGTTTCGAAGGCACGTCAGCGAAAGCCGAAGGTTGAAACAGACATCCGGTAACGACCGCGCCAAGTCACAACCTGCCCTGTCCCCTGAAGTAGGCCAAGAACGCCGTTAACCTTATCGAGGCACCAACGGCAAAGGTGGCTTAAAACGTGGGGATCCCCACTGGCAACTTTAAGGGAGCGGCGATTGGACGGTCAACTATAACAATTTGACAATACCTTAGATTTGGCAAGTTGAATTTAATTTGTTAATAATTTTCATTTACAGTTTTTAGACATTAACTTCTAGCAATCATTAAGTTTATACTTTTTAATGTATCAATCAATACTCACTGAATTTCAAGGTGAGTATAAAACAGTTATATGGCAAATTCCATTTACATTATTTAGTGGCCACGATGACCGCTCCTATGATTTTGGTAGCCAGTTACCCTTTGTTACAAATTGTTACTGTCAAATTGTCCAGTCTGGAAGTCTGGAAGTCTGGAAGATAGCGGAATATTTGCAACGGATTGGCCGAAACACCCTAAATAATCGAGAAAACGTCCCAAAACCAGAATCCTTGCACCCTTCCTGCCCTTAAACCGAACCGACAACCTCATGCCCGTTCATCGAAAACATCAGCAAGTCAACAGAACACAGCATGGCTGGCAAGACCGCGAAACATGGCTTAAACATGGCTTGTTGACTCCACATAATCGGTCACAGCCTCCGAAATCTTGCCCGTGCAGGATTCTGACGATTCGGCCTCAACAGACGGAACAATCGACGGTGCGCTTGAAATAAATTGCCTCGTCAGAGGGTCGTCCATCAATTCAGCGACTAGATCGAAAGCCCTAACACATTACATTTCTTGACAGTTATCCGGCCAGATGTCCCACATGACTGATTCACGGGCGGAATCCGACTTTGAAATGTTCATTCCGCGCTCTATGGCCTGTTTCCTGCCAATAGGTTACCCGTGATGATAATGCGAGGTCTTGACCGCCTTGGCGATAGAATCAACTTTGTCCTCGCAATCCGTCCCTGCGCCAATTGACTTTGGCAACAGAAAAAAAGACACCTCCAGAAAAAAAACCTCAAAGGAGGCTCTTCCCACGGAACTGAGGGAGCAGATATAGCCCATTCGGCTTCAAGGGCTTTACGACTGCGCGGCCATCTTCTTGAACGTTTCACCGATTTGGACGAAATACCGAAAAACCTTGATTCACAGCCTCCGTTGCCATGCGTGGGCTAGTTGCTTTGCTCTCAAGCCACCAAGAGAATTCGCCATAATCTCCATGCCCTGTTCCGCCAACCCCTAGCCTTCCGCCCGCGACTCCCTTGGCAAGGCTCACCGGTCACGGACTCTTCGCGGATCTGTCCTGAATCCGTCCCGGCTCGATCCAGACTCAAGGCCGGGAGTCACACGCCGCAACGTCGGCGGCTTGCCCGGAGGCCCCTAGTTCAGGCTCACCGCCGCGCCGTAGGCCACGGTGTACTGGGGCGCGGGGGCCACCTTCACCTCGGTCAGGAGCTCGTCCTCGACGGCCTCCACCAGGCCGCGGTTCTGGGCAGGGCCGCCGTCCAGCCAGACGGCCTCCACGCCCACGCGGCCCAGAAGCCCAGCCGCCCTCCTGGCGACGGAGGCGTGAAGCGCCCTCACGACGCTCTGGGGAGGCACCCCGCGGGCAAGAAGCGAGACTATCTCGCTCTCGGCGAAGACCACGCAGGTGCTGTTGAGCTCCACCTCCTCGCCGGGCTCCCGCGAGAGCTCCGCGAAGTTGGAGAGCGGGACGTTCAAGAGTCTCGCCGCCAGCTCGAAGAACCTGCCCGTCCCCGCGGCGCACTTGTCGTTCATGCGGAAGTCCGTGACCTCGCCGTTCTCCGAGAGGCGGATGGTCTTCAGGTCCTGGCCGCCGATGTTGATGAGGCTCCTCGCCTCCCCGTTGGAGAGCTTGAAGAGCCCCCTCGCGTTCGCGGAGAGCTCGTCCAGCTTCAGGTCCGCCGACCTGTACAGGCTCTTGCCGTAGCCGGTGGAGGCGAGCTTGAAGCTCCAGGTGGACGGCAACCCCAGCTCTTCCCGGCCCTTCTCGATAAGATCGCGGGCGAGCGATTCCTGGTCCGGGGCGGTGGGCACGTTGCCCTTCCAGAGCATGTTCGCGTCCTCGACGATGACGGCCTTGATGGCGGTGCTTCCCAGATCGAGCCCTATCCTGTAATCCATATCTGACACTCCGTATCCTTTATCCCCCAGAAGGGGGCAAGATTCACACGCCCAGCGTCGGCCGGAAGGCCTCCAGCCTCGTAAGCAGGTTCCGGCTGTCCTCCGAGGAGTAGTCGGTCTCTATCTTCAGGTACTTGAGCCCCCAGCCGGCGAGCTTCTCCTCCAGGGGGAAGGAGTCCAGCTCGTAGGGGTGGCAACCCTTGAGGAGGTGGAAGACCACCCCCTTCACGTCGCCCGTGTCCGCGGCCTCGCGGATGATGGCCGCCCTGCGCTCGCTCTCGGCGAACACCGGACACAGGCATCCCCGGTGGTAGGCCTCGGCCAGGGCAGCCAGCATGCCCTCCACGGAGGTGTCCGAAAGCTCGACGTGCCTCGGGAACAATCTCTCGGAGGAGCACATGTCGTCCCCGAGGCACCGCAGTCCCGCCTCCTCCATCAGGTGGAGGACCTTGTAGTTCGGGAAGAACACCGGGGCCCCGGTCAGGAACACCCCGTCTGGCCGGGCCTCGCCTCGGCCGACGGAGCCGTTTCCGTCTTGGGCCTTGCCTCCGGCTGCGCCCTCGGCTTCGCCTCCCGTATCGCCACCGACAGCCCCCGCGCCGCCGGAATCTTCTCGGCGAGGCGCTCGCCCGCCCGCGCTACCGCAGGCGGCGAAGGCCTCAACGGCCTTCGCAAGCCCTTCCGTCCAGCGCTCCGGGGCATCCAAAAAGAAGGCGCCAGCGATGAAGGCGGCCCAGACGGCGGGGAACATGCCGCGGCGTCTGAGAGAGTTTAGCGCGGCGAATGCCTTGCGGGCCTCCTCCATACGGTTCACGGCGGCGAGCAACTCGGGGCGCTTCAGGGCCTTGCCGCCAGTGGCCTTCAGAAACCCGGAAAGCTCGCGGATCTCAGAGAGCCACCTGGCCCGGGCCCTAGGCCCCTCCTTCACCCGAGGGACCTCCAGCATATGCACGGGCCCGTCCAGCTCCCCGAAGAGGCCTCTCGCCTCCTTGAACTTCACCACCCAGTCGCAGGTGAGGGGCACCACCCACGGGGCCGAGGCGAGGGACGGGTCCGTCTCCAGCTCGCCCAGGACGGCCTTGATGAGCGGGCACATGAGCGCCGGGAGCCTGGGGGAGGTGAGGTTCACCTGGGCGAAGGACCCCGAGTATATCTTCACGGGCGAGAAGCCCTGTGCCCAGAAGATCTCGATGGGCGCCTGGAGGCACAGGATCGCGCAGGGCCGCTTGCCGGTCCGCTTGCCTATGGCCTCAAGCCCCGGGTCCTCCTCGTAGAGAGATACGAAGTATTCGAGCTCCGGGAGATAGTCCTCCCGGGAGGTGAGCCTGTCAAGTTCGGCCTTCCGCTCCGCGCGCCTCCGGTCGACCGCGCGGGCTATCACCCTTTCCGCCCTTCCCCCGGACGCGGCGGGGGCGCTTGCGGCAACCGCTCCGCCGCTCATGGCAATGCCTTTCCGCGCAAGCCCGATGGGCCCGCATACGCGCAGGCGCCGGATGCCGCCCGATCGCATGACATCGCCAAGGCCGCGAACGGAAGCGTCTCGGCTTTCACGCCGATGCCCGCAGGGGACGCTCCCCCCGCAAGCCCGGCCATCCGGCCGCAACCGGACTTGATAGTCCCGCCCGCAGGACACGTTCCTCCGGGCACCTTCCTCGTCGAATCAAAATGCATCTTGCTGAACCTTTGCCTGTTACCTTCCACAATTGCCGTCCGGATATCTCCTGGAAACGGCTGGTTACTCTTCAGGGCCTCCCGAGAGACTTGCGTCCGCCTGCAGCAAGGGACCGTTGCCGCCAGCGGGCCAAGGCCCATCGCCGCCTGCTGCCTGAAGTCATCATCGCCTTCAGCCCAAGAGCCCGTCCGCCCGTGGCCCAAAGGTCATCGCCGCCTTCAACCCAAGAGCCGCCGTCCGACGGCGGCCCAAGAAGCTATGTCAGCCAGCGTCTCAAGGAGCATCGTCCGTCCATCGGGCACCCTGCGCGCCCCTTCAGCCGACCGTCCGCCGGGCACCCTGCGCCGACCCTATCGCCGACCGTCCGCAGGGCACCCTGCACCGACCCTATCGCCGGCCGGCCGCCGGGCGCCCTGCGCCGACCCTATCGCCGACCGTCCGCCGGGCACCCTGCACCGACCCTATCGCCGACCGTCCGCCGGGCGCCCTGCACCGATTCTGTTGTCGACCGTTCGCAGACCGCCTTGCGCCAGCCCGACTGCCGACCGTCCATCGACCGCGCTTGCTGCCCGCCGAACGCCTGCCGCCTGTCGAACGTCCGGCCAAGAGCCGCCGCTTCAGGCTCCTGGCCCTGCCGGACCCCGCCTCAGGGACATCGGACCCGTCAGGCGGCCTGCGGCCCTCGGGGCCCGGCCGCCCGGCCCGCCGCCTTGCGTGGCTTCCTTATCCCCAGCGCCAGCTCCGGCGACGAGCTCACCAGGGTCTTGCCGGCGAACTTGAGCGACAGCGCCCCTTCCGAGGAGCAGCAGGCCACGCAGTCGCCGCAGTTGATGCAGTCCCCGGTCTGGACGTCCTCCAGGGCCTTCTCCGTGCAGACCCGCTCCACGTCCATGGCGCAGACCCGCTGGCAGGCGCCGCACCCGTGGCAGAGCGCGGGGTTCTTGCGGAGGGCTAGCGGGGTCAGTGGCTTCAGGAGATGGATGAGCGCGAGCATCGGGCAGAAGGTGCAGAAGAAGCGGGGCCGCGCGAACATGGCCGCGAGGCAGCCCCCGGTCACGAGCAGCGACGACGTGGTCATTATGATAGTCGCATAGTTCGTCAAATCCAAGGCGAAAAATCTGGTCTCGCCGGCGAACAGCGGCAGGAGCGGCTTTCCCGGACAGAACATCTGGCAGAAGGGGACGTAGAAGTCCCGGTGGAGGACGCCCATGTTGATGAGGAGCGGGCCCACGGCGCAGAAGGCCAGCAGGCCGTACTTGACGCTTCCGAGTTTCCGGAGCGTCTCGGGGCCGATCTTCGCGCCGGGGATGCCCAGCTTGCGCCTGAGCATCGTGAGCCAGTCCGAGACGAGCCCGAAGGGGCAGGCGAAGCCGCACCAGGCCTTGCCCAGGAGCATCACCAGGCCCACGAACAGCAGAAAGTAGCCTACTGCCCTCAGTCCCTCGTAGCCCCAGAAGTGCGCGGCGCTGATGCCGAACCCTATGTAGCCCTGGAGGCCCATCAGGTAGCAGTAGCCCCCGCAGCCGTAGACGTACGGGCAGGCGAAGCAGGGCACGGCGGAGCCGAGGTTCACGCCGAAGCGGCCCCCGTACATGAGGACCACGAACATCACGTGCTGGATGACGAGCCTATACCGTCTGAGCAGCATGGCGCGGCGCCCTCCTTCCCGCCCAGTAGACGCCCAGGATGCCCAGCCCCGTCGCGAGGAACGCCAGCCCCGAGAGCCCCAGGCCCATCGGCAGGTCCTGCGCCGCGTAGCGGTTGCGGTGGACATAGTAAGTGAACGATACGGTCCCCCCGTCCGGGAGCCCTCCCAGCATGTACACCGGCTTGGTGGCGGTGCTGGGCAGGCGCGAGAGCTCGGGGTCGTTGGCGGGCGTGAAGCTTATGCCGTTGTCCGCGGGAACGAACTCGCCCGGGACTGGCCCCTCGTCCCGCAGGGCCCGGACCGGTCCCAGGATCGTGCCTTCCCGTACCGTGAACGTGAAGCTCTGCCCGGTCTGGGGAAAATAGAGGTCCCCGGAGCCGTGGTAGAGGAAGCTGGGCCAGTGGGGGCTCGCGGCGTTGGTCTTCAGCGGCTCGCCGCCCAGCGAGTCCCCGAACAGCAGAAGCGCCGTCTGGGCGTAGCAGCGCTTGCCCCGGATTACGGCCGAGCCCATCACGTCCGCGAGCATGAAGGTCCCCGTGGCAAGCACGAGCTTCAGGTCGCTGGGGGGCCCGGCATCGATGTCCTCGCCGACCCGATAGACAGAGGTGGAGTCGTAAGGGGCGTCCGCGAAGCTCCCCGCCTCCAGCGGCCCCTGGCTGAAGTCGCCCGCCCGGCTCACCGGGCTGTTCTTCCCGGTAGGAAGGGAACGGAAGCTCTCGATCGGATGCATCCGATAGAACCAGGAGGCTTCCTCCAGCGGCGACCCGTCCGAGGAGACGAGATAGAGCTCCACCACCGCCGGTCCGTTCCTGTGCCTTGAAGGGTGGCGGTATTGCCACCTTATATATGGCGCGGCCACGCCGTCCCCGGCCCGATCCATGGGCGTAAGGGAGGCCCTGTCGGGAGCCGGAGCAGTACCGGGAGCCGAAGCCATGCCGGAAGCCGGAGCCGTGCCGAAAGCCAGGACGTTCGGCGGGGCCCCGCCGGAGGCAGAGACTTCCGCCGAAGCCGTTCCCCCGGAGGCATCGGCGATCGGAAGGCCAAGAGCCGTCGTTTCACCGATACCTCCGGGATCCATCGCCGCGCTCGACGCGCCGGCGGAGGCGGCGGTCGTTACCGCCTCCGCCGAAGCGTCGAGGGAGCCTATGGACGCCGACGCGTCGGCCGACGAGCCTCCGTCCGGAGCCTCGATGTACGCTCCCGTTCCCGGCATCACGTAAGCCGACTCCCCGTCCGCGCACAAGGCGACAGGGGTCAAGGCCCAGATGGCAGCCAGCGCAGAGGATAGCGGGCGGAACCGGAGTGGTCGGCCCATGTGAGACACCCCTCACTCGCAGGGCGCAAGGGGGATACCTCCCCCCTGCCTGCACGAGTCGATATTCGGTTTATCAGCGGGTACAGGAAGAACGCGGCCCGAGGTCGGCCTCTTCTGACAAGAAGACGCTAATCGGACGCTCCTCTGGCGTACCGCAGACGTGAAGCCTACGGTCGGAGTTTGCGCGGAAGAGTGGAGTGAGGGACTGATCCGTTCTCAATATAGAGCCACAAGGCCTTGGTTGTCAATCAATTCGAATCTTCACCGCAACCTCCCGCGATGCAGCAAGACCTCCTGGCAGGATCGCCGCAGGCGATCATTTCGCCTTCACCCTCGCGCTCTCCTTTTTCCCGGTACCGCAACAGGACACGGGACCGGCATCGCAGGGGACCGCGAAAAGGCGAGAAACGGCGAGGACGAGGATGTATAGCGAATCAAAAATGAATGAAAATCAAGATTTTACAACGATTTTCGAAAATCTAACTCGATATGGGGGAGCAGTACACGCGGGCAAGCGGTGTCGTTCCTTAAGCGGATTGCCACGCTGACAACGGGGGATGAGTTCAGGACCGTAACGCGCCAGACAGACTGACAGACTGGCCTACCGGCGGAAAAATGCGCGGCATCGGAGGAGGGCAGTCCCGCGCTCCTGAACGCGGAGGGGCATCTGTCAGGCAGGTGGGCGGCCCCCCTCGACTCCCTATTGGGACAGACCGAAACGCAGGACTTCCTGTCCGATGGGACCGGGTTCAACGCGGCAACGGAGCCCAACGCGGCAACGAGCAACGGAGGCCGCGAGTGCCGCCGGAAGGACGCCCGAGGCCGTCCGTAGGTCTGCGGCCCGGTCGCGGTAATCCGCCTGAAGAAGCAGGATGGCTTCCCCCTTCACGGAGGTTCGTCCCCATCGAGTGGCTCGGGCGTATCCATGAGAACATGTCGACCATCGGCTACTTGCGCGGCTTTGCCAGGTTCGGCCGCAAGCGTCCGGCGCATGAACCCGTGGACGGAGGCGTGGGCACCGTCAGCATCCCACCACGTATATCGTCCTGTCTCCGCAATCCACGGTCTCCCAGAACACCTTCTCGTCCCACGATTTTTTCATGTTCCTGTCGAAGATGACCAGCCAGCCAGCGGGTGACCCGCTTTCCTCCATATATCCGCGCAGTTGCACGATGCTTTTTTTGCGGCTCCTGTTGCCCTTGATCTTCAGTTCCAGGGGATAGGCTATTCCCTTGTATTCCACGAAAATATCTACCCTGCCATTTCCCAGCGCATAGTCCCTATTGATTTCTGCCCCGCCGTTCACGACCCTCTGCAGGAATGCGAACAGCACGAGGAGGCAGAAAGCCTCACCTGACCGGTCGGCCAGGCTTTTTCTGATTGTCCTTGCGACGGAGTTGCCCATGCAGCTGGCCGCGATATTGTACCGCGCCAGGGCCTCTTTGATGCTCTCCTTGACGCGGCTATCCAGCTCGTTGTCTTTGCCCAGGGATTTGCGGTTTCTCCGCCAATAGGTCTGAAAGGCCTCGAAAAGGCCGTTCATGTCGAGGCGTTTCCCGTCCATCCACTTGCCGGGCAGGTCCTCGGGCATTTTCTCCTGGATGCCCTCGGTCAGGGTCCTGACTATTATCTCGTTATAGATGGGGTTTGCCGGCTTTTTAGGCTTGCCGCTCACTGGGTCGGGCTTCAGGAGCCCGAGGTCGACGGCGTACTGGGCATCGTCGTTCGAAATCGCAGTCGGCAAGGTAGCTGCCCCGACAATGACGGCCTCCATGACCCTTCTTACCCTCGGCTCCCTGAGCCGTTCCTTCAGGGAGTCGAAATGGGTCTCGTTACGCAGGATCATGTCCCGGGCGGCCAAGTCGACGACGGTGCCCGTGACCGCCCTGGAGAAGTCGTTCTTGAACTTTTCCACTACGATGTCTTTGGCCAGGGCGTTGACCAGCCAAGGCTGGCCTTGGGTCCAGTGCCAGGCGCGGTCGACGGCCTCGGGCTCGAACGCCTGTCCCGTATCCGCCGTGTGCTGTCCGTATAATGCCCCGATTTCCTCCCTGGTGAAGTCGGCCAGGGACAGCGACTTCTCTTTCACGTTGAAGGGGCTGGCCGGCCCCTTGGACTCCGAGTCCGGCCTGACTTTGGTCAGATAGTCCCTGATGTCACGCATGCCTGCCAGGGCCATCGATCGCGGGAACCTGGAACCAAGGGAATCGAAACGGCGAAGGTTATAGCCGTCCCTGATCTGGGCCAGGAACGAGATAAGGGGATCCTCTTCGATACAGTCGGCCTCATCGAAGAAGACGACCAGCTCCCTGTCCAGCGCCAGGCACAAGTCGTTGAACAGGCCCTGGACCCTGACGTCGGCATCGGCCATGTAGGGCCTGGAATTAAAGGCATACGCCAGCTTCTTTAACTCGTCGACATCGATCGACAGAAGCCTCTTGTTGATTTGGCCGACAATCGTGGCCATGGCCTCCTTGCGGTCTTTTATCCCCCTCAGGGAAGCCAGCGAGCAATATATCGCGTAATATTGGCCACCGGAGTTGATCCTGTCAGTCAAGGCAGTCAGGCACGTGGTCTTGCCTGACTGGCGCGGGGCATGGATGACGAAATAGTGCTTCCCTCTTATCATGCCGCTTATGTCCGGGAGCCGGGGGACGGCGGGTATCATGTAGTGTTCAAGGGGATTGCAGACGCCTGAGGTGTTGAAGCATCTTGTCGGTTCCGTGACCATGGCAACTCCGTATCGGATACGACGACTTTCGGTTTCCTTGCCCCAAACCGATCAGGTCCATCGGGCCGGTTGAGCGGCACGGCAGGATGTTGCCCCGGCGATGAAGTCAAGGAAACCGCAAAAGAGAGGTGTCTGAACAGTGATCGGACCGAGGTGGGCTGACAGAGCCATGACATGCGATCCCCCTCCCTCCGGCCTTAGGCTCAAGCTATCATAACGGACCATCGATAGCAAACCTGCCAGGATCCAGGGCTCCCGGCCCCTTGACTAGGTATTGGCGCATATTGAATCCGAGGTTCGCCATCCAGGGCGATGCGGAAATCTACATGGCGCCGCCGAAACCTGCCGATGGGGGATTCATGACGGAACCGTAATAAGTCGGAACGTCAACCCGAGGCAGGCATCGGCCCCTGGTCATCGGTCTCAGGGAGACTTAAGGGAAGGAAAAACTTACCGATTATAAGGGCATGACTTCCCAATCGGCCTGATCGGGGCTCCGCCGCTCCATCCGGCTCTTCATCATGAATTCCTCTCCGACTCATTACGGTGGCGTCATTCATGATGATGAACGGTTTCTTCATGTCCTTGCAGAAGATCACTTGCCAACCCGTGTGTGTCAAGCTTCCCTCCATAAATCCTTACAGCCGCACGGCGCATTTTTTACGGTCCTGTTGCCCTTGATCTTCAGTTCCAGGTGATAGAGAAGCCACTTGCACTCCACGAAAATATCTTCCCTGGCATTTCTCAGCGCGTTGTCCCTGTCGATTTCGGGACCACCGTTCATGACCCTCTGCTGGAGTGCGAACGGCACGGGAAGGCAGAAGGCTTCGGTGGAGCGGCAGGTCAGGCTTTTCCCGATAGTCCTGACGACGGAGCTGCCCATGCCGCTGCCTGCGATATTGAACCGCGCCAGGGACTCTTCAACGCTCTCCCAGATACTGCATTTCTCTCTTCAATTACGGACACGCTTCGTGCGACTGTCTGCTTGCCACCCCGAACCTCCTGCGCGACTCCCATGAGCGCGGAGCATCGCCCTGTCAAACGTCAAAAAATAGATCCCTGCCATCTAGCCGCCGCACCACAGGGCGTCTGCTCGGGCGCGGATTCAGGGAAGTCCGCCTACTATCCGTCAAAATATCACCGCTCCCCTTCTCGCCCCTCTTGCTCCCCTGTTCCGCCAGCCTGAACGACCTGCCGTCGGCCTTGAGGCGCGCTTCCCCGATCCCGCCCCTTTACAGTTCCCAACAGGCCCCAACCCCCCTGTCCCTTGCATTCCTCCGCCCGAGCGGCTACCATACAATAGCAACTGATTCTCAGTTGCAATTAGATATAGCCGTTACCGGCGGCCTTCTTCCCGCCTCGGAAGCGGCACCGGAACCTGATGCCGCGACTTAGCCTCAGCCAGGAGAGAGAAATGTTCGGAAGGACAGACACCAAAGTCGAGATCCGGATCCCGAAGCTTTCGGGTTCCTCAGATCCGCCCCGCTTTTCCGCGAACCTCGTGGCCTCGCTGGTGACCAAGGCCGACCGCCTGCTCTCCCCCGAAGGCGAAGGAAGCGACGTGGCCCGCCTGAACCGCGCGGCGGCCGGCGAGGAGATCCGGGCGGACCCCCTGACGCTCATCGCCGTGAAGCGGGCGCTCGCCTGGCACGGGTTATCGGGAGGCGCCTTCGAGCCCGCCCTGGGCCCCGTGAAAGCACTCTGGGACGCCGTCTCTGCCTCCCCCGGGGAGCCGCCCGACGACGGGGAGCTTGCCGGGGCGCTCGCGCTTTCGCGTTCAGAGCACCTGGAGGCGGATCCCTCCGCGTCCACGCTTTCATGGCGCCGGGACGGATGCAGGCTGGATCTGGGAGGCATCGCCGAGGGCCTGGCGGCCGATCTGGCATTGGAGACCCTGGCCGCCCGCGGCGTGGAGCACGCCTCCGTGCGGATCGGCGGTGCCGTCGCCTCGATGGGCGCTAACCCCGGCTCCTGTCCCCCCTCACCCTGGGAGAAGGGGCTCTCCGATCCCTTGGGCCGCCCGCTCATGCCCTCCGCTCCGCCGACCGGGCCGAACGGCAAGGCGCGGGAGTGGCGGACCGCCGCCTTCTGCGGGTACACGCTCAAGTCCGTCCCGGCCCAGGGCAACGCGGGCAAGGGATCCGAAGGACACGCCGCCCGCAACAACCCCGGAGGCGCCCGCGTACATGAACACGGGAGCTGTCGAGGCTGCGGCTGCTGCGGCAGGCGCCTCACGCTCCTGGACCCCGCCACCGGCCGCCCCCTGCCGAAAGGCCTCTCAGCCGCGGTCTTCCATCCGTCCTCCGCCGCCGATGCCGCCGCCGCGGCGGTGACCGTGAGCGTCCTGGGACCTTACGGAGCGGAGCGCTTCCTGAGGCAGAAAGGCGCCCAGGCCTTCCCGGAGGGGCTCTGCGCCATGGTCTTCTCCCCCGGTCCAGAAGGCTCGCTCGCGACGGCCACCCTCATGCTCGGCCCGGGCGGGACGCTCCGCGTGACCAGGAGCCTGTCCCCCGTCCCGGAGCGGTCCGAGAGCCGCGAGATCGGAGGCATCCCGCTTCTTCCGCTCGCGGCCCTCTCCAGCTGACCTCGCGGGGAGCCGCTCCGACCGATCGGACCGGCGCGCGATGGCCAACGGCAAGGCCCGCAGATGTCCGGCTCCACCCGGCAGCACGTACGATGTCCCGATCATGGCCAAGGCGCTTGACTATCGGGTACTGTTGGAGGTATCCGTTCACACCCCAAGTAGGCAAGCGGGCGCGGCCTGCAATTATGAGCTCTACGAAAGACAATCTTGATTCCACCGCAAAAACCCTCCCTCTCGACAGAGAGGCGGAACGATTTGTGGCCATCGCATTGGCACCCTTGCGCTAAAGCCTTTAACCATCGCCATTCTGGCACCCCCTTTCCGCAGCATTCTGCCGTCAAATTGCTACCTGGAGATGAGAGTGGGGTTTTTTGTAGTGGAATCTATCTTGAAGCGAAGTTCCCTTGCGAGGAGTTTCCCGGTAGGGCACCTTACGCTTATTGAGAAATCAGGCCGGTTTCAGATTCTTAAGAACATAGCCGTTTGTCTCCGATCTCCAGCTAGCTTCTCGCGTACCGCAAACTGGCGTTAGCCGCATGAAACCTGAGCCATGAGAGCGGGGATACGATCAGGACAGGGATGTGGTGCTGATTCGGGTTCCGAAGATTAACGGGGCATTCCTGTATTCGCGCACGGCCTTTCCATGGTCCTTGCTCGCCGGTTCCGAAATCACAGGAATTTGATCGTCTCCTTTGTCTTATCTTTCCAGACAACGCGCTTGAAACGGATCATCACGTGGGAAGAATCGTGGATCGCGACTGCAACGGCGTAGACGTCTTGGCCTCTGGCAAGATAAGGAACGGCGTATCCCCGGGCGACTATTTGCTTGAATGCCTTTTCCACACCGTTTTTCAGGCTTTTGACAGCGGATTCCGTCAGTTCCCCCACGCTGAGGACCCGTGAGTCATCCGAATCGAGGGAAGGAGCGGTCGTCACCCCTGGAGCGGCAACCGCTCCCCGAACGGTCGATGGGGCAAACTCATGATCGCCCGACTGCGCGGTTTTCAGCGGTTCTCCGGCGGAGCGCTGCTTCGTTGATTCTTGCGGTCTATCGACCTTGAGCTCTATGACCATCCATTCGCCGTTGGACGTCGGCATCACGATATCCGACCTGCCTTTACGCACAGGCACTTCCTTCATCGGCTTGTTTTTACCTATATCCAGACAAAGCGAAAGAAGCATGGTAAACATGTATTCTTGAGTGATATTGTAATAATACGACGCATCGGAAATGAAGGAAGAAAACAACATTTCAGAATCTTCTTGATTGCGGGAGCAAAACGCATCGTAAAAGCTTCTGTACTTCGGATTCCCTAATCCTTGTATTTCATCCTTATCCGATCGATCCGTCGTTTTGGCCAACAGCGACCTGCTGATAGACGTATAGATTTCGTTGTTGGGGATTTTAAGGCTGTACCGCTCGAGATCCTCATCGATACCCGATATGGTCAGATAGCCCGATTGAAGCAAAATGGCATTATCATTGTATATGCTTTTGGATTCCGAAATGGATATGTCGCTTTCCACAGTGATATCATCGGAAAAAATTCTAAAATAATTTTCAGGTTTCAACCCAAGCTGATCTATCATCATTGACGATCCGGATCTGACCCAATAATCTGAAAACCGGTGGAATTTTAGGCACTTTGTCACGGAATACGGGTTGAGTACCTTCGTCTGGCCGTCCCAAGTGTAACCATCGTACCACTCCCCGATTTTGGCTATGAGATCTCTTCTTTTCGCCTTTTCCCCAAAATAACCGCGGGTTTTCATCCGATCAAGCGCAAAATCCAAATAGTTTCCGAATGCGAGGTCTATCTCGTCAGACGTGAACCCGCAGATTGCTGAATAACGGGGATCATAAGTGATGTCTTCCACGGAGTTCATGCCAGAGGACAGCGAAAGCTGATCAAATTTGGTGATGCCTGTTATCAGGCAAAAACGAATCCTAGCTTCGCAACTCTTAATCTCCGCGAAAAAATCGCGGAGGACAGCCCTGACATGCCGTGATCTTTGAAAGTCAAGAATTTTATCCTGCAAAGGAAAGTCGTACTCGTCGATAAGCAATACAACGTTTGCCGGATAGTCTCTATCGATTTTAACTTTATTTTTTTTGGAAACAGCGATGTGCCTTTCGGAAACCTCCTTGATTAGAGTCAAAATGGCCAAAGATGATGTCGTCTGGTTGATGCTGACCTTGTGGGCATCCGCGATGATTTTCATCTTACCGACTAGAATCTTATCCAGGTTTTCAGGCGCAGAACTTGTACCGGTCAGATCAATTCTGAGTACTGGAAAAGTTTTCCAATCATATCCGGAGTCGCTATTTCCTATTGCCAAACTTTTGAACAAAGCTTTTCTGCCACTGAAAATATTATCGATCGTGTCCAGTAGCAGAGTCTTGCCGAATCTTCTTGGCCGACAGAGCAAAAAGGAACCGTTAGGTTCGCACAGCAACTCTCCAATTATCCCCGTCTTGTCAACGAACGGCGATTTCTCGCTGATGAAATGCTTCAAGACAGCGCTATTTGTCAACAATTTTCCAGGGTTTCCCGTCATCGCCAAACCTCATCGAGCTAGTCGCCGTCAAAATGGCAACTCGGGCCGCCTCACAAGGTGCCGACATGCCTTTTTTCGATATTTCAGTTAGGGGAAAGGCCGGAATGATGCGGGCAGCTTTCCGCTAGGTTTTGCCAAACAACTCAGACGCGTTGACAACTGATGATCTACCGAGTACTGTCCTACGTTTTCAAGATAATGTCAAGCCCGGAACACGAAACCGCGAGTCTTGTGAATTATTCAAACTAATCTTTGGCTGACTTCTACCTCCTCTCCCCACGAGAAGGCACTTCAAAACAACTTGGCCTTACTTGACATGTCCTTCTCACAGAAGAGTCCAACAAGGCGTCAGGCGTGGCTGGCGGCCATCGATAGGGGAAGGGTGACCGTCTGGCGGATCGTGCGGTCGCCGGGGGCGGGTTGTCGGCTGTCAGCAACTCAAGACTGTGTGCGGCCACTGGGAGGTGGCTGGTTGCCGACTGTCAACGACACAATACTGTGTATCGTTCTATAACAATCTAACTTCGCGCACAGTCAAGCTCCGGCCCTGCATCTTTACGAGTTTCCATGCCGGATTATCCTTGAAACGACCCGGAATCTCTGTTAAGGTAATTGCTTTCCCTTTCACCCGATGTCGGAAGGCCCCCTTGCAACAGCATCCCCCCCAGATAACCGAGCTCATCGAGCGCCTGGCCAAGCTCCCCGGCCTCGGCCGCAAAAGTGCCACCAGGCTCTCGCTTTACATCCTCAAAAGGCCCGAGGAGGAAGTGAAGGCACTGGCCGCGTCCCTGGTGGCGGTGAAGGAGGAGATCCGCTTCTGCTCCGTCTGTCACGACTACACGGACCGGGACCCCTGCCCCCGCTGCTCGGACCCGAAAAGGGACCGCTCTACCGTCTGCGTGGTGGAGACTCCGGCCGATCTCATGACGATAGAATCTTCAGGGCTCTTCAGGGGCCTGTACCACGTCTTGGGAGGGGTCCTGAACCCCTTGTCCGGGATTGGCCCCGACGAGTTGAACATCCAGAGCCTTCTGGACCGGGTCGGTCCCGGGACGGAAGGCGATCCTGTCGCCGAGGTGCTCCTGGCCACTGGGAGCTCGCCGGAGGGCGAGTCCACCTGCTCGTATCTGTCGGACCACCTTAAGGCCAAGGGCGTGACCGTGACCAAGCTCGCTAGGGGCCTTCCAGCCGGGATGGATCTGGAGTTCGTGGATGGCGGCACCCTGAAAGAGGCCCTGGAGCACCGGCGCAAGATCCCCTGACCAGGGCCGCCCGGTGATCCGGGGCGCTATCCCCCTCCCCTCCATCCGAGCGGCCTTTGAAACCTGAAACGTGCCCCCGCCCCAGGCGCGATAGGCAGTCCCTAAACACTGCTTCGAAGTTCCGTACCGGAACAAAGTTACTGAATCAGGTCCCGAAGCCGTTCCGTAACTCGTTCCCGATACAGTGTCCGGTGACGCAATCCCGAAACATCCAGCATGAGGAATAACTGCCTGCGGCTTAACTTTACTGCCTGAGACCTCCTGGCCTCCGGCTTTCACGCCTGAGGCTTCCTGGCTTCCGGCTTTCACGCCTGAGGCTTCCTGACCGAAGTTCCTTGCCTGACGTTATCCCGGTCAGCCGGCGTAACCACAGGCCACAGCCGCCGCCACCCCGGGCTCCGGCTTTCATGTCCCCCGGCCCGGCGTCACGCGCCCTCCGGGCCTTTCGCTCCGTTCACGGCCTTCCGGGCCGTCTTTCCCGCAACCTGCGCCGTGTCGGCCCAGGCCATTTCAGCAGAACGTTTCCGGTAACCTTTATGAGCACGACCGACAAGGGCCCGCCGCCGGACACCCGAAAAGGCAAAGTCACCGGCGCAGAGGCCATAGCGAGATTCTTACAGGACACCGGGGTGGAGCTGATCTTCGGCTACCCCGGAGGCGCCGTCATCCCCCTCTACGACGCGCTCTACGGCTCCCCGGTCCGCCACGTCCTCTGCCGCCACGAGCAGGGGGCGGCGCACGCGGCCGACGGCTACGCCAGGGCCTCGGGCCGCACCGGGGTGGTCATCGCCACCTCGGGACCCGGCGCCACCAACCTGGTGACGGGCCTCGCCAACGCGCACATGGACTCCGTGCCCATGGTGGCGATAACCGGCCAGGTGTCCACCACCTCCATCGGCACGGACAGCTTCCAGGAGGCGGACATCTACGGGATAACCATCCCCATCACCAAGTACAACTACCTGGTGAAGGACCCCGCCGACCTCCTGGGGGACCTGGCGGAGGCGTTCCACCTCGCGTCCTCCGGGAGGCCCGGGCCGGTCCTGGTCGACGTCCCCAAGGACATCCAGACCGCGGAGATCCCCTACCTCCTGCCGCCCAATCCCGCCATACCCGGCTACGACCCGCGCCCCCGGGCCTCGGCCGCCGAAGTGGACGCCCTCGCGGAAGCCATCGCGCGTTCCCTCAGGCCCGTCTTCTACGTGGGCGGCGGCGCCGTCTCCACGGGCGTCTCGGAGGAGATTCGGAAGCTCGCCGTAGGCTCAGACGTGGCGGTGGCGACGAGCCTCCTGGCCAAGGGCGTCTTCCCGGACGATCACGGGCTCTCGCTGGGGCTCCCCGGCATGCACGGGGCCAAGTACGCGAACCTGGCGATAAACGAGTCGGATCTCATCATCGGCCTAGGCGTGCGCTTCGACGACAGGGTGGTGGGGGACGTGCGGCGCTTCGCGCCCTTGGCGCGCATCGCCCACGTGGACGTCGACCCCGCCGAGATCGGTAAGCGGCTCTCGGTGGATCTCCCGGTCACCGGCGATCTGAAGCTCGTGTTGGACATGCTCATCGAAAGGCACAGCCCCTCGCCCAAGCCCGAGTGGCGCACCCGCGTCGCCGAGCTGAAGCGCGGGCACCCCCTCGCCGTGCCCGAAAGCGGGGGCAGCCGCGTCAAGCCCCAGGCGCTCATCAGGGCCGTCTCGGATCTCACGGCGGGCAAGGCCGTGATCGTGACCGACGTGGGCCAGCACCAGATGTGGGCGGCCCAGCTGATCGAGTCCTCCGAGCCCAGGAGATTCCTTTCCTCGGGGGGCCTGGGCACCATGGGCTTCGGACTCCCCGCCGCCATGGGCGCCGCCATGTCCTGCCCGGGGGTTCCCACCGTGCTCATCGCCGGGGACGGGGGCTTCCAGATGAACATCCAGGAGCTCGCCACCGTCCGCGAGAACTCCGTCCCGCTCAAGATGATAGTCTCCAACAACGGCTGTCTGGGCATGGTCCGGCAGTGGCAGCAGTTCTTCTTCGACAAGCGCTACTCCAGCACGGTCTTCGGCTTCAACCCGGACTTCGCCCGCATAGCCGGGGCCTACGGCATCCCTGCGGAGCGCGTCGAGGACCCAGCCAGGGTCCTGGACGCCGTAAGGGAGCTCATCGCCTCAGACGGCCCGGGGCTCCTGGACGTGATCGTGGACCCCGAGGAGAACGTGCTTCCCATGATCCCCGCCGGCAAGGGCCAGACCGACTTCTTCGGGGAGGGCTGAGGGCCTGCCCGCTCGACCGATTGCCCTCGCGGCATGAGGGCCTGCCCGCACGGCCGTCTGACCTTTTGCTCCTCGCCATTGAAGCCGGAACCGCCGGGCATCCCGATAAAACCAGCGGAGGCCCTGAGCGTCAACGACCGGGAGCGCCCGGCGGCCTTCGCCGGGCAACGAAAGCCTGCAATGAAAAAGATAATCTCCATCCTTGTCCGCAACCGCCCCGGCGTGCTCTCGCACGTCGCTGGGCTGGTCACCCGCCGCGGCTACAACGTCGAGTCCATCGCCGCCGGCCCCACCGAAAACAGGGAAATCACCCGCATCACCCTTGTGGTCAAAGGGGAGGAGCAGGTCCTGGACCAGGTGACCAAGCAGATCCGCAAGCTGATAGACGTCATCAAGGTGGACCCCATCCCCCACGAGACCGCCATGACCGGAGAGCTGGCGCTCATCACGGTCTCCTTCACCCCGGAGAGGAAATCCGAGATCATGAGCCTCATCGGCCTTCTGGGGCTGGCCATCAAGCACATCGAGAAGGACTCCGCCACGGTCATGATAGCCGGCTCCGCCCAGAGCATCGACACGGCGATAAACGGGCTCTTCCCCTTCCACATCAAGGCCATGGCCCGCACGGGCCTGGTGGCGCTCCCCCTTTCCGAGAACGGCTCACCCGCCTGACGGGCGGCCCGCCGGCTTTCCGACCGGATCGCATATCGCCAGACCGTCCGGACGACCGCGCCAGTAAGCTCCGATGCCCCCGCTGCATGGCCGCCGCAGGACCCCTCGCGGCTGTCCAGCGCGGCCTCTGGCAAAACCCTCAGGCAGGGTCTATAGTGCCTAAGGCGATACGCCTTGACGGCGCCTCGGTTGAACCATCACCGGCGCCGCGGAGAAGCCCTTCGTCCGCGCGCAGATGGAGCGCCTCGACTTCGCCCCGTTGGAGCGCCTTGACGCTCCAGACGATACCGGGCGTCTGCCGGACACCATCCCTCCACCTGCTCTGGAAAGCTCCCTGCCCCTCCTCCGCCGGACCCGGTCCCTCACGAAAGCCCTTCGGAACGCCATGAGACGCCAGGTCTTCCGCGCTTCAGGCCGGCCGCAGGGGACCTCGGTCGCTTCCCGCGGCTCCGGCCCTCCGCGCCCTCGCGCGCTTCAGGTACCTATGACCGCTACCCCACTCAGAAAGGCGAGCGTCCGCCGCACGACCAAGGAGACCGAGATCTCGGTCGACCTGAACCTGGACGGCGGCCGACAGCAGATCGATACCCCGTCAGGCTTCTTCACCCACATGCTGACGGCGCTTTCCGCTTACGCGGGCTGGGGCCTTGAACTCTCGGCCCGCGGCGACTCCCACGTGGATCTCCACCACACGGTCGAGGACACGGGACTCGTCCTGGGCGACGCCCTGGCCCAGGCCCTGGGGGACTTCTCCGGGCACGCCCGCTTCGGCTCGGCCCTGGTGCCCATGGACGACGCGCTGGCCGAAGCGGCCCTCGATGCCGGCAGGAGGCCGTTCCTCTGCCTGGAGGCGGATTTCCCGCAGCCCACGGCGGGGGACTTCGACTTCTGCCTGGTCGAGGAGTTCTTCCGGGCTCTCGCGACCCGGGCCGGCTGGACCCTTCACCTGACCGGACGCAGGGGCCGCAACAGCCACCACCTGTGCGAGGCCCTCTTCAAGGCCGCCGGCATGGCCGCCCGCTCCGCGCTGGCCCCCAAGGAGGGGCAGGGCCCCGTATCCACCAAGGGGGTCCTGTAGCTCCCCGCCTGCCTCCTGCCCTCCACCTGAAGCCCTCCACCTGAAGCCCTCCGCCCGAACCCCGCGGACTGGCAACGGGAACCTCCGGCCCACGCCGCTTCCGGCCCACGCCTCACACCGGCCACGCCGTTCAACCATTTTGCCGCGCTTCCGCGCTATCCCGCAGGTGCCCCATGATCCTCATCCCCGCCATCGATCTTAAGGACGGCAGGTGCGTCCGTCTGATCCAGGGCGACTTCGCCAGATCCACCGTCTACGGCGAGGACCCCGCCGAGATGGCCCGGAACTGGGAGAATGCGGGGGCCTCGCTCATCCATCTGGTGGATCTTGACGCCTCCGCCGGCAACGATGCCAACCGGGCGGCCGTGGAGGCCATCCGCGATGCCGTCTCCTGCCCCTTGGAGCTGGGCGGCGGCATCAAGAGCATGGAGTCGGTCGAGTACTGGCTGGATCGGGAGGTGGACCGGCTGGTTATGGGCACGGCGGTCACGGAAAACCCCGGACTTGTCAGGGAGGCCTGCGAGAGGTACCCCGGACGGATAGCCGCCGCCCTGGACTCCCGTGGCGGCACCCTCGCCACCTGGGGCTGGCGGCGGGACGGCGGCAGGGATCTCCTGGAGGCCGCCGCGTCCCTGAAGGAAATGGGGGTGTCCCTGGTCATCCACACGGACATCGAGCGGGACGGCACCCAGCTGGGTCCCAACATCGAACTGTCGAGCGAGGTGGCCAGGGTCTCCGGACTCCCCACGATAATCTCCGGGGGTATCTCCGGCCCCAACGACGTGGGGGCCGTCAAGGCCAGGGCCCCGGAGCTCTACGGGATCATCTCCGGCAAGGCCCTGTATGCCGGGACCCTGGATTTCAGCCGCGGCAGGACAATCCTCGCGTCCCTGAACTGACCTCGGGGACGCGCGCCGAAGGCCCTGACGCCCTTCACCGCAGGTGCCTCCGCCAACGCGTGACAAGCCATGGCTCCGCGCGGCAGACTTTGCCCGCCCGACAGACTCAGGGTCGGCGTACCGGGTTCAGGACGTCGGACGCCAGGACTTCCTTGCCCACCCGGTCCCCCGTAAGACGCGATAGGGGGCCCTATTGGCGCACGAGGCCAGATGCGCGAAGATGCACCATCGAAAACGCAGGCTCTCCTCAGCCGCGGCCTCATGCCGCCCCGCAGCCATCTCCCCGAAGGCTTACCCGGGAACGCTGCGGCCCTCTCTGCCGCCTCCCTGGCGTTGCATCCCCAACAGGAAGCCGCAGGTGCAGCTGTTGCTAGGAGCGGAAATGCAGAAAGCCGCAAGCCCTCCCTCCTGATTGCCTATCGGGCTGAGAGGCAAACCCTTGGCGATCCTGAAACCAGGGCACAATGGACTCGCAACGGCTCGGTGGCTCCAGCCTCGGCCTGCCGACATCGTCAGGGTCACGCTAATGCCGCAAGAGCTCCCCAGACCCAAAATCCTGTTTGCGCGATACGCTGAGACGAGGAACCGTGCAAGGAAGAAAGACCATTGAGAAGCCCCTTTGGCCTCAAAGTGGCCCCGGCAATCTCTCCGGTTCTTGAGGCTACAGGTTGTACGGCAGGCCGTTAAGGCCGAAAACCCAACCACTCCGGAAAGGGGCTTCCGGCGCTTCCTGGCTTTCCTTCCGCTGACGCTTGCGGATCGAGGTCTGGATATCAGCGAAATAATTAGGGGTTGACTCTGGACATGGAGTGTCCATAAAGTCGGTTGAGAAAGAACTTTTCAATATAGGCCAGATGATTAAGGCCGGGACCGAAACGCGGAGTTCGGCCAGGCCCGACGGTCTGACTCGGACTCGGACTCAGGATTGACAAACCTGAATTTTAACTATATATAATGATGCAGGAAATAAGTGACTTAGATCTGCTTTCCCTTTGTACAGAAGCAATCAGACTTTATCGGACCGCATTTGACGTTTCCAATTCCAGTCTTATTATTCTTGATTGCCTTTTTCCGGGCAATCCCTTTCTGCCGTGATTCATTCTGCGTTGGGGCGCAGGGCCATGGAAGACCATTTGAAACCCTTGGAACTTGAGGAAGAATCGTTCGGTGCTTTGATCGAACAGGGAGCTGTCTACGTTGACAAGACGGAATTGATCCTTGAGCTTATCAAGAAACGCGGTCCGTTTTTCCTGTCGAGGCCAAGACGATTCGGCAAAAGCCTTCTGCTCGACACAATTCAGCAGATTTTTGAAGGGAGAAGGGAGCTATTCGCCGGACTGAAATTAGAGAAGCTGGCTCCGGATTTCAACTGGGCACATGCCCCCGTGATCCGGATCAGCATGGCCGGCACGAATTCCAATCCGGACACATTCGAATCTGGTTTGTTGAATCTGATCAAAGTGAACGCAGAAAACCATAGCGTGGAAATAGATACAAGCGATTTTTCTGCCGCCATTGTCAGTTTGGCAACAAAATTATCAAGAATACACTCGAAATCCAGAAAACCTGTCGATAACCTTGCTAGATTTAGCGGCGGGAACGTTGTGCTCCTAATAGACGAATACGACTTTCCTTTCCTACAATACTTAGGAGATCCAGCAGCAATTGAAAAAACTCGATTGACGCTTTACAATTTCTATTCAGCAATCAAATCCATTATTGGGTATTTCCGGTTCATTTTCATAACAGGGATCACGAAATTTCGGCAATTGTCCCTTTTTTCAGCCTTAAATAATATAAGAGACATTACATTTGATCCAAAATTTTCAACAATTTGTGGCTTCACGAAACAGGAGATAGAATCATCATACAACAGCCATCTCGCCAAAGTCCTCGCAACTCAGAAAAATCTAGGTTTGCTTCCACACAACTGGAAACTGAGCGACCTTATGGGCGAGATTGTCGACTGGTACGATGGCTACAGCTGGGACGGCGAGACAAAGGTTTTCAATCCGTTCGCAATCAAGTCCTTGCTTGAGTTTACAGTATTTGACGATTATTGGTACAAATCCGGTGTGCCTCTGTTGACCGCCATGCTCGAGTCATTCACCGGAAATTTTTTTACAATATTCAACAACAATTTGTCAGTAAAAGATTCAACAACCATCAATGATACCCAAAATATTCATAATGAAGCATTCCTTTTACAAGCCGGATATCTCACTGTAGACAGCATCAGCGGATACGGTAAAGAAAGGATCTATCGTCTGAAAGTTCCTAACAACGAGGTCAAGGACGCTATCGACCTCGAACTCAAGGATAAATTCACAGATTTTATATATAATCTTAGATACGGAGATAAGTTGCATGGTCCGCATGTATTATTCACAGACATAAAAAGGCTATTACAGTCGGCGATGTGGTCACGCAACAGCCAGGAATCCGAAATGTACCTCGGTTCTATTTTTTCAGGCATATCGAAAGATTTGTATCGGCAAGGCGGAGAAAATTATTATAATATAATCCTCCAAATCCTTTTCAAGTATGGAGGCGCAATTTTTGACGGCGATATATTCAAGGCCATGTCACAATTGTTCTCAGATGCCGGCAGATCGGATCTTGTTGTCGAAGTTCAGGAAGTTGGCGAGGTGCGCGGCTATATCGTTGTCGAGCTGAAATTTATTCCCGAACATGGCGGATTGGATATTTATGAAAATGCACCACCATCAAACAACATCTCGCCGCCCCACAAAACTCAATGGCTCTCAGGTCAAGTATTCCAGCAGTCTAGTCCGATTAGCGTTACCGGACTCATCGAACAGGGAAAGATATCAGAACCGCTGAAACGGCTCCTTGAACGCGAAGCCGAGGATGCTTTCGAACAGATTAAAAGGAAACATTACGCCAAATACCTCTTCATCTCAGGTAAACCCATCCTCGCCGCAGCCGTCGCCGTATACCGAACCTCTACGGTATTGGTACGTTTCAAAGAAGTGGTATGGATGGCGGAGAATCAAAACGAGCCCGAAGTCGGAATAATCCAACTCCCTGTTCCGGTTGATTCCATCACAGACATCTGACATGCCGCATCTTCCGAACCGTCAACCACATGCTTACGGCCAGTTGATATCGATGCTACAGGATAGAGAAAGCATGTTGGCGAGGACACTCGAACCCGCATATAGGCTTTCGCGGCCACGGAAAGCCGCAAGGTGCGGCGTCTCTGCCTCTGAAAGTCATCGAAACAAGCTTGTCACTTTGCGCACGGATTATCCCGAAGCCACCGATGGCGCACCAGTCGACCGCTCTCGCCACTCGGCCAGTCCAGTCGTCCCAGTGCCGTCTCTGCGCGTGAAAAACTGTCTGTAACATCGCGTCCGGACACGCATCGACGGGTCGCATAGAGGGACGCGACTTGACGGGGCGCAGAAATCGTCCTCCGCCTGAAAGCGCCGAAGCGTGGCGGACATGGAACTTAGTCGCCTGCCATGGCCAATCGTCAGAGTGCCGGCGAGTTTCAAGCCGGACAGTTCCAAGTTCCGCTTCCGGAACGTTGTTCGCCGGAACAATGCCCATGCAGACTTCATTCGTTACGCTCATGATCTGGGCTGCATCCTCGGCATCGCCGCCATCGATGCCTACCCCGCCTTCCCCATCACGGCTGGACTCGTTGACTGGGGCTGGGGTGTCGGCGCAGGCAGAACCCGTCGGCGGTTTCTGACGCGAAGGCCGCATCAGCAAGCGCACGGAGAATAGCGACCCTATGTAACTCCGCATGGCGGACGTCAACGGACGCTGCGCGGGGCTCACCAGCGAAGAGACGGAGGGAACGAGGCGAGTGTCCATCCCTGCTGGTTGGGACGTGACCCTCCCCTGCGGAGGCAAGGACGTGTCCGTCCCTTCGTCGTCAATCCCGCCCCCACGCAGTGTGGCATTGACACCGACTTCAACGCCGCCATCAACTTCGCCGAGGGACCGCACCGATCCCGGCGGGCTGGATGGGAGCACTTCCCGGCCCATCCTGACCGACGATACCTCCGCGAGGCCGCCGGAAGCCCACTCCTCTGAACCGCCCGGCGGTGCCAGGAGTTGACACCGAGCGTCCGCAGCGCCGAACGGCGGTGGCAAAGGCTCCGGGATTGGCGGCCTTGTAAAGCCGGGGCGATGCGACCGTTGAGTCGAAGTCACTCAGGGAGTATGATTCGAACGCCCGGAGACATCGGCGGCTGGCCCTTCAGTCTGCCGGGGCCCAGCTCTCCCCCGTGTCAAGGCCGTGGCCTACAAGCGAGATCGTCCAGCGGATCAGCAGTTTCACGCCACACGGGGGAGCCCCTTGTCCGCCCTGCTCGGCCCTGTCTTTCCTTATCCCGGTCCTGCCATTTCCTGCCAGGCCCCATCAGACCCTGCCTGCAGGTCGGCGTCCTGGCGAGACGCCTGCGGAGTCTTCCCGGGCAGGGCGTCCCGGGACCGCATGCCCGCTCCAGGGGCGCGCGGACAATGTTGCGTCCGGGGCCCCTGAATCCCCGCCCGCAACCTTTCCCGGGAGCTGGCGCCTCCAGGACGCCCGTGGTTTCCCGGCCGCGGGCCGTTCCCGCTCGCGGCGTCCCTGAAAGCCCTTGCGGCCGGACCGTGCCGGCGGACTACCTCCGCGTGCCCGCTCGCGATCGTGACCATGCGCCCTGCCGCTGGCGGGACGCCCCGGTCGCGGAGGCCGACCGCAAGGCCGCCCCCCATGACAGCGGCGCAATCCGCCTTAAATGCGAGCCCCTGCCCCCCTTTAGGCGTGAACGGATACAAGAGGACCATGGATACCAACAGCCCGGACAGCTCGACCGTCCCCGACTGCCGCATCGAACTCGACAGCCTGAAGCGACCGGCCGGACCGGAACCCCGCGACGGCAGGATCGAACGCGTCGTTCCCTGCCCTGAAGGCCGCGCATGCCCTGCGTCTTCCGAGAACGGAAACGACCACCCCTCACCGGGCCATGAAGACCATGCCCTCCCGGGCTCCCCCTCAGTCAAGGACTCCCAGGATCCCGACATTTCCCCGGAAGCCGGGGCTACGCCTCCCCCCCAATCCCAGGACTCCCATTCCGAGTCCCCCGTCCGGGACGCGACCTTCCGGTCGCGGCGGCGACGCCGCCGTTCCCGGAGGGCTCGGACAATACTTGACCCGACGAACGAAACCGGTAGCGCCGACGGCTCAGGAAACCCCGAAGGCCATGATGTTCAAGAAGGCTACGGAAACCCTGAAGGCCAACTGTTCCCTGAAGGCAACGGAAGCCATGAAGGCCATGAAGGCTCTAAAGTCCATGAAGTCCATGAAGGCTCTGAAGGCCATGAAACATCTGGCGGCCCCGAAGGTTCCGGGAGTCCCGAAGTCGATGAAGGCCCTGAAATCCCGGACGTCGTGACGGGCATCGGCTCCGTTCCCGCCCCGATCTTCCTGGCAGACGCGCACGATCGGGCAGGCATGTCAGGCCTCCGTGTCCAGCCCGACCGGGAAAGCCTCGCCCCATCCGACGGCCCATGGTCCGCCGCCCTGACCGGCCCAGACGGGCCTTCGGATGCTCACGCAGCACATTCCATTCCGGACCCCGGAGCCAGTGCCCATTCAGACTCCGGCAACCTGGTTCACGCCGGCTCCGGAGCGGTCCGGGACTTCCCGGGTCCTGTGGATTCCCCGGAAGACGCGGTCCCGTATTCCCCGGAAGGCGCGCCCCAGGATTCCCCGGAAAGCGCGGCCCAGGATTCCCCGGAAGGCGCGACAGCGGAGGATCCGCCTGAACCGGACTCCGCCCCTGAAGCCCCTCCCGAACCGCTGGAGAGCCCCCTCGAGAGGGAATACAGGGACCTACTGGAGATCCTGGCGGGCGAGTGCGCCTCGCGGCCGGGTTCGGAGGCGGCCCTCGCTCTCTCCCCGGATTTGGACCCGGAAGGCATCGAGGCCTCCTGGAAGCTCGTGCGCGAGGCGCAGACGGTGCTCCTGTCGGCGGGCTCGCCGGAGCTCTCGCTCCACCTGGACCTCACGCCGCTCCTGGAAAAGGCCCTGGCGGAGGGCGCCGTGCTGCCGCCCGAGGAGCTGCTGCTCCTGAAGGACGAGGCGCTCTGCTCGCGGTCGGCCAAACTGCACCTGAGGCCCTTCGAGTCGGAGGCGCCGGGGCTGTGGGCGCTCACGCGGGATCTGGAGACCTTCTCGGAGTTCATCGAGGCGATGGACCGGAGCCTCTCCCCCGAAGGGGACGTGCTGGACCAGGCCTCCCCGGAACTCGCCCGCATCCGCCGCGAGACGGCGCTGGCCAGGAGGGCCGTGACCGACAAGCTGATCTCCCTCATGCGCTCCGACGAGTTCAGGCACGTGGTCCGGGACGAGCTCGTGACCACCCGCCAGGACCGTTTCGTGATACCGGTGCGCGCCTCCGGAGCGGGCAGGAGCCGGGGGCTCGTGCATGACTGGAGCAAGAGCGGGCAGACGGCGTACCTGGAGCCCCTGGAGGCCGTGGACGACAACAACCGCCTGGCGTACCTGAAAAAGACCGAGGCGGCCGAGATCGAGAGGATCCTGGCGCGCCTCTCCGCCATGTGCCGCGACGCGGCGGGAGCCATGCGGGAGGCCGGGCGGATCCTGACCGGCCTGGATCTCGTCCTGGCCGAGGGAAGGCTGGCGCTCTCCTGGAACGCCTCCGCGCCCGAGTACCGCCCCGGCGAGGGCCTGGAGCTGAGATCGCTCAGGCACCCGCTTCTGGAGCGGAGGCTCGCGGCAGAGCGCCGGAAGATGACCCCGCTGGACTTCAGGATCGACCCCGATGCCCCGGTCGTGGTCATCTCGGGTCTGAACGCCGGCGGGAAGACGGTGGCCCTGAAGACCCTGGGCCTCGCGGTCCTCCTGGCCCGCACCGGGCTCTTCGTGCCCTGCGGCCCGGGATCCCGGCTGGACTTCCCGTCCAGGGTCCTGGCCGTGATGGGCGACAACCAGGACCTCGAGTCGGATCTCTCCACGTTCTCGGGGCACGTGCGCGCGCTCGTGCCCGTGCTGCGCCTGGCGGGCCCCGGGGGGCTCATCCTCCTGGACGAGCTGGGCGGCGGCACGGACCCCGCCGAGGGCCAGGCCCTGGCCCTGGCGGTCCTGGAGGAGCTCAAGTCGAGCGGGGCGTGGATCGTCTCGGCCACGCACTTCCACCTGGTGAAGACATGGGCGTCCCTGACGCCGGGGGTCGTCTCCGCCGCGGTCAACTCGTCCTCGGACGGGAACCCCACCTACGGGCTCTCCTACGGCTCCCCGGGCCTGTCCGGGGGGCTCTCGGCCGCCGCGCGGCTGGGGCTCCCGCTCGATCTCGTGGAGAAGGCCCGGAGCTACCTGGACGACGGCCACCGCCGCTCCCTGGAACTCCTGGGCCGCCTCGAGGAGGCCCGGGCCGGGCACCTGGAGGCCGCCCGCGAGGCGAACATGGCCCGGGACGAGGCCAGGCGCGAGGCCCAGGCGGCGAGGGACCGCCTCGCCAAGGAGACGGCGCGGATAAACCGCCTCCACCAGGAGTCCGACGTGGCTCTCAGGTCCTTCATGTCCCGCTACCGCGCCGCCTTCGACCGGCTCCGCGACGAGGTGAGGGAGAACCTGAAGCAGGGGGCCAAGGTCGATCCCCAGACCGTGACCCTGAAGAAGGCCGAGATGGCCCGCGAGGCCGCAAAGGTGAGGCCGAGCGCCCTGGAGGCCGGGGAGGTCCCTCCCGCGCCCAAGGATCTCAAGCCCGGGGACCGGGTCTTCGTCAGGCGCCTCGGCGCCAACGGCACCGTGCGCACCTGGGACCCCGTCCGTCTCGAGGGCACGGTGGACACGGGCAGGTTCTCCCTGAAGGCCGCCTGGGCCGAGCTGGGGACGTGCCCCCAGGACCGCAGGAAGCCCGCGAACCCCCTTTCCGGCTTCGTGGCCATGGACCTGGCCCCTCCCCAGGAAACCGGCGTGCCGGGCTCGCTCATGCTGGTGGGCAGCACGGTGGAGGAGGCCCTGGAGGTGATAGACCGCGAGATCGACCGCGCCGTAGTGACCGGCCGCGGGAACCTCACCATCATCCACGGCCGGGGCACGGGCAGGCTCAAGAGCGGCATAGCCGACTACCTGAGGCGGCACCCCAGGGTGCGGGGATTCACCACCCCCGACAAGCCCCCCGCGGGCGGTGGCGTGACCGAGGTGATCCTGGAAGTCTGAACCACGCTAAGAGCCCGGAAACGATGCGGCGTCGCCGGCGGCGGCGGAACTTCCTCGGCGGCGCGTCTGCCCTGCGGCACGCCGGTCGCCGGGCGTCGACGACGAAGCCCCGGCAACGGCGCTCCGGCCCCGAGACGGCGGTCCGAGGCTGGGCTCACGACGAGCTAGGCCTCAGATCCGGACGGGGAAACCCTCGCGCGGGGCATCGCCCCGGCTAAGGCGGGCAATATCGAGCCGGACGCGATCGCCGTGCCGCCCGAACGCGGCCGGGCTCCCCGTGCCGTTCCCAGGACCTTCCGAGGATCCTTTTCAATCAGGCCGCCGAGCCGCCGACACTAATGTTGATTCCACTGCAAAAACCCCCACCCTCACCTCCTGACAGTCGTTTGAGGGCAGTGTGTCCGGGTACAGGGTGGGCTGATGGGCGGTGGTTTAAGGCTTAAGCGCAAGGGTGCCAACGCGATGGCCGCATGGCGTTCCGCTTCCCTGTCGAGGGGGAGGGTTTTTGCAGTGGAATCAATGTTGATTCCTGCGGGCCCTACGGAGTATAATTTTCGGTCGGGCATCCCGACCCGGACAAGATTTCGCCCCCAGCAGGGGCCCAGCCGCCTGAGGCCGCGTCCAAGCGGTCTCGCCGCGCGAAGGAGACATTTTTGAGCCGAGAAGATCTGATAAAACTCGAAGGACGCGTCACCAACACTTATGGCGACGGACGCATGGAGGTAGAGACCCAAGACGGCGTGAAGATCAAGGCCATCCTTTCCGGACGGCTCAAGAAATTCAAGATCCGCGTCCTTCTGGGCGATCGCGTCGAGGTGGCCGTTTCCCCTTACGACCCCACCCACGGCCTCATCACATACCGCCTGAAATAGCCCCGCAGGCTCCGGCGGGACGGATCCCCCGGACGGCGGCGCCCAGCGCCTCAGGCCCCGGCGCCCCGACCGGACTTGAGGCCTCTCCCCTGGCCTTAAGCCGCCGTTGTCGGCGACCGGGCCCCAGGGGTATTTTTTTCGCGCCGTCCATTTGCGGGCCCTTCGAGCCCGAGCCCCCGTCCCGGACGCGGCTCCCCGACCCGGCCGGGCCCCGGACACCCCAACGTCTCCCGGATGGTGCCGTACCCAAGGCGGAGGCGGCCTTCCGCGTTTCGCTCGCTCCCGCGTTTCGCTCGCTCCCCCGATTAGCCAGGATTCCGCCCCCCGTCACGTGGCTGACTCCCCCGGCAGGCCTCATCGGCAGCCGGGGCTTTTTGCCGCCTGACGCTCGGCGTTGCGGCTGTCCAGCGCCGTTCAGCCCCGCCTTCCGGCCTTCCGGCAGGGCATCCCGTTAAGCCTCGCGGATGCGACAACGGTTACGCCGGTCCCTGACGCCCCCGGCATCCCCCGCACGTCCTCATCGGCGGGCCTTTCCGGCGCCCACGCCGATGCGCGAATCTCCGGTCCAGCGCGTCCGTGCCCCTTCCCGCGCCAATCAGCATTCATTACGCGGACGCTCGCCCGCTTCCCCCCCATCGGAGCCCGCTGGCCGCGCCTCATGGCCTTGCGGCGTGCCCGTCATACCCGTGCCCGATCCCGCGCCACAAGGCCTTTCAGGCCCGCGCGCCGCTTCCCGCGCCTCCCTGCCTTTGCCAGCGCCATAGGGCCTTTCAGGCCCGCGCGCCGCTTCCCGCGCGTCCCTGCCTTTGCCTGCGCCAGCGCCATCTGCGAACGCCTCACGCCTCAAGGCCTTCCCTGGAACGACCGACTCTCGCCTCAAAGCCTTTCCAGGAGTAGCCGACTCCCCCCGCCCCAAGGCATTTCCGGGCGCGTCCGCTCCACGCCCGACCGCGTGACGGCCCAGGCCGTCCGGCGGGCGGCGCAACCGACCCGAGGCATTCCGGGAGCCCCGCGCACGAGGCCTTGCCCGGGCCGGTCGGCGATCCCGGCCGCAAGTTGAAAAACCGCCGTGACAGGCGTAAAGTAATGCGTCCGACCCTCTTTATACCGGGCCGTTTTTTTTCCACGGGGACCGCCTGCCCGCTGGCCCCGGGGCAACCTACCCCGCCGGCGTGAGGCCGGATCCCACTTTGTCGGAGAAGCTCCCTTGAATTCCCGCAACCTGCTCATATGGGCCCTCCTGGTCCTGGTCATCCTGGGGTTCTTCAACTTCCTGAAGCCCTCGGAGGAGGTTTCCCGGCAGAGCTACTCGCAGATCTTCGATGCCGTGGCCAAGGGCGAGGTCCAGGAGGCCACCCTGACCGCCGACGAGATAACGGTCGTGATGAAGGACTCCCCCGCCAGGCGGGTCTCCGCGTACATTCCCTACGACCGGGATCTCCTGCCCGCGCTGCGCGAGCAGAACGTGAAGATAAACATCGCCCCTCCCCCCTCCACCCACTGGTACGCGTTCCTGGGCGGGCTCCTGCAGATAATCCTCCTGGTGGCCGTGTTCCTGTTCTTCATGCGGCAGATGCAGGGCGGCGGCAAGGCCATGACCTTCGCCAAGAGCCGGGCCAAGATGCTCTCGGACGACCAGAAGAAGGTGACCTTCCAGGACGTGGCGGGCATCGAGGAGGCAAAGAGCGAGCTGGAGGAGATAATCGACTTCCTGCGCGAGCCGGGCAAGTTCGTGCGCCTGGGCGGCAGGATCCCCAAGGGGGTGCTCCTGATGGGGGCCCCGGGGACCGGGAAGACGCTTCTCGCCCGGGCCATCGCCGGCGAGGCGGGGGTGCCCTTCTTCTCCATCTCCGGCTCCGACTTCGTGGAGATGTTCGTGGGCGTGGGGGCCTCACGGGTCCGCGACATGTTCGCGCAGGCCAAGAAGAACAGCCCCTGCATCCTGTTCATCGACGAGATAGACGCCGTGGGCCGCCACCGCGGCGCCGGCCTGGGCGGCGGGCACGACGAGCGCGAGCAGACCCTGAACCAGCTCCTGGTGGAGATGGACGGCTTCGAGCCCAACGAGGCGCTCATCGTGATAGCCGCTACCAACCGCCCGGACGTCCTGGACCCGGCGCTCCTGAGGCCCGGCCGCTTCGACCGCCAGGTGGTGGTTCCGGTGCCGGACCTGAGGGGCCGCGAGCAGATCCTGAAGGTCCACTCCAAGAAGGTCCCGCTAGCCTCCGGGGTGAGCCTGGAGGTGGTCGCCCGCGGCACGCCGGGCTTCTCCGGCGCGGATCTGGAGAACCTCATCAACGAGGCCGCGCTTGGCGCCGCCCGCAAGAACAAGGACAAGGTGGAGGGGAGCGATCTGGAGGCCGCCCGCGACAAGATCATGATGGGCGTCGAGCGCAAGTCCATGATCATGAGCGAGGAGGAGAAGAAGACCACCGCCTGGCACGAGGCCGGCCACACGCTGGTGGCGCTCCTGCTGCCTCACTCCGACCCCCTCCACAAGGTCTCCATCATCCCGAGGGGACGCGCGCTGGGCATCACCCAGTACCTGCCCTCCGAGGACAAGTACACCTACAGCCGGGAGTTCTTCAGGACCAGGCTGGCCATACTCATGGGCGGCCGCGCGGCCGAGGAGCTGGCGCTGAACCAGCTCACCACCGGCGCCGCCAACGACATAGAGCGAGCCACGAAGCTCGCCCGGAACATGGTCACCCGCTACGGCATGAGCGAGTCCCTGGGGCCGCTGTCCTTCGGCAAGCAGGAGGAGCAGATCTTCCTGGGCCGCGAGATAGCCCAGCACCGCGACTACTCCGAGGACACCGCCCAGCGCATCGACCGGGAGGTGACCGAGCTGGTAATGGGCGGCCACGAGAAGGCCAAGGAGCTCATCAGCCGCCACATGCATGTCCTGAAGCGCCTGTCGGATCTTCTGCTGGAGAAGGAGACCCTCGAGGCCGAGGAGGTCATCGAGATAGCCCGCGAGGCCATCGTCTTCGAAGGCCTACCCATCCCCGTGCCGGGCGAGAGCCTGGCGTCCGGAAAGCCCGAGTCCAAGGCAGAGGGCAAGTCAGGGACGAAGCCCCCGTCCAGGGCCGGACGCAAGCCCGGACGGAAGGCCGGGCGCAAGGCCGGACCCGACGACCCCTCCGAAGATCCCGAGGACGGGCCGCCCGCCAGGGAGGCCAAGGGGAAGGGACCCAAGGACCGGAAAGTTCCCAGGGACCAGGAGAACCCGGAAGACCAGGAGGACCCGGAAGATCGGGATGACCCGGAAGATCGGGGTGACCCGGAAGATCGGGATGACCCGGAAGGTCCGATAGGCTCGGAGGGCCCAGACGATGACGATGACGACGGGGACGGCTCCCCGTCCGGAACCAGCGGCAACGGCCGCGGCGCTTGAACGGGCTTACGGCCCGAAGACGATCGGGGACCTGGAGCCCGTCTGCGGCCTTCACCCGAGCGAGGTTCCGCCGGGAGCGCCGGACCGCCACACCCAGGCGCAAGCCGTCCGGTGACGCCTGCGGCCCGGGCCCGGATTCCGCCCTGGAGACCCCGCTCGGAACCCAGCCGGAAGACGGTGCCGAGGGACGGATTCGAACCGTCCGCAGATCGTGCCGAGCCGTACCCGAGCCGGGCGCAGGGAGCCGGACCGGGACGCGGACGTTTCCGGGGCCGGGCGGGAGAGCCCGCGCCGACGTGAAGGGCATAGGCCAGCCGCGCCAAGGCGGAGCGAGACCGCGCGAAATTCCGGGACAGGCTCAAGAGGCGGAAGATGCTATCCAGAAAGTACAGAAGGCGCAGGGAAACGTGCTTCAGGCGCCCGGGCCAGATCTTCGACCCGCAAAGCCCCCTGGCCTGGACCCACCCTGACGGGCGGCGCTTCACCCTGGACTTTTCGCGACCCGTCGTCATGGGCGTGCTGAACGTCACCCCTGACTCCTTCTCGGACGGGGGCAAGTGGCTCGATCCGGAGAAGGCCGCGGGACGGGCCAGGGAACTCATCGCCGAGGGCGCACAGATCATAGACATAGGGGCCGAGACCACCCGGCCCGGCTCCGAGCCCACCCCGGAGGGCGAGGAGTGGAAGAGGCTCCTCCCGGTCCTGGAGGCCCTGAGGGAGATCCCCGGCTGCCCGCCCGTGTCGGTGGACACCTACCGCTTCTCCACCGCGGCCCGAGCGGTCATGGCCGGGGCATCCATGCTGAACGACATCTACGCCGGCCGCAAGGACAAGCGCATCTTCAGGCTGGCGGCCGACGCGGGCGTGCCCATAGTCCTCATGCACATGCAGGGGGACCCCAGGACGATGCAGCTGGAGCCCAGCTACGGGGACGTGGTCTCGGAGGTGCGGGAGTTCCTGTGGGAGAGGGCCTTGGACGCCGAGCGGGCCGGGGTCCTCCGCGGCTCGATCATCCTTGATCCCGGACTGGGCTTCGGCAAGACCGCCGACCACAACCTTACGCTCATCTCGCGGCTGGCCGAGGTCTTCCCTCCGGGCTACCGCACCATGATGGCCCTTTCCCGCAAGGCCTTCCTGGGCAGGATCCTGGACGGCGCCGCGCCGGCGGACCGGGATCTCGCGACCGCCGTCGCCAGCGCCATCTCCGTCATGAAGGGGGCCAGGGTCGTGCGGGTCCACAACGTCAAGGCCGCGACGGAAGCCCTCAAGGTGGCCGAGGCCGTCGCGAGGGGCGCACTCGCGCCTTAGCGCCCGCAAGGCCCGACTGCCCCGCTTGGCCCTATTTCTCCGCTGGGCCCCGGCCTTCCCCGCCGGTCCCGAAGGCGCCCCGCGGCGTGCCGCCGGACCCGTCGGTCCGGCCTCTTTAAGGCTCACACCCTCATCCGGGGCCCCGGCGCCTCCAGTCGCGGCTCTCGCGTTTCGATTCGTTCCGCCTTCCGCTTTCGACCCGTGCAAGGGGATCCATCAACTCCCCTCGCGCTTCAAGGCATTCCGCCTTACGCTTTCAACCCGCGCGAGGGCCGCCCGCAACGCCCCTCGCGTATCAAGGCATTCCGCCTTTCGCTTTCCGCCAGTACGATGGCCACCCGCGATGCCCGCGCGTTTCAAGCCATTCCGCTTGGCGCTTTCATCATGCGCGATGGCCTCCCATCGCGGCTCTTGCGCATCAAAGATTTCCGCCTTGCGTATTCCGCCTGCGAGACCGGATCCCGCGATACCCCTTGCGCACCATGGCTTTGCGCTTTCCGGTCCCCGCCTCGAGGCATGCCGGCCTCACGGCCCCGCCTTTCCGCCCCGCGCCTCGAGGCGCGGGGCCTTACGTTCGACTTTTCCGTCCGCGCCTTGAGGCCGCCCGCGATATCCCTTGCGCCTCAAGGCTTTCGCATTTCCGCCTGCGCATGAGCCATCAGGGCCCCTGCCGGGCGCGGCGGCCCGCCGGGCCGGCCGCTTCCGGCCCGGCGCACCGACCGCTTACCTTGCGCTTCAGCCATTCAGTCCACCCCCGGGCCGCGACTGCCTCCCCGGGGCCTTCCCGGAGACCCGGCGCCCCGCCCTCTCCCCCCGCCCAGAGCCGCCATGTTCGATTTTCTCCAGACAGCCAGGAACAGTTACGAGATCATGCGCTGGCAGGACGTGCTGGACATCGTCCTCGTCGCCGGCATCTTCTACTACGTGGTCAGGCTCATCAGGGGAACCCGGAGCGCCCAGGTGGTCGTGGGCATCATCGTCATCGTCCTGTTCTACTTCCTGACGCGCAGCCTCGAGCTTCTGACCTTCAGCTACATAATGGACAACATCTTCACCAACATCTTCGTGATGCTGGTGGTGCTGTTCTCGACGGACATCAGGAGGGGGCTCGCCAGGGCCGGGAAATTCTGGGGCTTCAAGCGGGGCTCCACCATGATCGCGGCGGTGAACGAGGTGTGCCGGGCCAGCTTCTACATGGCGGAGAAGCGCACCGGGGCGCTCATCGTCTTCGAGCGGGGCGTGAACCTGGGGGAGCACATGGAGAACGCCGCCATCCTCCAGGCCAACATCTCGGACAGGCTGCTGTTGGCCATCTTCAACACCAAGGCGCCTCTGCACGACGGGGCGGTCATCCTCCGGGACGGCAGGATCGAGGCGGCGGGGTGCTTCCTGCCGCTCCTGCCCACCGAGTACAGCGCCTCCCAGTTCTTCGGGACCCGCCACCGCGCGGCCATAAGCCTTTCGCGGGAATCCGACGCGCTCATCGTGGTGGTCTCCGAGGAGCGGGGGCTCGTGAGCTTCGTCAAGGACGGCGAGGTGGAGGTCATGATGGGCGCGGGGGCCCTCAAGAACAAGCTCCTGGCGAACCTCGGGCTCGCGGACGACTCCCGGTCCAAGTCCAGGAAGCCGCCCAGGAGGCTGGGCTAGGGTGGAAACGGCGTGAGAAACTTCCTCCTAAAGGAACTCACCTGGATAATCGTCTGCCTCGCCGGAGCGGCGGGCATGTGGGTGTTCTTCACCAGCCAGAACGTCTCGGCCCGGGACATCGAGGCGGTGCCCCTGTACTCCGAGCTTCCCCCGGGGCTCTACGTGGACCCGGACGCGCTCCCCAAGACGATCACGGTCAGCGTGGAGGCCACCCAGGCGCAGTTCCAGCTCATCGACCGCCCCAGCAACTCCAGGACCACCGTGGCGGTGGACCTCTCCAGCGCCCACCCCGGGGAAAACTCGATCCCCATCGTGCTCGAAGGGAACGTGACCCCCCCGCTTCCCCGCAACATCCGCGCCCCGCAGGCCACCCCCACGGAAATAACCTTCACGGGCGTGCCCATCCGCCAGCGGGACGTGCCCGTGAGGCACCCGGACGAGACGAACGTCATGGCCACCTACCTGCAGCCGGTGGGGCCCTGGGAGATAACGCCCCCCACGGCCCGCATCCTGGCGCCCGATGACAGGATAGACGGCATAAGCGAGTTGAGGACCCGCTTCGCCCAGCCGGGCAGGATGATCACGGACGACAGCAACTCCCTGGAGATCGTGCCCCTGCTGGGCGAAGGCCAGGCGGCCTGGCTCAGGGTGATGCCGGAGCGTTTCGCGGCGCATCTGCCGGTCGAGATCCGGATGCTAACCAAGAGCTTCTACAGGGAAGTGGAGATCCGCCGCGATCCTCCCGAGGAGCCCGGGTTCGTCGGCCCGCCTGACCCGATTGCCCTGGACCCCCCCGCCGTGAGGGTGACGCTCACCTTCCGCGCCGACAGGCCCGCCGACCGCCAGCCGATGCCTGCCGATGTGACCCTGGTGGCCGACGTGGACCCCCACCTGGTCGCGGAGGGCGAGCCCGTCCAGGTGGAAGTGAAGGCCGCGGCCCAGATCCCGGGCGTCTCCATGAGCTTCGACCCCCCGCGCGTGGAGTCGGTGCGTCTGACCGGGGAGAGCTGGACGGAAATCTCCGAGCGCCGCTCGCAGGAGAAATGGGACGAGCTCATCGGCGGCGCCTCCGTCGAAGGCGGCGGGACGGTCCTCGCGCCCGGTTCCGGACCCGTAGACGCCTCCGCCTTGCGCGAAGCCTCCGCCCCGTCAGACGCGTCCGCATTGCCCAACGCATCCGCTGCATCCGATGCCTCCGCCTTGCCAGATGCCTCCGCCTTGCCAGAAACCCCTACTGGGGCAGTCGAGGACGCCGATTCCACAGCGACTACTCGGACCGAATCCAGTTCCGCGAATCCCCCGGGCCGCCCTGTTACGCCTCCGGCGGCTTCCCGCAGGACGAACGGCGGATGACGCCCCTCAGCCCGGAGCCCTGCTGTCCTCGCCCGCATGTCCGGCAATCCGGTCGTCCGGCCATCCGGTAATTTGCCGTCCTTCCTTGGCCGGTTGCGACCCCCGGGCCCCGTTCCCCGTTCGCCCGTTCTCAGCGGTCGACCTCGGCTTCGGCAAAGCCCCCTTTGTATGGCCTTTGCGGGACATATCTTACATGTTGTATCATATGATATATATCGGCGGGTAGCTTTCATATGGGTTGAGGCACCCCTGAGCCACCAACCAGATTATCATGGCTTCAAAGGTTTCATGCGGCGGGGCGTTGATAATCGACATGAACGCGTAAGATCTTGAAGTCACTTTCAACGAGAATCCGGAATGCTCCCTTCGGCCCGCGCATCCGCCACAATTGCCTCCATGAGGCAACGGGGCTCTGGGAACTGAAGCTCCGGGCTTACGTCTCTACGACTTACAATGTCAACGATTTCCTGTTATTATGTCTGATCAGGAGGATTAGGCACCTTGCCAGGCCTGGCCGGCGAAGAGCCTAAGGGTCATCCCCGATGTCCCGACCGGTGCCATGGCACTGGGAGCCAGTGCTTTAAAACATAAATCGAGAAGCTCGTGACGATTTGGCGTCTGACGGCAGGCCGCCACATCCGCAAACCCTGGCCAAAGCTTATGATTTTGACGACACCGGAGGCCTGGACGCCGAAGTCAAGCAGGGGCCAGGAAAGACTGCGACAGGGGCCAGGAAAGACTGCGACAGGAATCTTATGCTCCCTCAAGTCACTATATTACAGTGGGCCATCGGCATAATAATCACTGTTTTGATGGGGTTCATCCTTTATATCCTTAACAGCATATCGAAACGGCTGGACAAGATGGATACCAAGATTGACAAGCTGGATGCCAAAATTGACAAGGTTAAAACCAACCTGGAAGCCAAGATTGACAAGCTGGATGCCAAGATTGACAACGTTAAAACCAACCTGGAAGCCAAGATTGACAAGCTGGATGCCAAGATTGACGCGGTATCCTCGAAAGTCACGAATTTGCGGGTGGCTTTCGGGACATTGCTGGGTTCCCTTAACGGACCGCCTGCGTTAGCCACGATCCGGAGACGGCACCATCGGATTCCCCGCCAAAATGAGAGCGTCTCCGAACAGAGAACGCCGACGACTGCTGAACCGGTGGAACCACGTTCTGAGTGACCGCCGATCCTTTTATCCCTGCATCCGGCAACGATCCTCCACCTGCCCGTCAGTCAAGCCTCGCCTGAGGCACCTCCTGGTCTGGCCGACGGTCGAAACAGCAAGTGCCCCGTCCGATGTTGCCCGCGAGCCTAACCGCAAGCGAGGACGCGTTGCCGGAGTCCTCGACCCTTCTTGGCATGCCGGACACCGCTTTCCAGGCGGCAGGCCCGATTCCCGTGCCCGGTCGCTGGTCCTGCGTCGACGAGGACAGGGGCACGGCAGACGCCCGCGCGGATGATTCCCGCCCAGAACGCAAGGGCGCACGCTGTTAACGCAACCGACAGGCACGGCGAAAATAATCCTGTTCCAGAAAAGCCACCCCGCGAGGTCCGGCCTGGAGGGCCGAGCCCGCAAGGTACTCGCGGCATGCACAAGAAAACCAATGGAAACAACTTAAGGTATCATAACAAGACATTCAACCTATAACCATATATAATCAAATATAATTAAATGCTATCAAATGCAATCTAGTGAAGTCGTTTGTTTTTGATTCGTATCCGTTCGCGGGGCATCGACCAAGCACATCCGAGGCGGGGTGCCGATGTACTGTGAAGGATGAGTTCCAGCCGCGTACCCATACGCCCTGCGCAGGAAAAATGCTGAAGCCCGTCATGCCCGCCGGGGTGGAAGACAGCAGCTCGTCGCCCCCGTCAGTGCAAACCCATACCAAACACATCCATTCTACCGGAATCAGGAGGGTGCGATACTTCCCGATGCTCGCCGCCGGGGCTTCCTCGCGCAAAGACGCATGACAAAGATTGACCCCGCAGCGGGGGCCAGGCGCCTCCTGTTCGGGACCGACGGCATCCGCGGGGTGGTCAACCGAGGGGCCATGACCGCCGACACGGCAATGGCCCTGGGAAGGGCGCTCACGCATCTCCTTCACGAGGACAAGAGACTCTCCCGCAAACCGAAGGTCGTGATAGGCAAGGACACCAGACTCTCGGGTGACATGCTCCTGTCCGCCTGCGCCGCCGGGGTCATGAGCCAGGGCGGGGACGCCTGGCTGGCGGACACGCTCCCCACCCCGGGCCTCGCGAACCTGACCTCCAGCACCAGGGCCGATGCGGGGATCGTGATCAGCGCCTCGCACAACCCCTTCGAAGACAACGGCCTCAAGATCTTCGACGGGCAGGGCTGGAAGCTCCCCGACGAGACCGAGGCGCGCCTGGAGCGCCTGATGAAGGACAAGGCGACCCTGGACGCCGCCCGGCCCCAGGCCGGGGCCGTGGGCCGGGCATTCCCCGTCCGGGATGCCGTGGGCCGCTACGTCGTCTCGCTCAAGAGCGCCTTCCCCAAGGGCCTCACCCTGGAAGGCATCACCATCGTGCTGGACTGCGCGAACGGCGCCGCCTACCAGTCGGCGCCCGCCGTCTTCGAGGAGCTCGGAGCCCACGTGCATGTGCTGGGTGCATCCCCGGACGGTTTCAACATCAACCTGGACCTGGGGGCGCTTCACCCGGAGGTCTGCGCGGCGGAGGTCGTGCGCGTCGGGGCGGATCTGGGCGTGGCGCTGGACGGGGATGCCGACCGGGCGATCCTCATCGACTCCGGCGGGAAGGTGGTCGACGGGGACCAGATCATGTTCCTGTGCGCCTCCCACATGAAGCGCAAAGGGGAACTCAACAACGACGCGGTCTGCGCAACCGTCATGAGCAACATGGCCCTGGAAGCCGCGCTCTCCGGCGAAGGCATCCGGCTCTTCCGCTCCCAGGTGGGGGACCGCTACGTGGCCGAGTGCCTTCGCCGCGAGAGCCTGAATTTCGGGGGCGAGAAGTCGGGGCATCTCATCTTCGTGGACCACGCCACGACAGGGGATGGGACGCTGGCCGCCCTCCAGACCCTGGCCGTCATGAAGGAGTCCGGACTGCCGTTGAACGAGCTGGCGGCGCGGGTGGTCCCCCTGCCGCAGATCCTCATTAACGTCAGGGTCGCCCGCCCCTCGGAGGTGGAGGGCAATCCCGAGGTGGCCAGGATGCTGGCCGAGTGCCGCAGCCGATTGGGCGACCGCGGTCGGGTGATCCTGAGGCCTTCCGGGACCGAGCCCGTGGTGCGGGTCATGATGGAGGGCGAGGACATGGACGAGATTGCCGCGCTGGCCAGGGAGTGCGCCGATCTGGTGGAGCGGGTGATGGAGAGGCCCGCCATGAAGGATTAGCCCATCCTCAAGAAAGGCCCGCTCCTCCCACCCCGGATGCTCCGGCGCTGCGGACTGCCCGGTCAATCCGCCGGGCGCGAGTCTCCGCGCCGCCCGTCCGGTATGACAAGACTGCTGGGCTTGCCTGACGGGCCGCTGTCCGGCACGGCAAGTCTTACGGGCTTGCCTGACGGGCCGCTGTCCGGCACGGCAAGGCTTACGGGCTTGCCCGACGGGCCGCTGTCCGGCACGGCGACTGCCGGACTTGCATGTCATGACCGTCCTCCGGACCGCGAAGCCGATCCGGACCGCCGCAGGGCGGAGACAATGGTCCAGGTTTCCGGGGGAGGCCGACAGGCAGGTGAAGCCGGTCTGAGCGCTGAAGCGTTCGAGGGCAACCCACGCCGCAAGCGATTCACGGGGAGCGAAACGTCCGGACATGATCCGCTTGACCTGTCCGGAAAAAACCTAAGAACCCGGAATGCGCCTTAATCTCGGGCGGTACTGGCTGGCGGGGACGGCGCTGAACTTCCCGCAGGCGTCGATGGCCCGAGCCGGGGCGTCACGGCTGCCTGCGGCAAGCCCTCCGCCTGTCGGGCGCCAATGAGCGCCCCGACTCCTTCATCCCGGACTGAAGCTTGGCGTCCGGAGGCGCCGGAACATCCTTGCCCGCGTCTCGCCGCGCCCTGCCGACGACCGTCAGGGCTCACTTATCTCCACGTCCGTCTCCCGCCCCTCGATATCGTAGCGGCAGGCCACGATATTCCTTTCCTCCCTGCCGACGGCAATCGCCACCAGGACAGGGTTTTCGAAGGCGCGACCGTAGCGCCTTTCGCGGAACCGGCTCATTTCCGCCAGCGCTCCGCCTGAACCACCTTTTGCGTCTTTCGCCATCTTCAGCTGGATGACATAGGCGAGATCGCCGCAATCCGCCAGGAGCTCGATTCGACCGAGGCCCACGCGCCTCTCGGGCGTCACTTTGGCGCCGGACATGCTCAGGGCCGAATGCAGTACGGAACGGCAGAAGCCTTCGCCCATCCTCCTGCGAAAGTGCTCGGCCAGCTTCAGTTCCTTGCCCCACGGCAAGAACAACACCACCATATTGAGGATGGACCGGCCCCAGCCTGCCGATGCGCTGTCAGCTTTCGAGTGGTCATCGTAACATATGTCGGAAATAAGCTTTCTGAAGACTTCCACCATCACGGGGACGACACCGGCATCAAGGCACTTCTTGAGTTCCTCGCCGACGATATCGATGCCTGACCAGGAGGATTCGGTGGAGAGGTTCTGCAGAAACAGGGGCAAATGGCCTTTCGGACCTCAAGGTTCGGATAGTCCAGGGAAAACCTGGTCTTGTCTATCTCACGCAAGGTCAAGTAACCTGACTGGCAGAGGAACCCTTCCGGGGGGGGGCATCGATTTCACCGGGTTCCCTTGCGAAACCGCGGCCCACCTCCAAGCCTTCGAACTGGTCCGCCAAGAGAGACTTGTCCTTCAGGAATTGCCTGACGATTGTGTTGGAGCCTGATTCCTTCCAGAAGTTATCGAATCGTTTTACGGTAAAGAAGGAGAGGACGGAAAATGGATTGAAAAGCCTCGTCTTTCCGTCGAACGAAAACCCGTCGTAATAGCGATTGATTTCCCCCGACAGCTGATTTCCGGTCATCTCAAGCTCTTCGGCCGTCTCTTTTATGTGGGGAGCGAAATTATCTGTCAGCTCCTTTTGAGTGTCGCCCATGAATTCCCCGAATTCTGGCATGAGTGAGATGTCGACCAGGTTGTTGGGCATGGAAAACACGCCCATCCTTGAGAACTTGGTCACTCCGGTGATGAAAACGAATTCTATGTGTTCGGCAGCGGCTTTGATCTGGGAATAAAAAATCCGCAATGTTTCCCGCATACCGTTAAGCAAACGTTCTTTCCTGCGGATCCTTCCATCTGGACAATACTGATGACGGGAGCATCGTATTCATCAATGAGAACTACGACTTTTGTCGCTCTCCCTGAGGATGTCCTTGATAAGGAATAAAAAGGCTCTCGCCGGATCAGCGCCTCTCAGAGGGACATTGTGCCGTTTCGCGATTTCTTCGAGAATGTCAAAGAAATTTTTTCCAAAATGCCGATGTTACGAGATCCGGCCACTTCGCTCATGTCCAGGTGAATGACCGGACGGGCAACGAATGCTGGGGAGCCCATAAATCTCTCAGCAGCGAGCCCCTGAAAGAGTTCAGTCCTCCCCGAATAGAAAGAATCGAGAGCGGTGACCGTAAGCGACTTGCCAAAACGGCGAGGCCGAGTGCAGAAGACATATTTGCTCATTTTTTTCAGGATCGAGAAATACATCGTCTTATCGTCATAGACGGCGTTTTCCTGCCTTAGATTTTTAAAATCCGGCTCTCCGGTCGGAAGCACGGGCAATTCTTGAGGCATATCGTCATCCTCCGACCCAATCCTTATCGAAAGCCACGGTTTACGACTTCACCATATTCAGATGATACAACATCTGTGATTGTCAGCTAAACCTTCGATTGCTGCCATACAGCTACTGTCCCATTTTTTGATATCGGCCCCAAAGGCAGGCCTGCAAGTGCGGATTGGAATCAGCCCAGGGGCTAAGTCCGGGGCAAAACCTCATAGGAGCGACAGGCGGAGCAGATAGCCTGACGGGAGGAATCTTTTAGCCGTAATGCCCCATTCTGCCGTGTTCCGTTACAGTCAAGCGAACTCAGACCAGGAGTTCGGCATGAAGGGAACTGGCTTGATCGTGTCGCGGTAACCCCCAAAAAACACTCAAGGCCGTCTACGTAAAAGCACCTGATGTCGCGACGATGCGCACCGCGACCAGAAAATGCGGATGGCGCCTCAGGCACGGCAGGTCTGCCGAGTCGGCATGCGCGGCAGAAAGGAAGACCTTCGAACTTGCCCCCCCGACTGGGCCCGGTCGGCTCCCGGGTTGAACCCCGACCGGACAGCTGCCTGACCGCCGCCCTGGGCCTGGAGTCGACCCCTATGCCTCCACGATGCGGGCTCCGCCGCGCACCGAGGACATTGCGGATCTTCGATGCCGAAGGCCCGGAACATCAACGACCATAAACCCCGAAGGCCCGAAGGCCCGAAAGATCGGATTGCCGCAACGGCGAAGGCCGACGGCTGCCACGCGGATCATCGGCCCTTGCGCTTGACCCTGTAACGCTCCGGCTCGCGGACGGCCCGGAAGCCTATGTGCGAGTTCCTGTCGTAAGGCGACAGGAAATTCCTGTAGGCTGACCTGCACTTGTGCGCGGGATCGCTCCAGGCGCATCCCCTCACGCTCTTGGCCGTGCCCATGGAGGGCCCGAGCGGGTCCAGATAGGGGCTCGCGGAGTAGTAGTCGGCGGAGTACCAGTCAGAGGTCCACTCGGCAATGTTCCCGTGGATATCGAAGATCCCCCGGCCTGAGGGGGCCAGGGCGCCCACTGGATGGGTGGTGTTTCCTGAGTTGGCGGCGGTCCAGCCGAAGCGGGGGAGATTCCCGGGAAGGTCGCCGAAAAAGAAGAACCCGTGCCAGCCTTCCCTGGCGACGTACTCCCACTCGGCCTCGGTGGGGAGCCGATAGAGGTTCCCGCCCCCCTCCAGGCGATCGAGGCGCCTCAGGAACTCGACCGCGTCCAGCCAGCTCACCTGCTCCACGGGAAGATCCGGTCCCCTGAAGTAGCTGGGGTTCGTGCCCATCACTGCCTCCCACTGGGCCTGGGTCACCTCCCGCCGGGCAATGAGAAAGGGCTTGGCCACGGCCACCCTGTGCCTGGGGTGCTCGTCGGGGTCCGAGAAGGCGGTGGCCCCGGGCCCCTCCCCCATCATGAAGGAGCCGGCCTCCACCTGGACGAACTCCATGCCCAGCGAGTTCTCGAAGGCCTGCGCGCCGAGGGGCGGGGCTTTGGCCGACGCCAAGCAGAAGAGGGCGATCAAAATTTTCGTTAACTTCACTCCCATGCGTCAGGCTCGCTGGCTGGCAACGAGGCATAGCCTCGCGGCACAGGGTAATCGCTTCATCCGTGCGGACAGGACGGCGAACGGGCACGTCGCTCTCGCGGGTCGCCTCCGTTCTCTGCCCCGTCCCGCGCCGGGACGTCTCGGGGGTTCTTTCGGCGTTGCGCCGGGTCGCTCTCTGCCGGCCCTCGAGGGGCTTACCCGATAGCCGACTCTGCAGCATATCTCCGGAGAACTTGCCTCAGCGGCCCTGGAACGTTCGGCGCCGGGAAAAGCCGCGACCCCGATCCCATGGTGGCTCGACCGGTCGGACAGCGGGGCCGAGCTACGGCGACTGTTCGGCCGGTCAGGCGACGGTGCGGTCCCGATGCGTCAATGCCGACCGACCGCACTGTCCACTGGACATTTTACCACGCCCGCGAGACGGGCGTTCCGATCCGCAGCAAGCCGATGACCTTCCCCAAGGGCAATCATACGCCGCGGATGACGCTACCCCCTTGAGACGAACGGAGGAGACTGACAGGCTCTGGCAGACAGCCGAAGGATTTCCGCCCGGGCGGAATAGTTACTGGCTGAACCTCGAAAAAAACGTCATCTCAGGGCAACGCATGCAACGTCCTCTCCTGCTGAAAAGAGCTCTCCAGGCGCGGCACCTCTCTGAGCCCCTTTGCATCACGGCCTCACGGACACCCTGACTCCCGGCATCACGGAAACCATGGCCCCCGGCATCACGGAAACCATGACCCTCGGCAACACAGCATCGGCATCCCGGCCTTCCGGCATGTCGAATTTCCGGCCTCCCGCCCTCCTGGCAACCCGTTCCCGGCTCATCTACTCGGCGCGCCAGCGCAGGAACTCCGGGGCGAGGTAAGTGAGGATCAGATCCGCCCCCGCCCTCTTGATGCCCACTAGCGACTCCAGCGCTGCCGCCCTGTAGTCTATGAGGCCGACGGACCCCGCCGCGTTGAGCATCGCGAACTCCCCCGATACCTGGTAGGCGGCCAGCGGCCTCTTGGTCATGAGGCGTATCTCGCGCAACACGTCCAGGTAAGGGCCGGCAGGCTTCACCATGATGATGTCGGCGCCCTCCTCCAGATCGAGCTCGGCCTCGCGGAAGGCCTCGCGTATGTTGGCGGGATCCATCTGGTAGCCCTTGCGGTCGCCGCTCCTGGGCGCGGACTGGGCCGCCTCCCTGAAGGGGCCGTAGAAGGCGGAGGCGTATTTGACGCTGTAGCTCATCACGGGCACGCGCTCGAAGCCGGACCCGTCCAGCGCCTGCCGGATCGCCTGGACCCTCCCGTCCATCATGTCCGAAGGGGCCACGAGATCGGCCCCGGCCCGGGCGTGCGAGAGCGCCTGAAGCGCCAGGAGCTCCAGGGTGGGATCGTTCAGGACCCTGCCCTCTGGAGAAAGCACCCCGCAGTGGCCGTGGGAGGTGTACTCGCACAGGCAGACGTCCGTCGCGACCAGCAGATCCGGCGCCGCCGACTTTATCTCCCTTATCGCCGCCTGCACAGGCCCGTCGGGGTCGGCGCCGGAGCTCCCCGTCTCGTCCTTCCGCTCGGGGAGCCCGAAGAGGATGAGCGCACGGCCGCCCTTGGCCCTGAAATCCTTCGCGAGCGCCGCCGCGTTGTCCGGGGAGAGGTGGAACTGGCCGGCCAGCGAGGCGATGGGCCTTTTCACTCCGCTGCCGGGCACCACGAAAATGGGGTAGACGAGATCCTCCGGCTCGACCCGGGTCTCGCGCATGAGATCCCTCATGACGGCGCTTTCGCGCAGGCGGCGGGGGCGGTCGGCGGGGAATGCCATGGTTAACTGAACCTCGCTCCCCGGACCTCGCGGGCCCGGGTGGTCTGTCGGCCCCGCCGGGCAGGCCGGGCAGGCCGCAAGTCGGCCCAGCCGGGCAAGCCGTATGTCTGCCTCGACTGACGGGCCGTAGGTCGGCACCGCCGGGCTTGGCCTTATGCCGACACCGCCGGGCAGGCCGTCCGACTCCATGCTTCGCGCCTCGGCGAATCCCGATGCCAACGAGCGCAACGAAGATCTCCGGGGTGTCCGGGCGGCCGGGCAACCGGCAGCATGCGATATCACCAGCGCCTAAGCCGACGCTCCAGACGGATTACCGCAGAGGGCCGTTCAAAGCCGTGCGGTTCCGACGAGGGCGGCGAGCGGGAGCGCCGCCGCGCGGGCATCGCGCGATCGGCCTTACTCTATCGGCTAAGCCGTTCCGTGTCAACAAGGACCCCTTCCTGCCACTCGGCCTTTCGCCCGATCCGTGACGGGACGCGGGGCCGGGCAAGGCCAGCCAGGGCAGGCACGGGAACGGCAACGGTCCCGTGAAGGCGAGGCGGCGGCCCGCGAGCCGCCCGAGGAGCCCTCCGGATGCGGGAAGGGCCCTTCCGGTACCGACCGGAAGGGCCCTTGCTGAACTCGCGCAACGGAAAGACGCGGCTGTCCCGCGTCTCGGAGCGACAGCACCGTGCGGGGCCCCGCGACCCGCGAGGCATCGCGGGCGGTAAGCGCGGCTAAGGATCAGCGCCGGTCGGTGACGTTCTTGAACTTCTCCTTCACCTTGCGGCGGATGCCGGTGAAGAGCGACTCGCCCTTCTTCTTCTCCTCCAGCTCGGCGAACTCCCTGATGAGCTCCTTCTGGCGGTCCGTGAGATCCTTGGGCGTCATGACGCTCAAGGCCACGATCAGATCGCCGCGCTTCTTCCCGGGATCCTTCGCGTTCGGGAAGCCAAGCCCCTCCAGGCGCAGGAGCTTGCCGTTCTGGCTTCCCGCCGGCACCTCGACCATGCGCGTGCCTCCGGTGACCGTGGGGACCTCCAGCTCGCCGCCCAGCGTGGCCAGCGCCATGCCGATCTTGCGTTCCAGGACCACGTGGTTGCGCTCGCGGCCGAAGACCGGATGGCGCTTCACGCAGATCTCCACGAACAGATCGCCCGACGGGGCGCCCTGGCTCCCCTGGTCCCCCTTGCCCTGATAGCGGAGGCGGTAGCCGGTCTCTACGCCCGGGGGTATCTTCACCGTCATGTCCCTGCGCCGCCTGATCCGACCCTGGCCGTGGCATTCGGGGCAGGGTTCGGCCGGGACGGTGCCCTGCCCCATGCACTTGGGGCAGGTGGAGGCCATGCGGATGAAGCCGTGGCCCTGGTAGACCTGACCCTGACCCCGGCACTGGGGGCAGGTCTCGCGACGACCGGACAGGGAGCCCGACCCGTTGCAGGAGGAGCAGTTCTCCTCCTTGGGGATGTTTATCTCCTTCTCGGTCCCTGTGTAGGCCTCCTCGAAGTCGATGTCGAGCTCGTAGCCCAGGTCGCTCCCGCGCCTGGGCCCCTGGCGGCCCCTGCCGCCGCCGCCCCCGAAGAATTCGCGGAACATGTCCCCGAAGCCCTGGAAGACGTCCTCGAAGCCGCCGCCGCCCCCCATTCCGTTCAGGCCGCTGTGGCCGAACTGGTCGTAGACGCGGCGCTTCTCGGAGTCGGACAGCACCCCGTAGGCCTCGGAGGCCTCCTTGAAGCGGTCCTCCGCCTCGCTGTCTCCGGGGTTGCGGTCCGGGTGGTACCTCAGGGCCAGGGAGCGGTAGGCCTTCTTGATGGTCTCGCCGTCGGCCCCGCGGCTCACGCCGAGGACCTCGTAATAGTCAAGTTTCTCGCTCATAAGCTTAGGGATTTCCGAAAGAGGCCCGCAGGGCGGGCTCCAGGGGCTTCAGCGGGCCCATCGCGGCGGAAGGGCCCTTCGGGAGGGCCGTTTGACAGGCAAGGGGCCAGGCTCGGGCGAGTCCGGCCGGAAGGCCCGGGAGACGGGCCTGGGCAAGGCGGGGGAAGGGCCGCATGAGGCGGGGGAAGGCGGACGCGCGCCGGAAGTGGGGCGACCGGGGGGCCGATCGGGCCCGGAGGGCCTGAAAAGGCCCGGAGTACGGCTGGATGCCCCGAGACGCGGACGCCAGGATGATTAGAGGCCGGATGCCACGAAGGGAAGGTTCAGGGAAAATGGCCTCGGGCAACGGAAGATAAAGCCGCAACGCGAAAGCTCCCGCCGGTCACGCGGGCAGGCTATCTTCGCCTGGAAGGCTGTCCTCTGGAAGGCTGTCCTCGCCGGGCAAATTACCCTCGACCTCGGTGGGCTTGCCGCCGACCACGGGGGCCTTGCCTTCGGCGGCGGCCAGGGCCTTGTCCGCGTAAAGGTCACGGCCATTCTGGCGGGCGTTGTCCGCCAGACGCCTCAGGGCGGAAGGATCCGGCTTGGTCCCCAGCACCCCTGCGGCCAGGGTGTAGAGAAAGAAGTCGCCGTCGCTCACGGCGGCCTGGCGAAGCTCCTCCAGGGCGGTGCGGTCATCGGCCCTCTTGAAGAACTCCCATGCCTCGGCGGGGCGCCCGGCTTCGAAAAGCTCGCGCCCGGCCCTTGACAGCTCCGCAGGCGGGGGCGGCTTGCGGCTTTCCAAAAGGCGGCGACGGGTCTTCCACTCTAGGATTGAACTAGGCATAGATCAGACTCTGTGTTATTGCGGGGAAATGCCCGCAGGTATCGACAATATAATCATTTCCCGGAGCTTGTCAAGGACGGCCGCCCCCCTCAAGGCCGCTCCGAGCCTTCCAAGCGGCCTGCTGCAAGCCTCACGGGGCTCCTTGAAACGGGTCAAGGCCTGCAGACGGAGCTGGAGAGTCCCGAGGGGTTCCGGGATGGTCCGGAGGGGGGCCGGATTGGTCGAGGATGGTCCGGAGGGGGCCGGATTGGTCGAGGATGGTCCGGATGGGGCCGGATTGGTCGAGGATGGTCCGGGGGGGCCGGATTGGTCGGGGAG
>JAISFS010000130.1 GCA_031263485.1 Deltaproteobacteria bacterium | reverse complement strand
TGTCGATCTCCGGGAAGGTGAATCCGCAGATTCCCGCGAAGTCGGGATCCAGCGAGATGTCCGTGAAGTTGTTCGGTCCGGAGTCCAAGGCGGTCAATGCGAACCTGGTGATGCCAGTGACGAAGGCGAAGCGGATGTAATTGATGTTCTTTTTCAGGGACGTGTAAAAGCCATGCAGGACATCGCAATTGTCAGAGGCTAATGTCCGGTTGGATATGTTCCAGGCCACCGGGGCATCGTATTCGTCGATCAGGACGACCGCGCCGACCTTGTATTTTTCATTTACGCCTCTCAGAAGTTCCCTCAACATCGTATCGTAGGAATTCGAGGTGATTTCCACGCCTTCGATTTTTGCGGCATCTCTTAAATCGTACTCGATGTAGTCTTCAAGGTCTTTCTTGGTGGATATTTTGGCGTATGCCATGTTGAATCTCAGGACCGGGTGCCTTTCGAAGTCGTATTCGTTTGGGGCTCCGATCCACAGGCCTTCGAAAAGCTCGCTGTTGCCCTGAAACAGCTCGTCAAGGGTATCAAGCAGAAGCGTCTTGCCGAACCGTCTGGGCCGGGACAGGAAACAGCAATCGTATTCTGTGATCATCTTATGGATATATTTGGTCTTATCGGCGTAAAGATAGTTCCCCTGTATGATTTTTCGAAAGGGCTTATCGTTAAGCGATAGTTTTTTAGGTTCCATGATCACTCCGCAAATCTCCATTTCCCAATTTTTTCAGGTAAAGAGGCAAGCCGAACGAACCGGTCAATGGCTCCGCAAGGCCAGGCCGCCAATGGCCTGTTCGGCTCAGCCCTGCCGGATGAAACCATTATATCAGAAATCCGGCTCAAGGCAACAAGCGTGTGAACTGCAAATCAGCCCTGCACTCCCCCGCCCGGCTATTTCCGTGGGTAATGCAGGGCGTGTCAAAGGCTCAGTATCCGCTCAGACCGTACGCGAATCTTTCGGAGGTGCTTCCAGGTCCCCTCGCCGGGGGGGGCTCGCCATCCGGCCCGACTCCTCCTCCTTCTTCCGGAGGCTTTCGATCGGTATGAACTTCCTCTCGAACCGGTCCAGCGGACATTGCCCCGTCGCTTTGCCGCTCGGGGGAAGGCCTTGCAGGGGATGTCGGCGTATCCTCAAGGACCAGAAGTAGACCGCCCGCCATTGCGGAAAGGACGCTCGGTCCGGGAAGGTCATGGCGGCGGAAATTTCGGGTCGGGCACGCCAGCCGGGCCCGTGTCGGCTGCGGGTCGAAGCCATACGGCGCGTCGGCGGGTGGACGGGTATGGCGTTGGCCTGCACGTTCTTGCGGTGACGCCTCATTCACGGCAAAAGCATAATAGATGTATCATAAAGCGCAATAATCCATGAGGATTATAAATTTCAGAGATATTACGGTTCCTGTCACTGATGCTTGTTTTCGACGAGCAGACCAAGGCATGGTTCATATTTCGGAAAATATTCGGTGCGAGTCATTAGTAAGGTCATCGGGTGGACGATTCACCGTAAGGAACGGAGTCTCGTGTTCATGCCGGAAACATTCGTGACGAGCGGCACGGATATCCCTTGTCGGTTCATGATCTGCGATATCGGCTTTGAATCCGATCGCGCCGGGGGGACATGACCGGCTGGAGCGCTCGCGCTCGAGATGCGACGGGTTTCCCGTTGAAGCTATCCCGAACCTGGGGCTTCCGGCAGGCCTTTCCATCGGTAAGCTTGTCCCGCACGGGATGGTTGAGCGGCTATGGGCGGCTTCATGTTGCCTCTGCGTCGATGGCACGCCGCGTGCCTGATTAACAAAGTCTCTCGGCTCCACTGCCGTGTCGGGGTTGGGTGCGGGGCGGAGGGGCACATCTTCCTTTTCCCCTTATTCGGTTTCCGAGGGGCCGTCTCGGACGCACGGGAAGGATTCGTAGAAGCGTGTCACGACTTCGGCGGACGAGATGTCGTAGGCGAACGCTTCGGAGGCGCCCTCCACGACAGGGAGGCCCACCTTGAACCTGTAGCCGGGAACGCCCGTATCGCCGTTCGCGAACGTCTCGATATCCCCGTAGCATACCGACGGGTCAAGGACAAGGCCGGAAGCGGCGAGTTCATCGTAGCTTTCGGTGTAGGCGCCGGTCCTGGCGAAGAGACGCTCCTCGGCCTCGGCGACAGCGCGGAAAGCGCGAGCGAGCGGATGGTCCGCGGTTGCCGCCGGTTCGGGGGGCGAGTCGTCCGTGACTGAAACCTCCGTCCTACGCGTTCCGCCGAACGGCATGCACTCGAAGTCGTTCGGGGCGATCTCCACGCTGTCTCCCGATATCGATCCCCTGTACGCATACGCGGACGCCGTGCCGCCCCCTTTCTGGCCGTCTCCGCCGAGGCTGCCCACCGAGAACCCGTAGCCTTCGTTGCCGGTCATGGGGTCGACGTAAGTTTCGATCGCCCCGTAGCAGACGGACTTGTCGGCCACCAGCCCCGCCATGTCCCTCAGCTCCTCGTAGCTCGTGCTGTATCTTCCGAGGGCGGCGAAGAGGGCCTCCTCGGCGGTGGCCACTGAGCGGTATGCCCGGTAGAAGCTCTCGCCTTTTTCCGCGAGCGCCGACGCGACTCCCGGCGTGAGCTCCAGGCAGGCGACGGCCAGGCAGGCCAGGGCAAGGCCGAAGAGCGGCGCCGGGGCCGATGAATACGAACGGCAGGGCCGGGAGGCCTCGGCATCTGGAGTGGTTTTTGAAAGTGCCTTGTCCATCACCGTTCCCTCCGGGGATTGCCCATGCCCGTCCTCACGAAAGGTGTCCCACTTCCAAAGGTTTTTGCCCGCCTGACGTAAACCGGATGTCCGAAGGCGCTTACGGGTGGGGAATGCCTGAACGTCCTGAAACGGACTCGCCTCGGTGCAGGCTATCGGCTTCGGGCGGGACGGAACGCTTTCATGCCGGTCCGGGGCATGACGCTCCGGCACATGGCGGAAGAACCGTGATTTCGGCAGATGTCCGTTCCTTAAGGTCCGTTTCGGCGTCTCGCCGTTTCACCATCGGCGGAACCAGCCTGGCCGCGTCAGCGGAGAGTCGCGTCAACGGAAAGTCTCGCCACCGGCGGTCGGCGTCAGCGGAGAGTCGCGTCAACGGAAAGTCTCGCCACCGGCGGTCGGCGTCGCCGGAGAGTCGCGTCAACGGAAAGTCTCGCCACCGGCGGCCTGCGTCGCCGGAGAGCCGCGTCAACGGAAAGTCTCGCCACCGGCGGCCTGCGTCGCCGGAGAGCCGCGTCAACGGAAAGTCGCGCCACCGGTGGCCTGCTTCGCCGGAGAGCCGCGTCAACAGAAAGACGCGCCACCGGCGGCCTGCTTCGCCGGAGAGCCGCGTCAACAGAAAGTCGCGCCACCGGCGGCCTGCTTCGGCGGAGCGCCGCGCCATAGGCGGTTCGCTCACCGACAGGTCACGTCCCCGACGTGCCGCGCACCGGCAAGCGCACCCTCGGCAGACCTCGGGGACTGCCGGGTGCAACGGGAGCGGGGCCGATCGTGGAGTAGCGGGCCCAGCCGATGACGGGCCGCTTGGACGGTCGCCCTCGTGCAGCGGACGTCAGGCGGCATCGGGATTGCCGTATTTCCTGATGTAGCCGCGGGGGGTGATCATGGCCCCTCGGTACACGAAGGTGGTGCTGTTGCCGATCACGATGATGGTCTGCATGTCGATTTCCTCGGGGTCGAGCGCCTCCAGGGTCGTGACGCGGGCCGACTCGCCCTCGCGGCCGCAACGCGAGGCCAGGCCGGCGGGGGTGGCACCGGGGATGTTTTTAAGGAGGAGTTCCTTGGCCTCTGCGAGTTGCCAGTCCCGGCCGTGGCTCCGCGGGTTGTAGATCACTATCACGAAGTCCGCCTTGCTCGCCAAATCCAGGCGTCTCTTGATGAGTTCCCAGTCGGTGAGGCGGTCGGAGAGGCTCACGCAGCAGAAGTCGTGGGTGATCGGGGCGCCCAGGATGGCCGCCCCCGCGCACAGCGCGGGGGTGCCGGGAAGCACGGTGATCCTGAGCTCGCCATCCCCGTTCCCCAGCGGGAGCCCCATGCCAGCGGCGACCTCGTAGACGACCCCCGCCATGGCGTAGACCCCTGCGTCCCCGCCGGAGACCATGGCGCAGCGGACGCCGGTCATGGCGAGTTCCAGGCATTCCCTGGCGCGCTGGGTCTCTGCCGTCATGCCGCTGGGCGAGATGCGGCAGCCTTCCCCGAGGTGGGGGAGCGCCTGGTCCAGGTACAGCCTGTACCCGAACACAGCCTCGACGGCGGAGAGGGCATTCCGGACCTCCAGGGTCACGCCCTCCGGGCCACGGGAGCCCAGGCCCGCGACTAGTAGTTCATTAGGGCCAGGGCGCAGGTGGCCTTGCTGTTCTTCTGCTTGGGGACCAGGAGGGGGCCCATCCGGGCCGCAAGCCGGGCTGCTGCTTCGCATACGGAAAAAACTCCTATCTGCTCGTAGACCTTGTCGGAGGGGTTGGGTGTCTGCACCGCGGCCAGGGCTTCCATGGACTGCACAACCAGTGGCCTGGAGAAGCGCCTGGCGAGCTCCTGGAGGGCCGGCTCGGAGGCGCGGATCTCGGCGGTGGAGATGAGGGCCAGCGACAGGGGGGACAGGAGGTTGTCCGCCAGGACCTTGTCGATGAGGCCCGTCAGATCGCTCAGTTCCAGGTGCCTGTGGCAGCCTACCCCCAGCGCCAGCGCCGGCGGACGCATCACCAGCGTCTCGCGGGGGAATGGCCTCAGGCGGTAGTCGACGTACAGGGACGGGGTCACGGGGTAGCCGGGCGCGTTCGGGTCGAAGGCGGAACTCTCTGCAATGGGCGGGAAAAAGCGCCGCCACTCGACCAGCTTCGGGGCCAGGAAGTTGTCCGGGTCGTAGAGGGGGACCTTGCCGCCCTCGGAGAGCACCCGGCTCACCGGGGGGAGCCGCGCGAAGTCCTCGATGGCCAGGTGGCAGTCGCGGGCGAGCACCTCCAGCGAAGGCTTGGACTCGATGTCGGTCGCGGTGTTCACGACCGCGGTGCCGCCCGTGAGCTCGGCCACGGCACGGGCCAGGTCGTTCCCGCCGCCCAGGTGCCCGGACAGGAGGCTCACCGCGAACCGCCCGTCCTGCCCCAGGGACACCACCGCAGGGTCGGTCTTCTTGTCGACCAGGTGCGGGGCTATGGCGCGGACCATGAGCCCGGTCGCGGCGACGGCGACGTGGCCCCTGTAGCGGTGGAAGGTGGAGGCGACGAGATCCAGGAAGGTCTCGTAGAAGAAGGTCCCCGGCGGCGAGGACGGCGCCAGGCGCTCCGGGGCGTAAAGGTCCGCGGAGAGCCCCGCCGCGATGATGCCAGCTATCTTCAGCCCCGGTCGCGTCACCGCGTAGACCGCGGTCCGCGAGCCCGCCGCGGGGCCGATGGCGGGTCCGCCCCCGCATTCGCGCAACGCGCCGCCTTCGGTGCCCGGGCCCGCCGGGGCGGCGGTCACGCGGGCGCCGTCCACAGTCCCTGACACGTCAGCGGTCCCGAGCGTGTCCGCAGTCCCGACCGAGGGGCCTCGGGTTTGGGAGGCGCCGGTCGCGCCCTCCGCGTCGTTCCCGCCAGCCCCGTTGTTCCGGCTCTCGTCTGTCATGTTTCTCCGTCCTGCAGTTTCCCGTCCGGGTGCGCCGCGCCGTGCCGTCAGGCCTTCCCCTCGCGGTAACCGTGGGAGAAGCTCTTGTCGTAGAGGCGGGACTTGGGCACGTCCTCGCCGGTCTTGAGCGCCGCGACGGCGGGCCCGCAGAGCATGATCGTGTGGCGGTCCAGCCCCTCGGCGTCCAGGGTCGCCTTGAGCGTGCCGGCAGTCGCCCAGACCTCCCGCGAGTCGGGCCAGGTGGCCCGGTAGAGGAGGGCCACCGGGCTGTCCGGGCCGTAGGCCTCAGAGAGGATCCTGGAGACCTCCTCGCCTTCGGCGGCGGAAAGGTAGAGGGCCAGGGACGCCCGGTGCGAGCACAGCGACTCCAGTTCCTCCCCCCGGGGCATCGGGGTGCGCCCCTGGACGCGGGTCAGGATGAGCGTCTGGGTGATCTCGGGAAGGGTATACTCCAGCCCGATCAGGGCGGCCGCCGCCATGGCGGCGGTGACGCCGGGTATCACGCGGTAGGGCACCCCCGCCCGCTTGAGGATCTCGAACTGCTCGCGGGTCGCGCCGTAGAGGCTCGGGTCCCCGGTGTGGAGCCTCACGACCCTGAACCCGTCCTTCCAGCCGTCAACGAGGAGCTTCACTATCTCCTGGAGGTCGAGGGGGGCCGAGTCCTCCACCCGGCAGGATGCCTTGCGGCAGGCCAAAATCTCCGGGTTCACCAGGGAGCCTGCCGTGACGATGAGATCGGCGGTCTCCAGGGCCTTCCTGCCGGCCACGGTCAGGAGGTCTGGGTCGCCGGGCCCGGCGCCTACGAAGATAACCGGATGGGGGTTCTGTGTCATGTCTTCGGCCTTTCCGCAAGGTTCCGGTCCGGAAGGGGCCGCCTGGGGCGGACGCGCGGGCCGGGAGCGAATCGCTTGGTTGCAGGATGCTTAGTCGATTATGGAGCGAGTCTGGCCGTTCCGGGCAGGGGCGTCCTTCCGCCCGACACCGAAAACGCCGTGCCTTGCCGCATGGACGCCCGCAAGGCGCGGGCAGGGACCTTCGGGGAGGCGGGCGCGAGAGCCTGAAGGCGTGACCGTGCGGCCATAAGGCCTTAGGCCGAGGGCCCGAGGCCAGGAGTGCCGCGTGGCCGGGGGCGGCAGGACGGGAGCCATGGCCGGAGTCCGGGGTACCGGCCGGGAGGCGTCAGAACGTGTTGGTCACCAGGAAGACCGGGTTCAGGGGGATGAAGTAGAAGGACCCGGAGAGCTCCCTGCTCCTGGCGCAGGAGACCTGCACGACCGAGGCGGGGCCCGAGGGCGCGTCCAGCGCCCAGAAGGCGGTGTTCAGGCTCTCGTGGGTCACGACGGAGGCGGTAACCGTCCCCCCCGGGGAGAGCCTCGAGCGCGCTTCGCCTATGACGCGCTCCAGATCCCCGCCGGAACCGCCGATGAACACCCTGTCCGGGTCGGGGAGATCGGGTATGACTTCCATGGCCTCCCCCTGGACTATCTCCACGTGGGGGCATCCGTACGCCGCGCGGTTGGCCTTGGCCTGCGCGACCCGGCCCGGCTCGCGTTCCACGGCCCAGACCTCTCCGCGGGGAAGGAGGAGCCCCGCCTCAAGGGAGACGGAGCCGGAGGCCGCGCCTATGTCCCAGAAGGTCTCGTGGCCCTCGAGGCGCATGGTGCCCAGCGCGGCCGAGCGGATCTCGCTTTTGGTGATGAGGCCGGCCTCGTGCTCGTAGGCGCTTTCGGGCAAGCCAAGGGAGAGCTCCCGGAAGGGCGCGCGGAGCGAGAGCACGACGAGGTTCAGGGGCGCGAACTTCTTCCCGGCCGCCTTTTCCAGGGACAGCGAGACGACCCTCTCCCCGGGTGCGTCCAGGTTCTCGAAGACGGTCATGTCCCACGCGCCGCCGCAGCCGCGCTCCAGAGCGCGGCGCGCGATGGCGTCCGGGGAGTTGGCCGGGTCCGTGTAGGCGGCGACGTGACCGGAGGCGCCGGGGCGCCCTGCCCGGAACAGCGCCGCGAAGAGAGCCCTCCAGCCGTCCCTGCCGTGCAGGCTCTCCACTTCCGCCCCGGCCCAGGTGGTCTTCATCCTCGCGAAGGCCTTCTGCACGGTGGTGGTGGACGGATGGATGACGGTCCTCTCGGGAGGCACCACCGTCAAGAGCTTGCGGGCCAGGCCGTAAAAGTTGGGGTCGCCCGAGGCGAGCGCCACGCAGCGCCGGTCCCGGCTCTTGAGCTCCAGGGCCTCCAGCCAGTCGTCCAGCTTGCCGGCCAGCGGGAGCTTTTCCCCCGGGAAGCCGTCCAGCTCCGACATCCAACGCGGGGGGCCGGCGATAACCTCGGCGTTCTCCAGGAGCCTCCGGATACCGGGCGCGAGCTCGTCCGCGCGGTCGAGCCCCACCAGGTCCAGGATACCGCCGGCGGCGGCTTTCTTATTCTCGCGAGAGCTCTTCGTCACCTTGAAGTCCTTGAAGCTGCGGGTTAGGGGCTTGGGCCGAAAGGCGTGTCCGGAATGCCGACGGGCGATATTCCGGACCGGGAAGCGGGACCGCTTAAGCCGAACGGCGAAGCGGGACCTCGGTGGCGAAGGCCCGTGGGCGAAAGGGGAAGGCGCGGAAACGCAGGCGCGAAGACGGGGGAGGCAGGCCCGGAAACGCGGAGCGCGAAGACGGGAGCGGCAGGCCCGAAAACGCCGCGCGTCGAAAGCCGGGGCCGCCCGGGCCGGGCCCGAACCAAATGGCGGACCGTGACGCCCAGGGCCTTGCGGGATCGGTTCAGCCGTCTTCCGCCGGACCGTCGCCGACGGCGCCGAGTCCCTCCGGCCCGTCACCGTCTGCTTCGGGAGCCGAGGAGCCGTCCCCTGCGGATCCGTCCCCCGCGAGCGTCTCGTACGCCAGGACGCTCCCGTCGAAGTCGAAGAGCCGCATCCAGAGATCCGGCCCCGGCCCGGCATAGCTGCGGGCGCTGACGAGAGCGCGTTCAGCCACCTTGGGCACGAGACCGGTAAGGCCCTCGGCCTTGAGCACCTCCAGGGCGTGCAGGGCGGTGTTGGAGGCGAGGACACTGGCCTTCACGGCATCGGGGATCCCGGGGAGCCAGCTGACCAGGGGGGCCAGGTCCAGATCGGTCTTGTGGGCGTGGGTATAGGGGTGGCCCGCGGCCTGCTTCACGGCCTTGCCGAAGAAGACGGCCAGCCCCACGGTGCGGAAGCCGCGCTTCGCGGCGAGCTTCAGCCCGCCGGCGAAGAAGTCGGCTATCATCACGAAGGCCTCCTCCGGGAGATCGGGCCGGTCGCGCCGGCCCAGGCCCTCGCTCCTGCCGCCGGTGGTGAGTACGCATTCCGTGAGCCCGGCGGCCCGCGCGATGGACAGCGCCGAGTCGATGGTCGCTATGTAGGCCGCGTTGGAGAAGGGCCTCACCAGCCCTGTGGTGCCCAAAACCGAGAGGCCTCCCACGATGCCCAGTCGAGGGTTCAGGGTGCTCTGGGCGAGGTCCTCCCCCCCCTCGATGAAGATCTCCACCTCGAGCCCAGGGCCGTCTTCCGGCAGGAACGGGGAGAGGTTCTCCAGGATCATGGAGCGGGGGACTGGGTTGATGGCCCACTCGCCCGGCGGCAGCACCAGGCCGGGCTTGGTCACGCGTCCAACCCCACTGCCTCCGGAGAGCGCCAGGCCCGGGGCGACCCTGCGCCCGACCGCGGCGCCAATCCTCGCGCTGTTGGTGACGTCGGGATCGTCACCCGCGTCCTTCACCACCACGCAGACGGCCCTGCCGTCCTCCCCGATCCGCCCCTCGGCCACGGGAACATCGAGGGTCCTTCCCTTGGGGAGCTTCACCTCCACCGATGCGGGCGGGAGCCCGTCGGCCAAGGTCCGCGCGGCGGCAACCGCCGCGGCGGTCGCCGCGGTGCCGGTGGAGAAACCCGTGCGGAGCTCTTTGCGGTCTTTCCTCTCCAAAGGTGGGGCGGTTCTCCGGCGCCCCGGGGAGGGCCCGGGGGCTTCAGGCGAGGCGCTGGCCTCGCGGGCGGGCGAAGGTTCGCCGGGCGTCCGGCCGATGGCTGTGTGCGCGAAGGCGATGCACGGAGTGAAGGAGTGCGCGAAGATTATAACGACGGGCCCCCGGGCGGTCAAGGACGGGCGGTACGGGCGGGGCCCGCTCGAAGGGATGGGGGAATGCGTCGTGAAGGCCCGTCCCGGAAAGTTCGGGGACTTCCGCGGTCTGGTTATGGGCGAAAGACGAATGGCCTATGCCGGAGTGTCCCGGATCGCGGCGCGGGGCCCGGCTGTCGGGCGAGGCAACGGCAGGGGGACCCGCGGACTGGCGAGCCAACGCTGTGGCGTCGCGGGGACGGGGCGAGGCAACGGCGATGGCGTCCCGCCGTGGACGGCTGAGGCGGCGTCAGGGCGCCCCGGGTACGTGCGCGTTGTCAATGGCACCATGCGCGAGGCCGGCGATGGGGTTGACTACTCACGCTGTATGGATCGAGCAAATTTCCGGGATGATTTATGAGGTCTGTGGAAAAAGCCCTTCCGAGCCTGAGAAGAGAAGGGCAAAAACAGACGCCTATCAATTAGGCCGACCTTTATGTCGGATTGGGCGAAATATCGCCTCCACGGTCAATACAGATGCATCAGGGGCATCCCCTGAAAAGAAAGGCGCGTTGTCTCCGTGAAGCCCAATTCAAACTTTTTACACATACCTCATTTATGAATTTGGCGCGAGCCCTCCGGAGAGTCGCAGTTGCCTCGGGGGGCTACGGGAGTCGCGGGGGCACTTCTGCGGCTCGGGGGACACGGAGCTCCTGTGACAGGTAATTTTCAGGCGGCTCTCCGTCCGGTAGAGTATGCGAATATTGTACGATACAAGCAGTCGTGGCTTTCGATAACAGAAAATCGGGGCCTTCGTAGATCCGCTTTGGGGTTGGAGGTGAAAAAATTCAGGCGTGACTTAGGTTTGGCGGCGAACGGAAGGCGAGGGCCCCCCAAGATTTGGCTTGACAAGGCGGGCGCGATTCCATATGATTCGGGTCAACTAGACGAGCCCGGCCCGGAATCGAGATTCCAGGGCGCGGGGCGCCGGAGCATCCCTCCGGACACAGCCCGGCGACTCTAGCCCCTCACTCCTCCACTTAAAAAAGGTGCCTCCCCGCTCCCGGACCCCTAGCGGGCGTCCGTCGGACGAACCGCGTCCGCTTCAGGCGGGGACGTTCCTCCCCTTTCACGCCTTGCCAGATCTTTTCTCGCTCCGTAAACCATAACGAGATCCCCGAGCCGCCACGCGGCCGCCGTCCCGGACAGGCGTCCAGCGCCTTCCGGCCGAGCGTACTGCGCCCCCTACGCAGCCCGCCCCGCGGCCTTCCGGCAAGAGCTTGCGCCATGGGCCCCGCGCCACGTCGGGCGCCCGAGGCATGCGGGGATCTTCTATCCTCCGCGGCCGTCGCAGCGGAGGGCGGAGGTACCGTTCAGTGGAACTCAAATCGCTGTGGCTCGGGCTCCTGGTCTCCATGCTGGCCTTCAGCGTCAAGACCGGCCTCGGCTGGAGCTACCTTTGGCTGAAGTGCCCGCCCAAGAGGAGGGTCTACGCCACGCTGGGGGTGATGGCCCTGTACCTCGCCCTGTTCGGCGGGGTGCTGGCCCTGGTCACCCGCATCAACCTGCTCGCCCATTACGAGCTCCTTGCCCCCCTGTGGCAGGGCGGCATCACCCTTCACTGGCTGGTGGCGGCGTTCCTGCTCCTGTGGGGGCTCATCCTTCTCAGATCCGGAGGGGAGGAGAGCGCGGCAGGCGTGACCGCCTCCGGCGGCCTGCCCTCCGGCGCCGATTGCTGCGCCACCCCGCCCGCCGACCCCTGCTGCACCCCGAACTCCTCCAAAGGCTGGCTCGCGCTGGTCGTCCCCTGCCCGGTCTGCCTGAGCATCATCCTCATGGCGCTAGGCGGACTGGTCCTCTATTTCCCCGAAAACGCGGCGGTCGCCACCGGGCTCCTGTACCTCGCCTTCCTGGGCGTGGCCGGGGTCGCGGGGCTGGCCATGATCCTGGGCCGCGGCAGCGATGCGGAGCCCCTGGAACACACCCTGGGGCTCGTGATGATCCTCATCGCGTCCTACTTCATCCTGTCCGCCCTGGTGATGCCCCAGTTCTCCAGCGTGGGCCGGGTCTACCGCATAGCCTCCTACACCAAGGAGGACACTCTCCAGTGGGGGACCGGCCCCGCGGTGCTCCTCACCGCGCTGGCGGCGCTCCTCGCCCTGGGTTTCCTGCGCGGGCGAAGGGACGCCAAGCGGACCGCCCGCCCCTAGCCTTCGACCCCCGCGCCCGCTCCATATCCTGAAAGGCCGCACGCGCGGACGGAGGATACGGGGCGTCCGGCCCACGGCGTTCGGGTCGCCCGGCACTCTGCGGCCTGGGCCTCAGGCAGGTGACCGTCTCCAAGGCCCCTGGCCGAGGCGCGGGACCAAGTCACGGTCAGCCCCTTCCGGACCGAGAGCCACTCGCGGCATCCGCCGCCTGGCCGCCCTTCGGCCATGCCCGGTCTATTTTCTTGCGGCGCTGCCGCGCCGCGGGCCTCACGCCGCGGTCGGGAGGCCGCGGTACCTGCGGGGCGCGGCCCCGCGACGGATCAGATGACTTAATTATGAACTTCGGCGCCTTCATCCAGTCCATCCTGTACCTCATCTCCTCCTCGCTCCTCTATCCCGCCATGATAGTGCTCCTCATCTCCTTCATGGGGCTCGTCGTGGCATTGGGCGCCTTCCTCGCCGAATGGGCGGAACGCGCAAGGCTCAAGGAACCCGACCCGGACGACTGGCCGGGCATACTGAGGGGCCGCAGACGCCTGAACCATTTCATGGGGGAGGCCTTGGGCGACCTGGAAGGCATTCTGGACCGGAAGAACGGCAAGAACTCGGCCGCGCTGTGGTCCGAGGTCGACCGGCTCTGGCGGACCACCGGCCGCAAGCACAAGAAGAAGCTGGACTTCCTGAAGGTGCTCGTGCGCATGGGCCCCTCCACCGGGCTCATCGCGACTCTCATCCCCATGAGCACGGGCCTGGCCGCGCTGAGCCAGGGGGACATGACCAGGCTCTCCGCGGACCTGGTCGTGGCCTTCACCGCCACCATCGTGGGGCTCGCCGTGGGGGTCACGGCCTTCGTGCTGTACTCCGTGAGGAGCCGCTGGCTCGAGGGGGACCTCGAGGTCCTGGAGCTCGTCATGACCAGCCGCGCCGAGGCGCGGCTGGGCCCCCAGGAGTAGCGCCATGATAAGGAAGGGACTCGGGGCCGGATCGGCGCTTCCCGAGGCGGACGATCCCATGCTCGCGGTGATTAACCTCATCGACATCTTCCTGGTCTTCATCGTGGCGGTGCTCATAAGCTTCCTGTCCGCCATGGGCCTCCAGGACCTGCTGGACAAGGACAGCGAGGTGTCGGTCGTCAAGAGGTCCTCGAACGGCGAGATGACTCTCATCACCAAGAAGGCCAGCAAGATAGAGGCAGTGAAGATCACCCAGTCGGAGGCCGAGGGCAAGGGTGTCCGCCTCGGCGTGGCATACCAGCTGGAGGACGGCACCATGGTCTACCTTCCGGACGACGGCTCCTAGCGTACGGGCGGGGCGCATCTGCCGGGTCCGGCCATGCCGGGCGCGAGGCCTTGAATCTCAAGGTTCCGTGTGCCGCCGGAGCCTTAATGACTGGGACGGGTTTTAAGACTGGGACTGGCTTTTAGGCTGGGACTGGCTTTTTGCCAGAGTCCCGCGATCCAAGCGAAAGCCCCAAGCCGGGGCAGGATTTTCCAGAACGCGATCGCCTGCCGGCGGCGCCCGATGCAGGGCCCGCCCAACCGCCCGCCGCAGGCGGCGGGCGCCGACACACTCCACCCGCCCGTGCGCCGCATCCCCACCGCGGCGTCCGGAATGGCGGGCGAAGGCCCGCCCTGACCGATGGATCATATTAGGTCCCGCCGGGCCTCCGGGGCTCCGTCGATGGCCCGGGCCGGACGCGGCGGCCAGGACACCGCCCTGCAGGAACGGGACCTCCACAGACCGGGGATGCCGTTGCGACCGACCCGAAGGCGTTCTGCACCTGGACGGTCGCGCCGCCTTCATCCATGCCTTGAAGCCCGCTGCGTCCCCGCGACTTCGCCTCGTCGCCCGGCGGTCTGCACGCGGCCCGCCGCCTTGCACTCGCGTACAGGCTTCGCGTTCCGGGAGCGCGTTGGCTTCGCGTTTCGGGAGCGCGTAGGTTGCCTTTGCGGCTCTTCTGGAGGCGGGACGCGAAAAGGCCGCCGTTAAGAAGTTTCTCGCCACCCCCCGCCCGAATCCTGAATTCTGCCCCTGTAAGCGAGGCGGAAGCCGAATCCAAATCCGATTTGCTTCTGATCCGATCCGAAGCTCCGGAACGCTTCGGAAGATTTCGGATATCGGAGGTGACGGCACCGGATTTCCGCGGATTTCCAAGGCGCAAGATTTTCAAGGCGCCGGATTCCCAAGGCGCAAGATTTACAAGGTTCAAGCTTTCCAGGAAAAATGGATTCCAGGAGAATTTTTCCAAAGAGGAATCGTTTCTAGGAGGATTTTTTCCCAAGAGGAATCTTTATCCAGAATCTTTATCCAGAAAAAATCTTATCCGGGAAGAATCTTCGTCAAGGGAAATATTGCCTTGGATGCAAGATTTCAGAGGCGAAAATTTTCGAGGCGCAAGATTTCAAAGGCGCAAGATTTCAAAGGGGCAAGATTTCCGAGGCGAAAGATTTCAAAAGTGACAGATTTGCGAATGCCATGGGTTTCCGAAGAGTTGCTTACCGATCCGTCAAAACCCTGACCTTCGCCCGAACCGTTCCCGAAGCCCTTCCGCCGGCGGGCGGCAGATGCCCGCATGAGCGCCGGAGAGCCGAAAATGCCCGAGACCCGCGCCGCAGACCGACATCCCCCGGAAGCCTCCGGCAGCGCGTCTCGTCCAGAGGTCACTCCCATGACTGACGTCAATCAAGCCGTTGGCTTCGCCCTTACCGTCCAACCCGGCTTCCCCGCGCCGGAGACCAGGGAAAAGAGCCGCCTGGCCAAGTGCCCGGCGGCGGGCCCCCTCCGCGCCGTTGCCGCTACGGCGGTCGCCCTGGCCATGACCCTGCTACTGGCGGGCGCTGCCTGGGCCGACAAGCTCTCGCTCATCATCATCGACTCAGACAGCTACGTGGTCCACAGGGGCGTGGACGGGCTGGAGTTCGGCCCGGACGTCGAGGTGAAGGCCTTCTGCCTCCAGGAGCTCGAGGGCAATCCCGCCGATGCGCAATTCGCGAGGGACTCCGAGGTCCTCATCGTGGACATCATGGACGACAAGCTCTCGGAGTGGGTCGTCCAGAACGGCCTCGTGGGGGGATCGAAAACCGTCTACGGCCTCCGCGGATCCAAGGACGACACGAAGCTGGTCCAGCAGGGCTTCCTCTTCGACCCGCAGGTGTCGGAATACTACCAGCAGCTCTCCGTGCCCAACGTGACGAACATGGTGCGCCGGGCGATAAGCCTCACGCTCGACCCGTCGCAGCGGTGGGCGCCCATCGAGGAGATAGTCGAGCTGGGCGTCTACCATCCTGCCGCGGACGCCCCGTTCGAGGACGCGGACGAGTTCGTGGAGTGGTACAGGTCCACCCCGGCCTACGGGGAGTCCAAGCCCTGGGTCGGGCTCATGTTCTTCGACACGTACCTCATGGAGGGCCAGAAGGACGCACTGGACGAGATGATAGCGCTCCTGGAGACCGAGGGCTTCAACGTGCTCCCGGCCTTCGGCACCGATCTCCCGCTCATCGAGAACATGCTTCTGGATAAGGACCGGAAGAGCCGGGTGGACGCGGTCATCAGCTTCTCGCTGAAGTTCTACATCTCCTTCAACGAGCAGGTTCGGCAGGCCGTCCTGGACATGAACGTGCCCATCTTCAACGCCATCAAGCTCTATTCCCAGACCACCCAGGAATGGCGCGACAGCCCGCAGGGCATCGCGGCGCTGGACGTCATCTGGAACCTGGACAACCCCGAGACCTCGGGGGTCATCGAGCCCAACATCCTCATGGGCAAGGTGGAGGAGCGGATGCCGGAAGGCGGCCTGGCCTACAGCTACGAGCTCCTGCCGGACAACACGCGGCACCTGGCCAAAAGGATCCTCCGCCACATCGCTCTCAAGACCAAGCCCGCCGCCGAGAAGAAGATCGCGCTCATCTACTGGAACAACTCCCGCGGCAAGCAGAACATAGGCGCCGCGTACCTGAACGTCTTCAGGAGCATCTCCGCCATAGCCGAGCGGCTGGCGGCGGAGGGCTACCGGATTCCCCTGGAGCCGCCGCTGACCGAGGACGAGGTCAAGGGCCTCGTGCTGCGCGGCGGCCGCAACATCGGCGCCTGGGCGCCGGGCGAGCTGGACTCGCTCATCGACGAGGGCGGCGCCACGCTCTGGCCCGCCTCGGAGTACATGGAGCACTTCAGGCGGCTGCCCCAGGCCTTCCAGGACAAGGTGATCGAGCAGTGGGGCCCGCCGGAGGACGCGACCATCATGGCCCGGGACGGGAAGCTGGTGCTCCCGATCATCGTCAAGGGCAACCTGGCGATACTGCCGCAGGGGGCGCGCGGGGCCGAGGACGACCCCATGAAGCTCTACCACGACCCGCTCATCTACCCGCACCACCAGTACCTGGCGGTGTACCTGTGGCTGGAGCACGTCTGGGGGGCGGACGCGGTGATCCACCTCGGCACCCACGGAACCTTGGAGTGGATGCCCGGCAAGCAGTCGGGGCTGGATCTGGCCGATCCCCCCGAGGTGCTCATGGGGACGCTCCCCGACGCGTACATCTACATCATGGACGACGTGGGCGAGGGCATCCAGGCCAAGCGCCGCGGCAGGGCGATAATAGTCGACCACCTGGTGCCGCCGCTCGTGACGGCCGGCGGCTACGAGGAGTACGTGCGCCTGGCCGAGCTCGTGGAGACCTACCAGGCGGCCCAGCGCATCGGCTCCCAGACGGCGGAGGGGAGCCTCAGGGAGCTCGCCGCGCTCGCGGACGAGCTGGCCCTGGCCAAGGACGTGGGCGTGGACGGCTTCACCGGGCCCGAGGAGGTGGAGAGGCTTTCCGAGTACCTGGAGTACCTCGCCAAGGCTGACATCCCCTACGGGCTCCACACCTTCGGGACCACGCCGTCCCGGGAGATGTCCGACTCGCTCCTGGACGTCATGGTGCGCGAGAACCCGGGGCTCGACCGTTCCGACAGCTCCGCCAAGCTGGACGCCTCCGGGCCGGGGGAATTCGCGTCCCTGGTGAGGGCCCTCGAGGGCGGCTACATCGAGTCGGGGGAAGGCAACGACCCCGCGCGCAATCCCCTGGCGCTCCCCACCGGCCGCAACTTCTACGGGCTCTCCCCGGGCAGGCTGCCGACCGCCGAGGCCTGGAGGCTGGGGCAGAAGGCCGCTGACGAGATCATCCAGAACTACATAAGCGAGCACGGGACCTTCCCCGACAAGGTGGCGGTGATCCTCTGGGCCGTCGAGGCCCTGCGCAACGAGGGCCTGAACGAGTCCACGATCCTCGCGCTCATAGGCGTGGAGCCCACCTGGACGCCTTCCGGCGTGGTCTCCGGGACCCGGCCCATCCCCGGAAGCGTGCTTGGCCGTCCCAGGGTGGACGTGACCATCGATGCCTCCGGGCTTTACAGGGACCTGTTCCCGGACAAGATGCTCTTCATAGACCACGCGATCCGCCAGGCCGCGCTCCAGGACGACGTCGAGAACTTCATCGCGCAGGGGGACGAGAAGAACCGCCAGGAACTCGTCAGGCGCGGCTTCAGCGAGGAGGAGGCGGGCCGCTTCTCCCGGGCCAGGATCTTCTCCGAGAGGCCCGGGGCCTACGGGAACCGCGTCTCGGAGACGGTCTCGGCCTCCGGGCTCTGGGACGACCCCGAGACCGTCTCGGAAACATTCAGGGAGCACACCGGCTACGCCTACACCGAGGACATGTGGGGCGCGCCGGCCCGCGACTCGCTGGAGCTTAACCTGGCGGACTCCAAGGTGGCCTGGCATTCGGTAAGCTCCCACCTGTTCGGGGTCCTGGACAACGACGACGTCTTCATGTACCTGGGCGGTCTGTCGATGGCCATCGAGTCCCTTTCGGACGCCGCGCCCGACACCTTCATCGCCGACCAGCGCACCAACGGCCAGGTTGGCATGGCGGGCCTGGCCACCTTCATCGGCCAGGAGACCCGCTCGCGCTACCTGAACCCCACCTGGATCGAGGGCATGAAGGGGGAGGGCTACGCGGGCGCGGCTGAGATGTCGCACTACGTGGAGTACCTCTGGGGCTGGCAGGTGACCACCCCCCAGAACATAGATTCAAAGATGTGGGACCAGACCTACGAGGTCTACGTCGAGGACAAGTACGGCCAGGATCTCCCGGAATTCCTGGACGAGAACAACCCCTGGGCCTTCCAGTCGATCACGGGCAGGATGCTCGAGGCAGTCCGCAAGGAATACTGGGCGCCTTCCGAGGAGGTCCGGCAGAGGCTCGCCACGGACTACGCGATGAGCGTGATCGAGCGCGGGATAGCCTGCTGCGACCACACCTGCAACAACCCGCAGTTCAACCAGATGGTCATGAACATCATCTCTCTCCCCGGCGTGATGGCGCCGGAGCTCGTGGCCCAGTTCAAGCTCGCGGTAGAGACCATGGGCAAGAAGACCCTGGAGGACCAGGTGGCCGAGCGCGAGGCGCTCCTGAAGGATCTGGGCGACCAGAAGGCCAGCGCCGACTCCAACCCGTTGAGGGAGAACCAGCAGGACGGGCCGCAGGACGAGCAGTCTGACGCGGATTCCGTTAAGGGCTTCAAGATGGAGAACGTGGACCAGCCCGCCGAGGAGACGTCCATGAGCTCCTCCGGGGTCGAGTGGACCATCTCCGCCTTCGTCCTGGCGCTTCTGGCCATCTTCTTCATAGGCTTCCGCATGAAGTCCAGGCGCCGCGCCCTCCGGCGCGCGGCCGACGGCTCGCGGCGCGATTCCGCCAACGGCAACGGAGCGCGGGCGGGAAACGGCGAGCGGACAGGCGCGGCCACGGGCGGCGGCAACGGCGGCGCAAGCCGCGGGGCGCCTTCCGCTGACGGCGGCAACGGCGGCGCAAGCCGCGGGGCCCCTTCCGGGGACGGCGGCAACGGCGGAGCAAGCCGAGGGGCCCCTTCCGGGGACGGCGGCAACGGCGGAGCAAGCCGAGGGGCGCCTTCCGCTGACGGCGGCAACGGCGGCGCAAGCCGCGGGGCCCCTTCCGGTGACGGCGGCAACGGCGGCGCAAGCCGCGGGGCCGCAGACGCCTCCGCCGACGGCGAGGCAAAGGTCGCGTTGCCCGATGGCGACAAGGTCTCCACCGCCAAGCCCGAGCCCGGTGACGACTCCCCGAAGCCATGAGAGGGAGGCGTCCCTAAGCCATGCCCGGCCAGGAAACGTCCGGGCCGGACGAGCCGCGCGGCATTCCTTAATGATGGACCGGCAACGCGATCCGCGTTGCCGGTCCGCAAGACACCGGGCTTCCGGCGGAACGCCTGAGGCCGAAACGGCCGAAGCCGAATCGCCGCACGGCGAAACGCCGAGGCTGCAGGGCCGGGGTCCGGAAGGGCGAAAGGAGACCCGTATCGCCTTGAACTGACGGACACGCCATCCTTCGGCGGCCGATCGCGCCGGAGGTCCGGGGCACGGTCGCCCCTTTCCTTCAGGCGGCGCGTCGCGGCTCTTGCCGTATACCGCGTTCCCTTCGACTCGGCGTTCCCCATCCCGGGATCCCGGTCGTATCCGAGGATCCCGCGCGGTCGGGTACCCGTCCCGCCGGCTTCCCGTTCGGCCCGGAGAACCCGAGCTGTCCGCATCCGCATTCATCTTATCCGCAGATCCTCCCGACCGCTCCCCGGGGAACCGACCGCGGGCCGGTCCGTCGGCGGACGGCCTTCTCGGCGATCCTTCGCCAGATCCCATGCCGCCGGGCGTTTCGAGGCTTTTCAAGGACAGACACATGCCTTCCGCCCCGTCTACCGCCGTCAGCCGAAGATCGGCCCCGGATGCCGCCCCCGCGGCCCGCGCCGCCTCCCCCTCCCGCGCCGTCCCCCTCGCCCGCGCGGCCCTGGCGCTCGCCCTCGTTTCGGCAACCCCCGCGCTGGCCGCCGACGTGTCGATCCTGGTCTCCGACTACGACAGCTGGACGGTTCACGAGGCCGTGGACGGGACCGACTTCGCGGACGGTGTGACGGTCAGGGCCTTCGGCATGGAGGATCTCCGGGACGGGGACGCGGCCGCCCGGTTCGTCTCGGGAAGCGAGGCGGTGCTGGTGGACGTCATGGACGAAAGGCATGTCGCCTGGGTCCGGGAGCATGGGCTCGCGGCCAAGCCCGGCACGACCCTCTACGCCCTGCGCCGGTCGGTGGACGACGACTCGCTCCGGGCCGAGGGCTACGTCTTCGACGACGTGGCCGACTCATATTACGGCGACGTCTCGAAGTCCAACGCCGCCAACGCCGTGCGGCGGATATTGAGCCTCAAGGTAGCGCCGGGGCTGGAGTACGGGCCGCGGGAAGAGATCCTGGCACTGGGGGTCTACCATCCCGAAGCACCGGGGAACTTCCCGACCGCGGACGGCTATATCGAATGGTACAGGGCGAGGCCCGGCTACGACGACTCGCGGCCCTGGGCGGCGGTCATGTTCTTCGAGCAGATGCTGACGCGGGGGCATAAGCCCGCCCTCGACGCCCTCATCCGCGTCATGGAGGACGAGGGCCTGAACGTGCTGCCCGCCTTCGGCTCCGACGAGCCCCTGGTGGAGAGGCTTCTCCTGGACGGGGATCGCAGGAGCCGGGTGGAGGCGGTGGTGACCTTCAACCTGAAGCACTTCATGGCCTTCGCAGGGGATCTCAAGGACGCCATAGCCGACATGGACGTCCCCTTCTTCAACGCGCTTTACCTCGCCTCCCAGTCGACGGATGAGTGGCGCGGGGACCCCAGAGGCATCCCGCCAGCGGAAGTGACCTGGGCCATGGACGCCCCCGAGACGGCGGGGGCGATCGAGCCGGGCGTGATCCTGGGCAAGTCGGAGGGCCGCACCGGGCAAGGCGCGAGGATACCCGCCTGGGAACTACTGGAGGACGAGGCGAGGCACCTGGCCAGGCGCGTGAAGCGGCATATAGCGCTCGCCCGCAAGCCGGCCCCGGAGAAGAAGATAGCGATACTCTACTACAACAACTCCCCCGGCAAGCAGTCCATCGGCGCCGCTTACCTGAACGTCTTCCGGAGCCTGGCCGACATTCTAGCCAGGCTCAAGGCGGAGGGCTACGCGGTGGACGACGACCCGCCCCTGGACGAGGATCAGGTGAAGGAGCTCGTCCTGAACGGGGGGCGCAACGTCGGCGCCTGGGCGCCCGGGGAGCTGGACGCGCTGATCGGGGGCGGGACGGCGGTGATGTGGCCGGTTTCCGAGTACAAGGCGTTCTTCGACGGGCTCCCCGAGGAGTACAGGTCAAACGTCCTTGAACAGTGGGGCCCTCCGGAGGCGGCGGACGTCATGACCTCTGACGGGAACTTCGTGCTGCCGGTGATCGTGAAGGGGAACCTCGCCATCATGCCGCAGCCGGCGCGGGCCAAGGGGGCCGACCCCATGCGGCTCTACCACTCCGCCCTCGTCTTCCCGCACCACCAGTACCTCGCGCTGTACCTGTGGCTGGAGCACGTCTGGATGGCGGACGCGGTCGTGCATCTGGGCACCCACGGGACGCTGGAGTGGATGCCCGGCAAGCAGGCCGGCATGAGCCTCTCAGATCCTCCGGAAGTGCTCATGGGCACGCTCCCCGACATCTATCCCTACAACATGGACGTGGTGGGGGAGGGCATCCAGGCCAAGCGCCGCGGCAGGGCGGTCATAATCGACCACATGATCCCCCCCCTCGTGACGGCCGGGGGCTACGAGGAGTACGTGAAGCTCGCCGAGCTCACGGCCTCCTACAAGGCGGCCGTGACGATCGGCGCCGCCACCGCGCCCGAGTACCTCGCCCAGATCCGGGAGCTGGCCGCCGCGCTGGCGCTTGAAAAGGACCTCCACGTCGAGGCCATAGAGGGCCCGGATGACGTCCAGGCGCTGTCCGAATACCTCGAGTATCTGGAACGGGCGGACGTGCCCTACGGGCTCCACACCTTCGGGACCAGCCCTTCGGGCGAGGCCGAGGACTCGCTTCTGGACGTGATGGCCCGGGAGAACCCGGGTCTGGACGTCGCGGACTCGCGCCGGAGGATGGACGCCTCCGGAGAAAAGGAGTTCACGGGTCTCCTGGAAGGGCTTTCCGGCAACTTCGTGGAGCAGGGGGAAGGAAACGATCCGGCGAGGAACCCGGCGGCGCTCCCGACCGGCCGCAATTTTTTCGGCATCTCCCCGGGCAGGCTCCCCTCCCGTGAGGCCTGGCGGCTGGGCCGGCAGGCCGCGGACACGATAATCCGCGACTATATGGCCGAGCACGGCGAGTATCCCGACAAGGTGGCGGTGGTCATCTGGGCCGTGGAGACCATCCGCAACGAGGGCGTGAACGAGGCGACGGTATTGGCGCTGATAGGGGTGGAGCCGATCTGGGCCCCGTCGGGGGTAGTGACCGGCTCCAGGCCCATCCCCGGCAGGGTCCTGGGGCGGCCCAGGATCGACGTGACGGTCGACGCCTCCGGGCTGTACCGGGATCTCTACCCCGACAGGCTCCTCCTCCTGGACGACGCTATCCGCCAGGCGGCGCTCCAGGACGACATTGAGAACTTCATCTCCAGAAACGACGAGGCCAACCGTCAGGCGCTCCTCGCCAAGGGCTTCTCGGAGGAGGACGCGGGCATGTTCGCCCGGGCGAGGATCTTCTCGGAAAGGCCCGGCGCCTACGGGAACCGGACGCAGGAGATAATATCCGCGTCGTCCACCTGGGACGACCCCGACGACGTGGCCCTGGCGTTCAGGGAGCACTCCGGCTACGCCTACTCGTCCGAGTTCTGGGGCGAGCCGGCCCGCGACTCGCTGGAGCTTAATCTCGCGAACTCCAAGGTGGCCTGGCACTCCAGGAGCTCGCACCTGTTCGGGGTCCTGGACAACGACGACGTCTTCGGCTACCTGGGCTCGCTGTCCATGGCAATCGCGTCCCTGTCCGGCGGCGCCGCGCCGGAGACGCTCATAACCGATCAGCGCGCCAACGGCCAGCTCGCGATGGTCGGCCTCGACGCCATGATAGGCTCGGAGACGCGCACCCGGTACCTGAACCCCACCTGGATCGAGGGCATGAAGGCCGAGGGCTACGCGGGCGCCGGACAGATGTCCGCCTATGTGGAATACCTCTGGGGCTGGCAGGTGACCACTCCCCAGAACGTGGATCCCGCGATGTGGGACCAGACGTACGCGGTCTACGTCGAGGACAAGTACGGCCAGGATCTGCCGGAGTTCATGGACGAGAACAATCCCTGGGCCTTCCAGTCGATAACCGGGAGGATGCTGGAGACCGTGCGCAAGGGCTACTGGAACCCTTCCGAGGAGGTGCGCCGGAAGCTCTCGGTGGACTACGCCATGAGCGTCATCGAGCGCGGGGTCGCCTGCTGCGATCACACCTGCAACAACCCGCAGCTGAACCAGATGGTCCTGAACGCCGTGTCGCTCCCCGGCGTCATGGCCCCGGAGCTGGCGGCCGAGTTCAGGCTGGCCGTCGAGCAGGCGGCCAAGAAGACCCTGGAGGAGCAGCTCGCCGACGCCGAGCGGACGATAAGGGATCTGGGCGACCGCCGCGCGGAGCTGGACTCCAACCCGCCCACGCCCGAGCTGCCCCCGGACCCCCGGGCGGAGGCACGGGAGGCGCCGGCGGAAGACGCCGAAGAGGCCCCGGACGCCGAGAACGTGCGCGGGCTCAAGATGGAGAACGTGAGCGAGCCGGCGGAGGACACGTCCATGAGCTCCTCCGGCATAGAGTGGACGCTTTCGGCCGTCGTGCTGGCGTTGCTGGCGGTGTTCTTCATCGGCTACCGCTGGAGGGCGCGCAGGGCCGGGAGGACCGGCGGCGCGAGCGGCGGGGCCAACGGCGGCGCGGGCGGGACCGGCGCGGGGGGTTCCGGTCGGGACGGGGCTCCGGCGAAGGCCCCGGCACCTGGCGGGTCCGGGGCGCCCGGCGAAACCGGGTCCCGGGCGAAGTCCGGGACTCCAGGCGCGTCGGATTCCGGAAGCGGCGGACTTCCGTCCTCCGGCGGCGAGGATTGAGGCCCGTGCGGACGCGTGACCGCCTTGGATTTTTCGGCGGTTGATCGCTTTTTCGCGGACCGGCCGCTCGCCGTGCGCGACGGCGAGCCAGACCGGCCCGAGCCTGCCGGGCGAACCGGCGAATATTTCCCGAGGATAAGGACCCATGCGTTCAGAAAAAGCCTTCAATGCCCGCCCGGGAGCGTTCCCGGAGGCCGCCCCAGCGGCCGGCGCGGCCCCCCCGCTCTCCGGTTCCGGCCTCGCCGCCCTCGCCTGTTCCGCCCTGGCGGCGGCGGCGTTCGCCCTCGCGTCCGCCGCCCCCGCGCGTGCGGCTGACGTCTCGCTGATAATCTCCGACTACGACAGCTGGACGATCCACGACGCCGTGGACGGGGCGGGCTTCGCGGACGGCGTGACGGTCAAGGCCTTCTGCATCGAGGATCTCCTGGACGGGGAGGAGGCCGCCGGGTTCGTCGCGGGGAGCGAGGCCGTGATCGTCGACGTCATGGACGACAGGCACACCGCCTGGGTCCGCGAGCGGGGCCTTACGGCCAGGCCCGGCGCGGCCCTGTACGCCATCCACGAGACGGCTGACGCCGAGACCCTCAGGGGCGAGGGCTACGTCTTCGACGACGAGGCCAACTACTATTTCAGCCACATCTCTAAGGCCAACGCCGCGAACGGCCTGCGCAGGATCCTGAGCCTCAAGGTCGCGCCGGGCCTGGAGTACGGGCCGCCGGAAGAGGTCATGGATCTGGGCGTCTACCATCCCGACGCCCCGGAAAGGTTCCCGACCGCGGACGCGTTCATGGAGTGGTACGGGGCCCGGCCCGGCTACGACGGCTCGAGGCCGTGGGCGGCGGTCATGTTCTTCGAGCAGATGCTCACCCAGGGGCAGAAGCCCGCCCTGGACGCCATCGTCGGCATCATGGAGGAGGAGGGCCTGAACGTGATGCCCGCCTTCGGGAACGACCTGCCGCTCGTGGAGACGCTCCTTCTGGACGCCGGGCGCAAGAGCCGGGTGGACGCGGTGGCATCGTTCGGGCTCAAGCATTTCATGTCCTTCACCGGGGATTTGAAGGAGGCCATAGCCGATCTGGACGTCCCCGTCTTCAACGCCGTCTACCTCTTCACCCAGACGACGGAGCAGTGGCGCGAGAGCCCCCAGGGCATCCCGGCCATCGACGTCATCTGGACCATGGACGCCCCCGAGACGTCCGGGGCGATCGAGCCGGGCCTCGTGATGGGCAAGGGCGAGGAGCGCACCGCCCAGGGGACGAGGGTCCCCCGCTGGGACGCCATGGAGGCCGAAGCCAGGCACATGGCAAGGCGCATCCTGCGCCACGTGGCTCTCGCCCGGAAGCCCGCCTCCGAGAAGAAGGTGGCGATAATCTACTACAACAACTCGCGGGGAAAGCAGTCGATCGGGGCCGCGTACCTGAACGTCTTCAGGAGCCTCGCCGACATACTCGCCCGGCTCAGGGCCGAGGGCTACGCGGTGGACTCCTCGACGCCCCTGGACGAGGAGGAGGTGAAGTCGCTCGTCATCCGCGGCGGCCACAACGTGGGCGCCTGGGCGCCCGGGGAGCTTGACGCGCTCGCCGAGAGCGGGACCGCGGTCCTGTGGCCTATCTCGGAGTACAGGGCCCTGTTCGACGGGCTTCCCGAGGAGTACAGGCAAAACGTCCTGGAGCAGTGGGGCCCCCCCGAGGAGTCGCAGGTGATGACGAGGGACGGGAAGCTGGTGCTGCCCGTGATCGTCAAGGGGAACGTGGCCATCATGCCGCAGGGGGCGCGGGCCATGGAGGACGACCCCATGAAGCTCTACCACAGCCCCCTCATCTTCCCGCACCACCAGTACCTCGGGCTGTACCTGTGGCTGGAGCACGTCTGGAAGGCGGACGCCGTGGTGCATCTGGGCACCCACGGGACCCTGGAGTGGATGCCCGGCAAGCAGTCCGGCCTGGCGCTCTCCGATCCGCCGGAGGTGCTGATGGGCACCCTTCCGGACATCTACCCCTACAACATGGACGTCGTGGGCGAGGGGATCCAGGCCAAGCGCCGCGGCAGGGCGGTCATAGTCGACCACCTCATCCCGCCCCTGGTGACGGCCGGCGAGTACCAGGAGTACGTGAGGCTGGCCGAGCTCGTGCGTTCATACGAGTCCGCGGCGTCCGTGGACGCCGCGACCGCCCCGGAGTACCTCTCCCAGATCCAGGAGCTGGTCACGGAGCTCGCGCTGGAAAAGGACCTCCACGTCGACGCGGTGGACGGCCCCGAGGCGGTCCGGGCGCTTTCCGAGTACCTGGAGTACCTGGGCCAGGCGGACGTGCCCTACGGCCTCCATACCTTCGGGACCAGCCCGTCCGGGGAGGCCGAGGACTCGCTGTTGGAGGTGATGGCCCGCGAGAACCCGGGCCTCGACGTGTCCGACTACCGGGGGAGGATGGACGCCTCGGGCGAGAAGGAGTTCACGGGGCTCCTGGAGGGCCTTTCCGGGAACTGGGTGGAGCAGGCGGAAGGGAACGATCCGGCTCGGAACCCCGAGGCGCTGCCCACCGGACGCAACTTCTACGGGCTCTCGCCGGGCAGGCTCCCCTCCCGCGAGGCCTGGCGGCTGGGCCGGGAGGCCGCGGACAAGATCGTCTCAGACTACATGAAGGAGCACGGCGAGTATCCCGACAAGGTGGCCGTGGTCATCTGGGCGGTGGAGGCCATCCGCAACGAGGGAGTGAACGAGTCGACGGTCCTGTCGCTCATCGGGGTCGAGCCCACCTGGGCCCCCTCGGGGCTGGTCACGGGCACCCGGCCCATACCCGGCAGGCTGCTGGGGCGGCCCAGGATCGACGTCACCATCGACTCCTCCGGGCTGTACCGGGACCTCTACCCCGACAGGCTCCTCCTCCTGGACAACGCCATCCGCCAGGCGGCGCTCCAGGACGACGTGGAGAACTTCATCGCCCGCAACGACGAGGCCAACCGCCGGGCGCTCCTGGCCAAGGGCTTCTCCGAGGAGGACGCCGGACGCTTCGCCCGGGCGCGGATCTTCTCTGAAAGGCCAGGCAACTACGGGAACCGCGTGCCGGAGACCGCCGCCGCGTCCAGCACCTGGGACGACCCGGACGACGTGGCCCTGGCGTTCAGGGAGCATACGGGCTACGCCTACGGGGCGGAGCTCTGGGGCGCTCCGGCCCGCGACTCGCTGGAGCTGAACCTCGCGGGCTCCAAGGTGGCCTGGCATTCCATGAGCTCGCACCTGTTCGGGGTCATCGACGACGACGACTACTACGGCTACCTGGGCGGGCTGGCCTCGGCCATCACGTCCCTGTCCGGCGGGGTCGCGCCGGAGACGCTGGTGACCGACCAGCGCACCAACGGCAAGCTGCAGGTGACCGCCCTGGACGCCGTGATCGGCGCCGAGACGCGGACCCGCTACCTGAACCCCACCTGGATCGAGGGCATGAAGGCCGAAGGCTACGCGGGCGCCGGGCAGATGTCCGCGTTCGTGGAGTACCTCTTCGGCTTCCAGGTGACCGTGCCGCAGGACGTGGACCCGAGGCTCTGGGACCAGACCTACGAGGTCTACGTTGAGGACAAGTACGGCCAGGACCTGCCGGAGTTCATGGACCGCGAGAACCCCTGGGCGTACCAGTCGATAACCGGCCGCCTGCTGGAAAACGTGCGCAAGGGCTACTGGAACCCTTCCGAGGAGGTGCGCCGGAAGCTCGCGGTGGAATACGCCACTAGCGTCATCGAGCGCGGGGTCGCCTGCTGCGACCACACCTGCAACAACCCCGTCCTGAACCAGATGGTAGTGAACATCGTCTCGCTTCCGGGGGTGATGGCGCCGGAGCTGGTGGCTGAATTCAGGATCGCGATCGAGCAGGCGGCCCGGAAGTCCCTGGAGGAGCAGGTCGCCGACAACCAGCGGATGATAAGGGATCTTGGCGACCGCCGCGCCGAGATGGACTCCAACCCGCCCACGCCCGATCTGCCCCCGGAACCCCAGGCCGAGCCCCAGCCCGCCCCCGAGGAGGCCGCGGAGGAGGCCCCGGACGCGGAGAGCGTGCGTGGGCTCAAGATGGAGAACGTGAGCGAGCCCGCCGAGGACACCTCCATGAGCTCCTCCGGCATCGAGTGGACGCTTTCGGTCTTCGTGCTCGCGCTCATCGCGATCTTCTTCATCGGCTACCGCAGGAAGACCCGCAAGGCGGGGATGGCTGGCAACGGCGGCGCGAACGGCAACGGCGGCGCGAACGGCCCGAAGGCCGCCGACGGTGTCACGGCCGCCGTCCCCGACTCCGGGAAGGCCGGGGCGCCCGAAAAGGTCGGGGCGCCCGAAAAGGTCGAGGCGCCCGAAAAGCCGTCCGCTTCCGGACAGGGCGGAGGCGGAAATCCGGGCCAGGGCGGCGGCAAGGGATAGGGCCGCGCGTACTGAATGCCCGCAGTTCGCGTGACGCGCGCGGGACCCGCGGAAGGAGACGAGCTCAAGGGAATTCTCGGATTTGCCCATCTGGGCATGGGACGCGGGCGGGGGCGCCTGCCGTAAACCCCGGGGCACGGATGCCGGGGGACTCGTGGTGGTTTGTGCCCCCAGGCTCAAGGCAGGCTTCCCCGCCCGCACTTTGACGCGGCATCCTTGCGGCCGTTTGTCGGCCCGCCATCCCCGATGGGTTGTCGCGGCGTTTATATTCGCGTGCCGCGATGTCCGCGTGCGCGGCACGCGTTCGGGCGGGCGCCTCATGCATGGCGTCTCTTCGGCGTTTTCCCTGCCGGCCTGTCCGACGGTCTCATTCGCCGAATCCGCCGTCCGGAATCCGCCGATCGCCAGCTCGGCCCAAGTGCCCGCAGGCCGGCAGAACCCCGCCTCCGCGAGGCGATTCCTCTTCCCGCACAGGCCTCCGGGAGAATCCCCTGGCATTCAAGGACAGACGCATGCCTTCCTACCCCTCTTCAGCTTCCCAGGCATTCCCGGTTTCCCCGGCTTTCCCGGTTTCCCCGATTTCCCCGGCTTCCCCGGCTTCCCCGGCTTCCCCGGCCCGGTCGGAAACGGTCGCCAGGGCCGTCCGCGCGCCCGGCGCCGCCTCCGCCCTCGCGATGGCCGCGCTGGCCGCCGCGGCCATCGCCCTCGTGCCGGCCGCGCCCGCGCTCGCCGCGGACGTCTCGCTCCTGATTTCGGACACCGACAGCTGGACGTTCCACGATGCCGTGGACGGCGCGGACTTCGCGGACGGGGTGACGGTCAAGGTCTTCTGCCTGTCGGATCTCCAGGACGGGGAGGAGGCCGCCGGGTTCGTCGCGGGGAGCGACGCGGTGCTCGTGGACGTCATGGACGACAGGCACACCGCCTGGATCCGGGAGCGGGGCCTCACTTCCAGGCCGGGCACGACCCTGTACGCGTTGCGCGAATCCGCGGACGACGGGACGCTCGCCGGCGAGGGCTACGTGTTCGACGAGGAGGGCAAATACTACTTCTACAACCTTTCGGTGACCAACGCGGCGGGCCTCGTGCGTAGGATCCTGAGCCTCAAGGTCGCGCCGGGCCTCGAGTACCCTCCGGTGGAGGTGATCCTGACCCTGGGCGTCTACCATCCCGACGCCCCGGACAGGTTCCCGACCGCGGAAGGGTTTCTCGAATGGTACGGGGCCAGGCCGGGCTACGACGGCTCGAGGCCCTGGGTGGCGCTCACGTTCTTCGACGCGATGCTCACCCGGGGGCAGCGGCCCGCCGTGGACGGCGTCGTGCGCGTCTTCGAGGAGGAGGGCCTGAACGTGATGCCCGCCTTCGGTGAGGATCAGGCGATAATCGACGGGATTCTCCTGGACGGCGACCGCAGGAGCCGGGTGGACGCGGTGGCGGCCTTCGGCCTGAAGCACTTCCTGTCCTACGAGGGAGGCCTCAGGGACGCCATAGAGGATCTGGGCGTCCCCGTCTTCAACGCCGTCTACCTCCACACGCAGACGATAGACGAGTGGCGCGAAAGCCCCCAGGGCATCCCGGCGACGGACGTCATCTGGACCCTGGACCACTCCGAGACGGCGGGCGTGATCGAGCCGAGCCTCCTCATAGGCAAGGTCGAGGACCGCACCGCGGAGGGGGCGCGGGTCTACCGCTGGGACGTCATGGAGGGCGGGGCCAGGCACCTGGCCAGGCGCATGTCGCGCCACGTCGCGCTCGCCCGGAAGCCCAACGGGGAGAAGAAGGTCGCGGTCCTCTACTACAACAACTCGCGCGGCAAGCAGTCGATAGGCGCGGCGTACCTGAACGTCTTCAGGAGCCTCGCGGACATCCTGGAACGGCTGAAGGCCGAGGGATACGCGGTGGACACGGATCCGCCCCTGGACGAGGAGCAGGTGAAGGAGCTCGTCCTGAGGGGCGGGCGCAACGTGGGCGGCTGGGCCCCGGGCGAGCTGGACGCGCTCGTCGACGGCGGAACCGCGGTCATGTGGCCGATCCCGGAATACAAGGCCCTTTTCGACGGGCTTCCCGAGGAGTTCAGGAGGAACGTCCTGGAGCAGTGGGGCCCGCCGGAGGAGTCCGGCGTCATGACGCGGGACGGGAAGCTCGTGCTTCCGGTCATCGTCAGGGGGAACGTGGCGATAATGCCCCAGCCGGCGAGAGCCATGGAAGACGATCCCATGAAGATGTATCATTCCCCGCTCATCTTCCCGCACCATCAGTATATCGGGCTGTACCTGTGGCTGGAGCACGTATGGGGCGCGGACGCCGTGGTTCATCTGGGGACCCACGGGACCCTGGAATGGATGCCCGGCAAGCAGTCGGTCATGGCGCTCTCGGATCCCCCCGAGGTGCTCATGGGCACGCTTCCCGACGTCTACCCCTACATCGTTGACGACGTGGGCGAGGGCGTCCAGGCCAAGCGCCGGGGCAGGGCAATCATCGTTGACCACCTCATCCCGCCGCTGGTCACGGCCGGGCAGTACCAGGAGTACGCGACCCTTTCCCAGCTGGTCGCCTCCTACCGGTCGGCCGAGTCCGTCGGCGCCGTGACCGCCTCGGAGTACCTGGGGCAGATCCGGGAGCTCGTATCCGCGCTGGGGCTGGAAAAGGACCTGGGCGTGGACGCGGTGGACGGCCCCGAGGAGGTCCAGGCGCTCTCGGAGTACCTGGAGTACCTCGACAAGGCGGACGTTCCCTACGGCCTCCACACCTTCGGGACCGGCCCGGCAGGGGACGCCCGGGACTCGCTTCTGGAGGTGATGGCCCGCGAGAATCCCGGCCTGGACATAGGCGACTCCGGTCGGAAGCTGGACGCGTCCGGCGAAAACGAGTTCGCGGGGCTCCTGAAGGGCCTCTCCGGGCGATGGGTGGAGCCGGGGGAGGGAAACGATCCAGCCCGCAACCCCGACGCGCTCCCGACCGGCCGCAACTTCTTCGGGCTATCCCCGGGCAGGCTCCCCACGCGCGAGGCCTGGCGGCTGGGACAGGAGGCGGCCGACGCGATAGTCTCCGGCTACATGAGCGAGCACGGCCGGTACCCCGACAAGGTGGCGGTGGTCGTCTGGGCGGTGGAGGCCATGCGCAACGAGGGCGTGAACGAGTCCACCGTGCTCGCGCTAATCGGCGTGGAGCCCCAGTGGGCGCCTTCGGGGCGGGTCACGGGCGTCCGGCCGATCCCCGCGCGGGAGCTGGGCCGTCCCAGGATAGACGTCACCATCGACTCCTCCGGGCTGTACCGGGACCTCTTCCCCGACAGGCTGATATTCCTGGACAACGCCATCCGTCTGGCCGCGCTCCAGGACGACATCGAGAACTTCATCTCGCGCAACGACGAGGCCAACCGCCAGGCGCTCCTGGCCAGGGGCTACTCCGAGGAGGACGCGGGCCGCTTCTCCCGGGCGCGGATTTTTTCGGAAAGGGTCGGCAACTACGGCAACCGGGCCTCCGAGACCGTCTCGGCCTCGGGCTCCTGGGACGACCCGGGCGACGTGGCACTGGCGTTCAGGGAGCACACCGGATACGCCTACGGGGCCGAGCTCTGGGGCGAGCAGGCCCGGGACTCCCTGGAGCTGAACCTCGCCGGCTCCAAGGTGGCCTGGCACTCCATGAGCTCGCACCTCTTCGGGGTCCTGGACAACGACGACTATTACGGCTACCTGGGAGCGCTTTCCATGGCCATCACGTCCCTGTCGGACGGCGCGGCGCCGGACACGCTCGTCACCGACCAGCGCACCAACGGCAAGCTGGCCATGGTCGGCCTGGACACCGTGATAGGTTCGGAAACGCGGGCCAGGTACCTGAACCCCACGTGGATTCAAGGCATGAAGGACGAGGGCTACGCGGGGGCGCGCGAGATGGCCAATTACGTGGAGTACCTCTTCGGCTTCCAGGTGACGACGCCGCAGGAGGTGGACTCCCGGCTCTGGGACCAGACCTACGAGGTCTACGTCGAGGACAAGTACGGCCAGGATCTCCCGGAGTTCATGGACAGGAACAACCCCTGGGCCTTCCAGTCGATAACCGGGCGGATGCTGGAGACCGTGCGCAAGGGCTACTGGAGCCCTTCCGACGAGGTGCGCCGGAAGCTCTCGGTGGACTACGCCATGAGCGTAATCGAGCGCGGGATCGCTTGCTGCGACCACACCTGCAACAACCCCCAGCTCAACCAGATGGTCCTTAACACCCTCTCCCTTCCCGGCGTGATGGCGCCGGAACTGGTGGCCGAGTTCAGGCTCGCGGTCGAGCGGATGGCCCAGAAGTCGCTGGAGCAGCAGGTCGCCGACAACCAGCGGATGATAAAGGATCTGGGCGACCGCCGCGCGGAGCTGGACTCCAACCCGCCCACCCCCGAGGCCCAGCCGCAGCCCAGCCCCGAGGAACCTGCGGATGAGGCCGCGGAGGAGTCCCCGGAAGAGTCCGCCGATGCCGAGAACGTGCGCGGGCTCAAGATGGAGAACGTGAGCGAGCCTGCGGAGGACACCTCGCTCAGCTCCTCCGGCATCGAGTGGACGCTGTCGATCTTCGTCCTGGCGCTATTGGCGATCTTCTTCGTCGGCTACCGCATGAGGGCCCGCAGAGCCAGGCGGGCCGGAGGCGCGAACGGCAACGGCGCCAGGAACGGCAACGTTGCCCCCAAGGGCTCTGGCGGCGGCGATCCGGGCTCTGGCGGCGGCGATCCGGGCTCTGGCGGCGGCGATCCGGGCTCGGGCGGCGGCGATCCGGGCTCGGGCGGCGGCGATCCGGGCTCGGGCGGGAAAGGTTGATTCTCGCACGGCCAAACGGCTGCGGCGCCGTCAAAGCCGCCGCAAGGAGCGAGAGGAGACTGTCAAGTTTTTCTGGTTTGCCCCGCAGAGGGGCATGGAACGCGGGCGGGGGCGCCTGCCGGAAAACCTCGGGGCACAGATGCCGGGGGACTCGTGGTGGTTTGTGCCCTGAGGTTCAAGGCAGGCTTCCCTGTCCGCGGCTTTCACGCGGCTTCCCGTAAGTTGCCGCCTCACGACGCGCCGAGGCTCTCCGACCGCAGGAGACCGCGCCTGCCGGGGTTCCGGCCCGCAGTTGCGGAGCCCGCTCCAGCCCGGGATTTCAGCCGCTGAGGCCAGATCCGACCGGGATTTCAGCCGCTGGGGCCAGATCCGACCGGGGTTTCGGCCCGCGGGCGCCCGCCTCTGATCTGGATCCCGGCCGCATGAGCCCGCTCCGGTCGGGGATTCCGCCCTGCCCGGCATCGACCCTGGCCGCGGAAACCGCGATCCCCGCCCCGGCCCTGCGAACCGGCCTCCGCGCGGCGCGCCCGACTCCACGACTCCCCGACTCCACGGCGATCCGCCGCCCGGCTTCGGTCGCCTGGCGGTCGCGACTCCCTCAAGGACTGACCCATGCCTTCCGACCCGTATCAGGCGGCCCGCCGGAAAACCCCGCCGGCCGCGGACCGCGGCGCGGCCTCGGCCTGGCTCGCCGCCCGCGCCGCCCTGGCCGCGGCTCTCGCCCTCGCGTCCGCCGCCCCGGCGCTCGCGACGGACGTCTCCATGATCGTTTCCGACTCCGACAGCTGGATGGTCCACGAGGCCCTGGACGGGACCGCCCTCGCCGACGGCGTGACCCTGAAGGTCTTCTGCATGGCGGATCTCCTCGACGGCGACGAGGCCGCCGGGTTCGTGGAGGGGAGCGAGGCGGTGCTCGTGGACATCATGGACGACAAGCACACCGCCTGGGTCCGCGAGCGGGGGCTGACGGGAAGGTCCGGCACGACGCTCTACGCGCTACGCGAGTCGGCGGACGACGAGAAGCTCAGGCGCGAGGGATACGTGTTCGATCCCGAGGTCAGGGGCTACTATTACTACCTCTCCGGGCCCAACGTCGTGAACGCGGTGCGCAGGATCCTGAGCCTGAAGCTCGTGCCGGGGCTCGAGTACGGCCCGGTGGAGGAGATCCTGGGCATCGGGGTCTATCATCCGGACGCCGCGGAGACGTTCGCCGACGCGGACGAGTTCATGGAATGGTACGGGGGGCGTCCCGGTTTCGATCCCTCCAGGCCCTGGGTGGCGCTCATGTTCTTCGAGGCGTACCTCCTCCAGGGACAGAAGCCCGCCCTGGCGAACCTCGTGCGGATCATGGAGGACGAGGGCCTGAACGTGATGCCCGCCTTCGGGAGCGACCTGCCGCTCATCGAGACGCTTCTGCTGGACAAGGGCCGCAGGAGCCGGGTGGACGCGGTGGCCTCCTTCAACCTGAAGTTCTACCTGGCGTATACCGAGGGCCTGAAGGAGGCCATAGCCGATCTGGACGTCCCGATCGTGAACCTCGTGAACCTCTACACCCAGACGACCGACGAGTGGCGGGAGAGCCCGGCGGGCATCCGGCCGCTGGACGTCATCTGGAACCTGGACAACCCGGAGACGTCGGGCGTCATCGAGCCCAACATGGTGATGGGCAAGGCCGAGGCCCGCAACGCCCAGGGCGCGAGGATCTACCGCTGGGACGTCATGGAGGACGGGGCCAGGCACATGGCCAGGCGCGTCCTGCGTCACGTGGAGCTGGCCCGCAAGCCCAACGCGGAGAAGAGGGTGGCGGTCCTCTACTACAACAACTCCCGCGGCAAGCACGCCATCGGCGCCGCGTACCTGAACGTCTTCAGGAGCCTGGCGGACGTCCTGGACAGGCTCGCCGCCGAGGGCTACGCGGCGGACTCCGACCCGCCCCTGGACGAGGGGCAGGTCAAGGATCTCGTCCTGCGCGGCGGCCGCAACGTGGGAGCCTGGGCGCCCGGCGAGCTGGACGCCATGATAGAGGGCGGGACCGTCGTCCTGTGGCCGATCTCCGAATACAGGGCCCTGTTCGAGTGCCTTCCCGAGGAGTACAGGACGAAGGTCCTCGAGCAGTGGGGGACCCCGGAGGAGGGCGACGTCATGACGCGGGACGGGAAGCTGGTGCTGCCCGTCATCGTCAGGGGAAACGTGGCGATAATGCCCCAGCCGGCCCGGGCGATCGAGGACGACCCCATGAAGCTCTACCACGATCCCCTGATCTACCCCCACCACCAGTATCTCGCGCTGTACCTGTGGCTGGAGCATGTCTGGCGGGCGGACGCCGTGGTCCATTTCGGCACCCACGGGACTTTGGAGTGGATGCCCGGCAAGCAGTCGGGCATGAGCCTCTCCGACCCGCCCGAGGTGCTGATGGGGACGCTTCCCGACGTCTACCCCTACAACATGGACGTCGTTGCCGAAGGCATCCAGGCGAAGCGCCGCGGCAGGGCGATACTGGTGGACCACCTCATCCCGCCGCTCGTGACGGCCGGGCCCTACCGGGAGTACGAGACGCTTGCCCGGCTCGCGGAGTCCTACCTCCGTGCCGAGTCGATGGATTCCGACACCCAGGCGGACTACCTGGCGCAGATTCGGGAGCTTTCCGCCGCCCTCGCGCTGGAAAAGGATCTGCACCTCGACGCGATAGACGGCCCCGATGCGGTCAGGGCGCTCTCGGTGTACCTGGAGTACATGGCCAAGGAGGACGTCCCTTACGGGCTCCACACCTTCGGGACGAGTCCCGCCGGGGACGGCCGCGACGCTCTTCTGGACATGATGGCCCGCGAGAACCCGGGCCTGGACAAGGCAGAGTCGGGCCGGAAGATGGACGCCTCCGGCGAGAACGAGTTCGCGGGGCTCCTGGACGGCCTTTCAGGGAGCTGGGTGGAGTCGGGGGAGGGAAACGATCCGGTGCGCAACCCCGAGGCGCTCCCCACCGGCCGCAACTTCTACGGGCTGTCCCCGGGCAGGCTCCCCACGCGCGAGGCCTGGCGGCTGGGCCAGGAGGCGGCTGACAGGATCATCTCGGACTACATCGGCGAGCACGGCGAGTACCCCGACAAGGTGGCGGTGGTAATCTGGGCGGTCGAGGCCATGCGCAACGAGGGCGTGAACGAGTCGACGGTCCTGGCGCTCGTCGGCGCCGAGCCCCAGTGGGCGCCTTCCGGGCTGGTCACGGGCACCAGGCCCATCCCCGGCAGGGAGCTGGGCCGCCCCAGGATAGACGTCACCATAGACTCGTCGGGACTCTACCGGGATCTCTTCCCCGACAGGCTCCTCTTCCTGGACAACGCCATCCGCCAGGCCGCGCTCCAGGACGACGTGGAGAACTTCATCTCGCGCAACGATGAGGCCAACCGCAGGGCGCTCCTCGCCAAGGGCTTCTCCGAGGAGGAGGCCGGCCGCTTCTCCAGGGCGAGGATCTTTTCCGAGAGGGTCGGCAACTACGGGAACCGGGTGCCGGAGACCATCTCCTCGTCCGGCTCCTGGGACGACCCGAACGACGTGGCCCTGGCGTTCCGTGAGCACACGGGCTACGCCTACGGGACGGACTTCTGGGGCGAGCCGGCCCGGGACGCCCTGGAACTGAACCTGGCGGGATCCAAGATCGCCTGGCACTCCAGGAGCTCGAACCTGTTCGGGATCCTGGACGACGACGACTTCAACGGCTACCTGGGCGGGCTCGCCATGGCCATCACGTCGCTGTCGGACGGCGCGGCGCCCGAGACGCTGGTGACCGACCAGCGCTCGCCCGGCAAGGTGGCGATGACCAGCCTGGACACCATGATCGGTACCGAGACGCGGACCCGGTACCTGAACCCGACCTGGATCCGGGGCATGAAGGCCGAAGGCTACGCGGGCGCGCTCGAGATGGCAAAGTTCGTGGAGTACCTCTTCGGCTTCAACGTGACGGTGCCCCAGGACGTGGACCCCAGGCTCTGGGACCAGACCTACGAGGTCTACGTGGAGGACAATTACGGCGAGGATCTCCCCGGGTTCATGGACCGCGAGAACCCCTGGGCCTTCCAGTCGCTCACGGGCCGCATGCTGGAGACCGTCCGCAAGGGCTTCTGGGACCCTTCAGACGAGGTCCGCCAGAAGCTGGCCGTCGACTACGCCATGAGCGTCATCGAGCGCGGGGTCGCCTGCTGCGACCACACCTGCAACAACCCGCAGCTCAACCAGATGGTCGTGAACATCGTGTCGCTCCCCGGCGTGATGGCGCCGGAGCTGATAGCCGAGTTCAAGCTGGCCATCGAGCAGATGGCCCAGAAGAGCCTGGAGGAACAGGTCGCCGACAACCAGCGGATGATACAGGATCTGGGCGACCGCCGCGCGGAGCTGGACTCCAACCCGCCCAGGCCCGAGGCCCGGCCTCAGGAGCGCCCCGAGGACCGGCCTGGCCCCGAGGCTCGGGACGAGGAGGCCCAGGACGCCGAGAGCGTGCGGGGCCTCAAGATGGAGAACGTGAGCGAGCCCGCGGAGGACACGTCCATGAGCTCCTCCGGCGTAGAGTGGACGCTTTCGATCTTCGTGCTCGCGCTTCTCGCGATCTTCTTCATAGGTTACCGCAGGAAGGCCAAGAGGGCCGTGCGGCCCGGAGGCGCGGACGGGAACGGCGACGGCGACAGGAACGGCCCGAGAGGGGCGGGAGGGCCCGCCACGACTGACAGTCCGGGCGCTGGCCGGGGCGTCGCGCCGGAAAAGGGCGGCACGCCGGACTCCGGAAAATGAGGAGGTCCAGGACGCCGGAAAACCATCGGGGCCCGTCCGGCGGCTGGCGGCGGGAAGGTTCCGTGCCCGTCCGGCGGCAAAGGTCCGGGCTGCGGTAGGGCGGGAAGGAGAGGATATCTCAGGATTTTTCGGATTTGCCCCGCGCGAGGGGCATGAGACGCGGGCGGGGGCGCCTCCCGGAAAGCCCCGGGGCGCAGATGCCGGGGGATTCGTGGTGGTTTGTGCCCGGGGGTTCAAGGCAGGCTTCCCCGCCCGCACTTCGCGCGGCTTCGCGACGAGGCCGCGTGAAGGCCATGCCGCTTCCGTGGGGGCAGGCGGCGCGGCCTTCAGCCGATAGCCCGGCGCCCCTGGCACGGTCCGGCTTCGGCGTTCCGGAACCGCTGGGCGTTGCCCGCCCGTCGGCAACGGCGTGGCCCGGGCCTCGCCGTCCGGGGCCGGAAGTCGGGATGGAACGCGTTTTCGCTTCGAGCCTGCGGACGTCTGATCGGCAGCTTACGCCCGTGCCGGGCGGGAGCCGCCGGGCGATGACGGTGGTCGTTCACGCGAGGTACGCTCGGGGACCGGCAATCCCTCGAACCGGGCAGGATCCTGGAATCAAGCTTCTATTGTGGATTCCGTCCTGGTAGCCGCCCTTCTTGTCCGCCGAAACCGTCCGGAACCTCCGAAACCGTCCGAATCCGACCGGAATCCGTCCGAAAACCGACAGTAAGCGTCGAATACGACCGAAATCCGTCCGAATCAGTCCGGAAACCGACCGAATCAGACCGGAAAGCTACCGAATCCGCTCGAAACCGACCGAAACCGTCGAATCCGACCGGAATCCGTCCGAATCAGTCCGGAAACCGACCGAATCAGACCGGAAAGCTACCGAATCCGCTCGAAACCGACCGAATCCGACGGGAATCCGTCCGAATCCGTCCGGAAACCGACCGAATCCGCCGAAACCCGCTTCGGACCCCCTTGACCCGATCCCGGCGACCGGCCTCCGGCGGGCCGATCCCTTCCGGCGAACCCGCGCCGGTCTCCCCGGCGCCGTGCGAAATCGGCCATCCCAAGGACTGACCAATGCCTCACGCCCCGTCCCCGCCCGCCAGCGGG
>JAISFS010000040.1 GCA_031263485.1 Deltaproteobacteria bacterium | reverse complement strand
CCCCGCCAGCGCCGCGTGCCGGTCGATGAGCCGCCAGAGGTACTGTCGGCTCAAGGGCTTGCCGCGGGAATTCAGGAAAAGGGCGGGGGCGGCCCCCGTCTTGTCCCTCAAAGGCCGCTCCTCGCGCACGTACCTTTCGAGCCACAGGGCGGCCTCGTCGCCCACGGGCACCAGGCGGTCCTTGGCGCCCTTGCCGCGGACGCGCACGTAGGACTCGGGGAGGTTAAGCTGACCCAGCGTCAGGGAGGCGAGCTCGGAGACCCTCAGCCCGCCGGCATACAGGAGCTCGAACATGGCGCGGTTGCGGAGGCCGCCGGGCTTCGCGAGGTCGGGGGAGGCTACCAGCGCGGCCGCCTCCTGGCGGGTGAGGGCCTTGGGAAGCGCCTGGGGGAGCCTGGGGCCTTCCACGCCGGAGGCGCAGTCCTTGGGCGAGAGGCCCTCGGACTCCAGGAAGGCGAAGAAACCCTTGACGGCGGAGAGCTTGCGTGCCCGGCTCCGGGCCCCCAGGCCCCGCTCGGAGGCGAGGTGCAGGACGAAGCCCTGGATCTCCCCGCGCCCGACCCGCCCGGGGCCGTCTATGCCGTTCAACGCGAAGTAGGCCGCGAGATCCGCCAGGTCCCTCCCGTAGGCCTCCACGGTGTTCCCGGAAAGCCCGCGCTCCACCCGCAGGTGGCCCAGGTACATGTCCGCCAGGGCCTCCCAGCCGCCGACGGGGCCGTGCGCCTTCTGAGCCATGGGACGCCTCCCTCAGCCTCCCGCAAGGCGCGGCCCGTCCGCGGGTTTTCGGGAAGCGCCACAGTATACCATTTTCGGCGACCGCATTAGGAGCGGCCGCGCCTTCGGCAACGGCCCCACACGGCCGCTGGCGCGTAAGGCCGAACCCCTGCGGGGAAATGCCGAGCCCTTGGGGAATGCCGGCCGCCTGCCTGAGGGGCCTCATGGATCGCGGGGCTGTTAAGGGCGGCCGACCGGGCATACCCTGCGGAAAGGACATGGGGCGTCCCTGCGGAACGGACGTGAGGCGGCCCAGGAACTCCGCCGTACGAGCAGCCTGCGGCCTACCCCGATGGCGATCGGTCGCGACGCCGCCTATCGAAAACGGAACGGCGCGCGGGAGCGGCGGCTCCCGCGAATCGGCGGCATGGGCAGGCGAGGAACCGGGGAAGGAAAGCGAGACGACGCCGCGGCAACCGAAACGGAAAACCGGGCGGGAATCCAGGGCGCCGATAAACCAGGCACCCGTTTTCCTCCGTTTCACCCTTCTCCCTTCGCCCTTCTCCCTTCGCCCTTCGCCTTTCGCCCTTCGCCTTGAGTCCGTTTTGCACCTCGGCAAACCGCCTGGCCGCCGCCCGCATGCATAGGCAAGGAGGCGGGGGTACCAGTCGCTCGCCCCGCTCGCCACAAGCGCTCCCGGCTCGCCCTGGCCGCAGCAAGCCCCCGCCCGGATCGGCATCGGCATGCCAACGTCTGCAAACCGCTTCATTCCGGGCACGGGACACGGCGGCCCCGAAACGAGGATGAAAGCCATCGTGGCGGGCATGCTCGCGAAACTCTCCGTGCGGCCTAGCCAGCCTGCACTCAGGAACCCGGAAGAACGCGGGGCTTTCGTCCGACGGTTCATGAGGTTGGACGGATCGCCCGCGCTGACCCATGATCCGGGCTCTGCGGCCCCCCTCCGCCGGACGGCTTAAGCCACTGTTTTAACTACATTATTGAATCAGTATTCCGCCGCAGGGTCCCGCGCTACACGGCTGGCGGCGAGGGGAGTCCACCATCGACATCCAACTCCGCGTATCCGCCCGCGCCTATGGCCGCTCATCGCGCGCCTCCGTCTTCGCATGTCCGAGCCCCGCGTCATTCGCCCCGACCCTCACGGCTTCCGGCGCCGGACGCTGCGACGTTCGCCCCGGATCCGTGCGGCTTCCGCCGCCGGACGCTGCGACATTCGCCCCGGATCCGCGCGGAATTCCCCCCAGATCCACTCGGCTTAAGGAAGCGATTTGCAGGGCCTTCGCATCCGTACCGCAGGACTTCGACGCCGCTCACTTCCCCCTACGCTTCCTATCCGCGCGGCTTTCGGGTCTCCCCGCGCTTGCCTCGCCCCGCGGCGCGGCCGACCGACTGCCGCCCGGGCGGCGCCGGCCCGTAAGCCCCCGAGCGCCATTTCGCACGGGGTTTCGCGGCGTTTCGCGCGGTTGGCCGGATCAAAAAATTTTGCGCGAAATGATATCCCTCGCTTTGCGGGAGTTTTACGCAAACATCGGCCAATTAACGGTTTCCGGGTCGAAACGTCTCGCGGGCGACGCTCCGGGGCCCGGCGCGGTTTGGTTTTTGTCATTGAACGGCTGGGTCCTTTCTGATATAAAAATGAGTGTCGTCAACGTTTACAGGCCCAGCGGGAACCGTGACCCTAGCGTGATCGCATGCGGCTGCGCGCCGCGACGCGGCCCGCCGACGGCCTCAAGGGGCAGGACGGAAAATCAGGACTGGCGGTAATACCGCGCGCCCGCCCCGCCTCGGGTCCGGTCGCGTGCCAACCAACCTACAAACATATGCCGGGGGTTCCGATTCATGGCTAAGAAACTTGTATACTCTTTCGGCGGCGCCAAGACCGACGGCCACGGCGGGCTCAAGAACCTTCTGGGCGGGAAGGGGGCCAACCTGGCCGAGATGGCCAAGATCGGCCTCCCGGTCCCGCCGGGGTTCACCATCACCACCGAGGTCTGCTCGGCATACTACTCCAGCAACAGGGAATACCCCTCCGCCCTGACGGCGCAGGTGCAGAAGGCCCTGGAGGCCATGCAGAAGGAGGCCGGGGCGAAGTTCGGGGACCCGGAGAACCCGCTTCTGGTCTCCTGCCGTTCCGGAGCCCGCGTCTCGATGCCCGGCATGATGGACACGGTCCTGAACATCGGGCTGAACGACGACACCATCCAGGGGCTCATCGCCAAGACCGGCAACCCCCGCTTCGCGTACGACTCCTACCGCCGCTTCGTCAACATGTACGGGGACGTGGTCATGGGGGTCAAGGCCGAGACGGACAAGGACGAGGACCCCTTCGACCTCATCATGAGCCGGATGAAGCGCCACCGCGGCTACACCCAGGACACCGAGCTCACCGAGGACGACCTGAAGGCCCTCGTCCGGGAATACAAGGCGCTCATCCACGACAGGCTCCAGAAGACGTTCCCCGAGGACCCCATGGACCAGCTCTGGGGCGCCATCGGCGCCGTCTTCAGCTCCTGGATGATCCCCCGGGCCGTGGCCTACAGGCAACTGAACGGATACCCGGAGGACTGGGGCACCGCCGTGAACGTCCAGGCCATGGTCTTCGGCAACATGGGCACGAACTCCGCCACCGGCGTGGCTTTCACACGCGACCCCTCAACGGGCGACGACTACTTCTACGGCGAGTACCTGACCAACGCCCAGGGCGAGGACGTGGTGGCAGGCATCCGCACCCCGGTGCCGATCAACTCCCGGAGCGGCTCGCTCCCGCCGGGGGCCACGGCGGCGCTTGAGGACGAGATGCCGGAGATCTACTCCCAGCTGGCAGAGTACCGCGACGTCCTGGAGAAGCACTACCGCGACATGCAGGACATCGAGTTCACCATCCAGGAGGGCAGGCTCTGGATGCTCCAGTGCCGCAACGGCAAGCGCACCGGCAGCGCCGCGCTGCGCATCGCCGTCGATCTGGTCCGCGAGAAGCTCATCACCCCCCAGGAGGCTGTGATGCGGGTCCAGCCGGATCTCCTGACCCAGGTGCTGCTGCCCAGCTTCGACATCCAGGACCAGTCCTACCGCTCCCGCAAGGTGATCGGCAAGGGCCTGGCCGCGTCCCCGGGCGCCGCAGTCGGCACGGTGTGCTTCTCGGCCGCGGCCGCCGAGGAGCTCTCCAAGAAGCACGACCAGGATGGGCACCCGCAGCGGGTCATCCTGGTGCGCATCGAGACCAGCCCCGAGGACATCAAGGGCATGTTCGCCGCGCAGGGCATCCTCACGGCCCGGGGCGGCATGACCAGCCACGCGGCCGTGGTCGCCCGCGGGATGGGCCGGCCCTGCGTGGCCGGATCCTCAGACATCACCGTCGACTACGCCGGGGGATACTTCGTCACCAAGGGCGGCGAGAAGATCCACGCCGGCGACTGGATCTCCCTGGACGGCACCCGGGGCGAGATCATCAAGGGCAACCTCCCCACCCGGGCCGTCGAGCTCACCGACGAGTTCGGGGAGTTCATGGGGTTCGTGGACAAGTACAAGCGCTTAGACGTCCGCACCAACGCCGACACCCCTCACGACGCGACGGTCGCCCGCGGCTACGGGGCCGAAGGCATAGGGCTGTGCCGCACCGAGCACATGTTCTTCGAGACGGACCGCATCGACCACGTCCGCCGCATGATCCTCTCGGACGACCTGGAGGGCCGCCGCGAGGCGCTGGCGAAGATCCTGCCCATGCAGCGCGGCGACTTCCACGGGATCTTCAAGGCCATGGACGGGCTCCCGGTCACGATAAGGACCCTGGACCCGCCCCTCCACGAGTTCCTGCCGCACGACGAGCCCGAGATAGGCGAGCTCGCCAAGCGGCTGGACATCCCGCACGCCAAGGTCCGCACCCGCATAGCCGCCCTGAGGGAGCAGAACCCCATGCTGGGGCTCCGCGGCTGCCGCCTGGGCATCCTCTTCCCGGAGATAACCGAGATGCAGGCGAGGGCCATCTTCGAGGCGGCCTCCCAGGCCGTGCGCGAGGGCGTGAAGGTGCTCCCGGAGATAATGATCCCGCTGGTCGGCCACGAGAAGGAGTTCGCCTACCAGAAGGAGGTGGTCGACCGCGTCGCCGCCGAGGTCAAGGCCGAGACCGGCCAGGCGGTGGAGTACCTCGTGGGCACCATGATCGAGCTCCCCCGCGCGGCGCTGGAGGCCGACCGCATCGTGCAGGCCGGGGCGGAGTTCTTCTCCTTCGGCACTAACGACCTCACCCAGACCACCTTCGGGCTCTCCCGCGACGACTCCGGCTCCTTCCTTAACCGCTACTCCGAGCTCGGCATCTGGGATCACGACCCCTTCGTGTCGATAGACCAGGACGGCGTAGGGTCCCTGGTGGAGATAGGCGTCTACAAGGGCCGCTCCGCCGACAAGAAGCTCAAGATCGGCATCTGCGGCGAGCACGGCGGCGACCCCGCCTCCGTACGCTTCTGTTGCGGCCACGACTTCAACTACGTCTCCTGCTCGCCCCCGCGCGTGCCCGTGGCCCTCCTGGCCGCTGCCCAGTACGCCATCGAGGAGGACGGCGGGCCGCTCGCGCCGGGAGCCCGCGCCCGCAAGCCCGCGACGCGCAAGACGGCCGCCAGGAAGCCCGCGACCCGCAGGACGGCCGCCCGCAAGCCCGCGGCCAGGAAGACCGCCGGACGGAAGGCCGCGACCGCCCGCAAGCCCGCGGCCAGGAAGACCGCCGCGACCCGCAAGACGGCCGCCGGCAGGAAGCCCGCGGTCCGCAAGGCCGCCGCGACCCGCAAGACCGCAGCCAGGAAGACCGCCGCGAGGAAGCCCGCCGCGAAGAAGACCGCCGCGACCCGCAAGCCCGCAGCCAGGAAGACCGCCGCGAGGACGCCCGCCGCGACGACCCGCAAAGCCGCCGCGAGGAAGCCCGCCGCGGCCCGCAAGACCGTAACCAGGAAGCCCGCCGCCAAGCGGACGCCCAGGAAGTAGCTGGACTCGCGGCCGGCACCCGACCGGGCCCGGCCAGACGGCCCCCCTCCCGCAGCTCTTCGGGAGGGGGGCTTTTTTTCCCTGTCTGGCGCCCATCCGAAGCCGCGTCACTGGCCCGCCTTGGGGAGCCGCGTCATCGGCCTTCCTTCGGGGCCGAGTCTCGGGGTTTCGGGAATCCTTGCGGCTCAAGGCATATCGGTAATCCCGAGCATTGTAATCTCGAGCATTGTAATCTCGAGCATTATTGCATGTTAATCCTTGTGACATAGCGCCTTACAAAATTCATACGCTTCAATGGCTCCATTAACCTTGCATTTCAAGCTCATGACGAATCACTTCGCTTCAAGGCCTATCTGAATCCATGGCTGTCAAGTCCTCGGCGATGGCCGCTGCGGCAACGGTCTCGCCTGACCGCCGACGTCCGCGCGATCCTGCCGTGGACAAGCCTTGCGCCTTGCGGCATCGCGCCTTCGCCGATCCGCCGCACCGGAGACTGGCGGTTCAGCCCGGGCGACCGCCGGAAACCTCCGCGACGGCCCGACAAAAAAGCCCCCCGGACGCGCTCAGGCGGACGGGGGGCTTAAGAGTCGGTTTCGCGCACCGGGACTGGGCGCGGGCTTGCGGGCCAAGGCCCGCGGGGGGCTCGGGCTAGCCGGCCGCCTGCACCTCGACGGGGAAGGCGTCCGTCAGCTTCACGATCCGCTCGTATTCCTCGTCGACCCGGGCCTGGATGAAGGCGATGTCCGGGTCCTTCAGGTGGCGGAAGCGCCCCTGGAGCTTGATGTAGTCGCCGACGGGCACGGGCTTGTCCACGCGGCGGTTCAGGACGTAACGGCCGTCCAGGACCTCGTAGAGCGGGAAGATCCTGGTGTTCACAGCCAGCTTGCCGATGGTGACCGCCAGCTCGGGCTTGAGCCTCCAGCCCGTCGGGCAGGAGGAGTAGACGTGGAGGTAGGCAGGGCCGTGGATGGCGGCCGCGCGCCTCACCTTGCTCATGAGGTCCAGGTGGAAGGCGGGGGAGGCCGTCGCCACGTACGGCACCCCGTGGGCCGCGGCTATGGCAGGCATGTCCTTCTTCCAGGTCATCTGGCCCTTGGTCTTGACGCCTGCCGGCGAGGTGGTCGTGCTCGCGCCGAAAGGCGTCTCGGAGGAGCGCTGGATGCCGGTGTTCATGTAGGCCTCGTTGTCGAGGCAGACGTAGATGAAGTCCTCGTGGCCGCGTTCCAGGGCCCCGGAGAGCGCCTGGATGCCGATGTCTGCGGTGCCTCCGTCGCCGGCCACGGCGATGACGGGGATGCGGCGGTCGGGCCCGCGGTTCTTGCGCCTCAGGACCTGGACCGCGCACTCGACCCCGGAGGCCACGGCCGCCGCGTTCTCGAAGGCCACGTGGATCCAGGGCATGCGCCAGGAGCTCTGGGGGAAGGGGGCCGTGCAGACCTCCATGCATCCCGTGGCGGAGACCGCGATGCAGTCCGTGCCCAGGGCCTTGAGGATGAGCCTCAACGCCAGCACCTCCCCGCAGCCCTGGCAGGCGCGGTGGCCGGGCGCCAACGCGTCGGGCCCCTTGGGGAAGGTCTTGGCGGTAACTTTTTCGTAAGGCGTCTCTGATGCTCTCATTATTCCCACACCCCCACTATCTCGAAGCGGTCCCTGCTCCCGGCGTCGGGAGCCTTGGCCTTCGCCGCGATTGCCTTGAAGTCGTCGCGGGTCACGTCGCGCCCGCCCAGGCCCAGCACGTAGTTGGAGACCGTGGGCCTCACGGCGCCGGCGTACAGGAGGGACTTCACCTCCAGCCCCACCGGCCCGTCGGGCACGCCCATGACCATGTGGCGGTCCACGACCGCCAGGTACTTGGCGGATCCGATGGCCTGCTTGAACTCCTCGACAGGGAAGGGCCTCCAGAGCCTGATGCGCACGATGCCGACCTTCTCGCCGGCGTCCCTCATCTCGTCCACCGCGGTCATGCCGGTCTCGGCTATCGACCCCATGACGACGATGATGGTCTCTGCGTCCTCGGCGCGGTAGCTCTCGATCAGGTTGTACTCACGACCGAACTGGGCCTTGAAGTCCCTGAACGCCTCCGCCACGACGGACTTGGAGTCCAAAAGGACATCGTCGGTGGCCTTCCTTGCCTCGGTGTAGCTCTCCGGGGTCCCCAGAAGGCCGATGGACAGCGGCCGGTCAACGTCCAGCTTGACCAGCGGCTGGAAGGGGGGCAGGTACTTGGCCACCTCCTCCCTCGTGGGTATGAGCACCGGCTCGATGAAGTGCGACAGCGTGAAGCCGTCGATGTTCACGCTCACCGGGAGCGAGACCCTGCGGTCCTCGGCTATCTTGAAGGACATGATCGTGAGGTCCAGGGACTCCTGGCCGTTCTCGGCGAATACCGCCACCCAGCCCGCGTCCCTCACGCTCATTATGTCGGAGTGATCGTTCCAGATGTTGATGGGCGCGGAGAGGGCGCGGTTCACGATGGCCATCACCACGGGTGCCCTCAGAACGGGCGCTATGTAGAGCATCTCGTTCATGAGCGCGAGGCCCTGGGAGCTCGTCGCGGTGAAGGTCCTGGCCCCGGCGGCGGAGGAGCCGATGCACGAGCTCATGGCCGACTGCTCGGACTCCACGGGGATGTATGCCGCGTCCAGCTTCCCGTCCGCCACGAGCTCCGAGAGGTGCTCGACTATGTGCGTCTGGGGCGTGATGGGGTAGGCCGCGACCACGTCGGCGTCGCAGAGCATCACCGCCTCGGCCACGGCCAGGGAGACTTCCAATCCTACGGGTTTTCCTGCCATGGCTCAGACCTCCTCCAGGACCATCGTGATGCACTTCTTGGGGCACTCCTGGGCGCAGACCCCGCATCCCTTGCAGTAGTCGAAGTCCGGCTTGTACCACTTCTCCGCGCCCATGTCCTGGTAGACCCCGTCCGGGCAGTAGATGTAGCAGAAGCCGCAGTAGATGCACTTCTCGCGGTCCAGCTGGGGCCGCATGCTCCGCCAGTCCCCTGTCTTGAACTCCAGCGTGCTCCCCGGCTGGGCCGTAAAGCCCGCGGGGAGGTCCTTGACCTTCATGAGGGCGTCAATTTCCTTGGTCATATCACTCCTCCGCGCGGGTCTCGGCGTAAGCCTTCTCGAAGGCGGCCTGGTTCTTGGCGGCGAGGGCCTCGCCGAAGCGGTTCACGAAGGGCTCCTTCACGTCCTCGGGCGTGGCCTGGCCCAGGACCTTGGCGAAGACACCCAGCATCACCGTATTGGTGATGGGCACCTTCAGGATGTCGAGGGCGATGGACATGGCGTCCAGCGTGGCCACCTTCTGAGTGAACCCGAACTCCTTCTTCACCTCGGCGGGGGTCTTGTGGGTGTTCACGAGGAGCCAGCCGCCGGGGTCGAGCCCCGCGTCCACCTTCGTCACGTACATGACCGTGGGGTCCAGGACCACGACCACGTCCGGGTTGTAGACCTTCTCCCGCACGCGGATGGGCTTTTCCGAGATCCGCAGGAAGGCGGTCACCGGGGCGCCGCGCCTCTCAGGCCCGAAGCTCGGGAAGGCCTGGGCGTAACGGCCCCTCGCTATCGCCGTCTGGGCCATTAGTTCCGCGGAGGTGACGGCGCCCTGCCCCCCGCGGCCGTGGAACCTGATTTCGATCATGGGTTACTCCCTGGCCAGTGTTTAGTCGCGTGTCCCCCCGAGTCCCCCGAGGCCTCCGGAGGCCTCCGGAGACCCCCGCCGGGGGCGCCTCGGGGCGCGATCGTCACCCCGCGGCGGGGGCGGCGGGCGGGCTGCCCGGGCCCCGGCGCGGCCCTCAGAGGCTTTCGCCCATGGTCCGCCGGGCGCCCTTGGAATGTCAAAAAAAAAGGCGGCGGGGCGACCATTCAAGCTGCACTCGCTCCGCCATTCACAATCTTATCGGAAAACCGGAGTCGCTGCAATTGAGCGGGGCCGCCGCAGACGCTTTCCTGTTAGCTTTTACCGCAAACCTAATTGAATGTCAAAAATCCCCCCGCCAGTTCATCGTCGATTCGGCTCCAAAGTAGGGATAATCAGGCGGAAACGGGCAGGAGGACCGCAAATCGCCAGCGAATGCCACGCAAGGCTATGCCAGATGTCGCATGTGCTCACTCGCGCGGGCACATCAAAACCTCTGTCCAGCCTGCGGCTGATCATAAAATTTGACGTCCGCCCGCCGCTGACCGCAAGCCCGCCCGAAGCGGCGGCAATCGCGCCCCGGCAGTCTCAAACGACTCGCAAGCCTTAAGCGGCTCAAGCTACTCATGCGCCTCTGCGACTCACGCGCCTCAGGCGCGTTCCGGGTGGGCTCCGGGACCACCGCGGCTTGACCACGATCATGCCGTGCCGACGCTCGGGAGGCGGGGATCGTGTCGGTTGCGGGCGTCAGGGCAGAGCCCTTCGGGCGCTTTGCAGGATTGCGACTGCCCGTGACTAATCCCTCACCGGGATAATGCCTGACAGGAATGCCCTCCGCTCACGTCAAGACCGCCTGGAACGGCCTTGCCAGCGGGAGCCGTTCGGTCGGCCCATGACGCTTGGGCGCAAGGACGCCCGGATCGCCGGTCAGCTGGTTTTGCAAGCCGATCCGGGAAGGGCTAAAATGGTCCCGAAGACAAAGCTCCCAAGGGCCTTATTCCCGCAATGCCTCTTGCTTGGGGGCTCCGTCCAGCCGGGACTGTCGCTGGCGGTCAGGGGCAATAGCCTTGCCCGGCACTTCCAGTCCGGGATTTCCCCCGACCGGGACGCGTCCGCCCATTCGGATTCTTCCGTCCGCCGGCGCGAGCCTGTCTGGCCGATCCCGTCCGCCTGCGCGTGCCTGTCGGGCCGATCCCGCCCTGCGGCGCCCCGATGAACGCGGACTCGCTTCCAATCCGCCGACCGGGCTCCCATCCGCCCGAACGCGCCCTTCCCCGTCCGCCCGCCGGCCCTTCCGCGCCATGCCAGGCGTTTCCTTACCGGGCCTCCCCGCCCGCCGCCGCACGGGAAAGCGTTCCGCCGCAAGAAGCCCTGCCGACGCGGACAGCATTCCGACCCTCGTCCGGCGGCCGCCCGAACCACCTTGCCATCCCCCGAGGGCCCCCGCGCCCCGGGACCGGGACCCATATGCCGACCAAGACCAGCCAAAGCCGCCAGTCACTGGAGAAGTTCGTCCGCTACGTCCTGGACACCGCCCCCCACGAGTACGGGATAGTGCCCGGGGACGGGGGCTTCGTGCCCCTCAAGGAGCTCGTGGGCGCCGTCAGGGAAGAGGACGGCTTCCGGGGCGTCACCGAGGGCAGGATCATGGAGCTCGTGAACCTTCCCGGAGACGCGTCCCCCTTCGAAACGACCGGGGAGGGGCTGATCCGCCTGAAACCCCCGCTCCAGAAGGGCCCGCCGCCGCTTCCGCCGGAGCTGGCACTCCCGAAGGAGCTCTGGTGCGCCGTGAAGCCCTCGGGCTGGCGCTTCGCCCGCGAGAACGGCCTGAGGCCCAGGAGGCCCAAGGAGACCAGGATCCCGCTCTTCACCGACAGGGAGCTCGCGCTCCGGACCGCCAGGCGGTCCGGACCCGACCCCGTGGCGGTCAAGGTCTTCGCGGCCAAGGCCAGGGACAAGGGAGTGATCTTCTCCCCCTTCGCGGAGACGCTGTGGCTCGCGGACGAGATCCCCGCCGCGTTCCTCTTCGGCCCTCCGGTGAAGCCGCTGGAGGAGAAGGACCAGCCCAGGAAGCCGGCCTCCCCCGCCCTGGACGACCCCATGGCGGTCCTGGGCTTCCCGCTCCCGGAACCCCAGATCCAGACCAGCCGCGGCAAGAAGAAGGGACGCTTCGGCGACTCCCCCGAGTGGAAGAACCAGACCCGCCGGGATCGCCGCGGCGGGAAGGGCGACCGCTAACGGCCTCACGCAGACCTTCGCCCAGGTTCGCGTCCGGGGCCCTCGCCGCCCGCTCGCGGAGGTCGCCTGGCCCCCCGGCATCGCCAGGCCCCCCGGCATCACCTCCATCATTTCCCCTGCGTCTTACCCTGAAGTCCTCGCGAGAATCCTTACGAGCCGTCAGGTGGCGACCGCATGGATGCCCGGATCGTTTCCGGCAGACGAGAAGCCAGCGGCACCTTGCCGCGCCGCATGCTCCCGAAGCCGGTCTTGACCTCGGCGGTGATAACGAGCCCCGGGCCTCGCCCTTCCCCCGGAAGTCCCCTCGTGCAAGGATCGCCTGGACGCCATCCCGGAAAATCGATTTCGCTGCAAAACCCTCCCTTGACCTCCTGCCAGTCATTAGAGGGCAGAGTGTCTGGAACAAAGGTTCGCAGATATGCGGCGGTTAAAGGCTAAAGCGCAAGAGTGCCAATGCTATGGCCGCATAGCGTTCCGCTTCCCTGCCGAGGGGGAGGATTTTTGCTGTGGAATCAAGATTGCCCGTGAATAGATTGAGCCCCTCACCCGGATCGGCACGGCATACCGACTTCACTGGCGGAAACCTCCCGAGCCGCCGGCCCCCAGTTCACGGTCTAGAAGCTGATCGAAGCCCGATCAATGGCGGGGATGACGAGGCCGCCGGCACCCACGCGGTGCACGAAGATCCGGCTAGTGCGGGTCGGGTCCGGTCAGAGGGCGTTCCGCCGCAGGCGACCGCGATGCCCGCCTCCCAGAAGCCCGACCGGAGTCTCGGCGCTTCAAGCGAGACCAGATCCCCTGACCCGCTGACCACTGAGCCCGTCGGCATTGAGAACCTCATGCCCATGGCCTCCGGCGTGCCCGCAACCGCATCATAGGGGGCGCTCCCCTCCCACGTCCAGGACCGGCCTCCTCATCCTGCAGTCCTGGGCCTCCATAACCTGCACTCCTAAGCCGCAGGAGGAAGCCAGGCAGCGGTTCAGGTCCTTGGGTTTGACCTCCCGATGCCCGCAGGCGGAAGCGAGCTCCACGATGGCGCCGATGCCGCCGTCCTAAAACCTCCGGGCGGCGGAGACCTTGCGACCGAGGGATCCGGTCCCTCCCTCTCCGCAGAGCTCCCTCCATCCTTGATGGTCAGGCCCTCCGCGAAGCCTTCCGCCTCGTCTGATAACTTGAAAGCGCGTGCTCTGCTTCCGGCTTCCTCAAGTGCCCTGCCCATGCCTCGGAGGGAAATGAGAACAAGCTTGTTGGCAGCTTGACATGTGGCGTGGGGGGGGGGTAAAAGATGGTAGACTCAGTCTTGTCCTCGGGGAAACGGGACTTTTTATTGAGTCATGGTTGCACCTGGACTTTTCACGCCGAGAGTCCGAAATGTCATCGCTCGAGGGAGTGTAGGGTTGTGATATAATAACCTAAAGGGATTTTTGACATGCCAGATCAAAATGCAGACACGATAGAAAGCCGGAGCAATGCCGTGGCCAATCCCACGTCCTTGCCTGGCAGGGACATGCGCGACCCGAGCCTACCGGAAAGAGTGGCCAGACTTGAGGTGCAAATGGACGTTGTGTACGGGTTACAAAACCAGGCCGCAACTAAGAGTGACATTATCAGCCTCACGGATAATATCAACATCAAGTTCGAGAGCATAAAAAAAGAAATTGAAAGCCAGGATAAGAAATTTGACGTCAAGTTCGCTAGTTTAGAGCTGAGAACCACCAGCCTTGAGGAGAAATTTGACGTCAAGTTCGCTAGCCTGGAAAAAGCTATCGGAAGCCTTGAGGGGAAATTTGACGGCAAGTTCGCTAGCCAGGAAAAGGCTATCGGAAGCCTTGAGGAGAAATTTGACGTCAAGTTCGCTAGCCAGGAAAAGGCTATCGGAAGCATTGAGAAGAAATTTGACGTCAAATTCGCAAACCTGGAGAAAAGATTTGACGACCATAAATGGTTCTTGAACCTGATCACCGTGGTGACAATCGGGCAGTTTGCAACTTTCATCGCTTTCGCCATCTACGTTCTCACGAACCTCCCGGGGAAATAACCGCATCGACAAGCGTCAGGTAAAGCTGTTTTCCACCATGCACGGTTACCCGCACTCCGAATGAAACCATGTGCGCATCTTTAATATTCAATTTAACGCATATACAAAAAAAATTTGTAACTATTCAGGTATATTTTGAGGTGATTTTATTATTGGAAGCTTTAAACTTACAGGAGATAAAAATTTCCACTAAATATGACAAAATTATTGTAAGATATCACGGTTATAATAAGCGTAATAATCCTTGACTATTGAAGATATTACTGAATAATCGTAGATGATATACATCGTTAATGACTGCCATCAACACTGGACATTGTTCTAAT
>JAISFS010000278.1 GCA_031263485.1 Deltaproteobacteria bacterium | reverse complement strand
CCCCCCCCTCCGCCTCACCGCGACGGGTCCTCCCTAGGGTCCTCGTCCCCGCTTCTGGCCCTCGCTGGCTTCCGGCCCCCCGCTTCGGACCCTCGCTGGCTTCCTGCCCCCCGCTTCGGACCCTCGCTGGCTTCCGGACCCCGCTTCAGGGCCCGCTGGCTTCCTGCCCCCCGCTTCAGGCCCTCGCTGGCTTCCTGCTCCCGTGTCAGGTCATCGGTGGCTTTCGGCCCCCGCTTCAGGCCATCGCTGGCTTACGCCCCCCTCAGCCTTAAGAGTTTTCCAGGCTTTACGATCGCCTTCTTTAATCATTTGCAACTGTTCAGGTGCCCCCCCCCCCCAAGAGGAGCTCAGCAGGGGGCCTTTTCAGCCAAAATGCCCTCTGCAGAAACTCTTCCCATCCACATGAAGTATCCATTGTCGACTCTTAACCATCAACGGGTCCTCATCCGGGCTCTCCTCCTCCGAAAAGTCCCTCAATGGAGGGGCACCTGAACAGTTACAATCATTTCGCGGTTTTTCGGATTTCCTCTTCAGGTCTTCGTTGTCTTCCGGACTCCAGCTTCAGGTCTGAGCTGGCCTCGGCCCCCCTTCAGTGTTTCGCAGGCTTCCGGTAATCCTCTTCATTGAGTTTCGTGATTGAGTTTCGTGGCCTTCCGGACCCCCGTTTCAGTCTCGCCGTCTTCCGGTTAGCCGCTTTAAGGGTATCCGGCCTTCTGCGGCTTCAGCTTTCAGTGTTTGGCGCCATGCCTGTAACCCTTCAAGCCATCACTGGCTTCCCTGCCCCCCGCTTCAACGGTTTCGTGATGTTCCAAATTAACTTCTTCAGGAATCCTCAGTTTATATCGCGCCAAGTTTAGTATATCGCATGATAATTTTTAGTGTATTGCACCGCTATAAGTGCATCCGGAGCGGTCTCCAGTTCCTGATCCCATGTCCGTGTTTCTCCGGATTCCATTTCCACCTCCTTCCGGCCTTCGCGGGTTTTCTTGGCGTCACTATATCTTGGCAGTCGGTATTCGCGGGCCGCCAGGTCTGCCTGTAAGGTGTTCAAGCGCTTCAAAATACATGAAACGCAGTTTCAGGGACCTCCTTGCCGCCTGATGACGGCTTTCTCGTGTGACGGCCCCCCTGCATCAGAGCTTTCACCCCGCACGGGTCTCCCCCAGAGCACAGGTTGCCGTCTTCCTGGCTTTCCGCCTCACTTTCCCGTGTCCTCTTGCCTTCCTTCTTCACGGTGCCGGGTATATTTTTAAGCCGTTTGCTGTTAGAATGCCTCTGGTCCAGGATATCTGACATGATTTGGCGCTTTCGGCTTTAGCCTTCTGGACACTGTCCCTTCCGGCGAAACCTGTCCGCCGTCTTCCGTCTGGCTTGCTTCTTCCCGGCTGCCCCTGGCCGTCCGGGTCCGCCCGCCGTCCCGTCCTTCCGTTTTCCCTGACCCGTGTGCCGGCGCTCCTGATTACGTGCCGGACGCGCTCCCGTTCAAGGCCCATATCCATGGATTTCGACGAACTGTTCATCTTGTGCTCCTTGCCTGCCCTGGACGCGGGAGCCAGACCCTCGGGAGACAGAGGGGGCCCGGACGAAGAAGCGCCGTGTGCCCTGGACGTCCTGCAGGTGCCGCGATATCTCCTGCCCGAGTGGATGCTTCCGCCGCTGGGCCCCTTTCTCGAGGAGAAGGTCTTCGACGCTGGACAGGACGCCGCGCACGGACGCGCGTCCACGGCCATACGCCAGTGGGGCGAGATCCACCGGCTTGTCCGCCTGATGTACGGCCCCGAGGACCCCCGCGCCTGGGCGGCCCTTTCCCGCAAGGCCCGCATCATGCTGGACGCGGGAATGCCCCGTGCCGCCCTGGAGACCTCGGGTTTCGCCCTTACCGGGCTTGCCGGGGCCGAATATGTCGCGGCGGCCTGGAAGGTGCGGCCCGTGTACTCGCTTGGCTCGGACGCCCGCAGGAGGAGATGGAAGACCGCGTCCGAGGTGGACTTCGCCCTCGAGACCCGTGCGCTTTCCGCCCGGGCCGCCCTGACGCCAGGCGAGGGTGGTGGAGGGCGGGAACCCGGCAGGGGAGATGACTCGCCTGACGGCCCCGTGACTCGTTCAGGACCAGGCGGGCACGGCCCCTTGCACGGGCGGCAGGCTGACCCGGCCGACGGCGGTCGCGCTTCCGGCCCTCCTGTGACGTGCGGAGCCGCCGGCTCGTCATCGGTCACCGGGCGGTCGCGCTCTCCTGCAGGTGCCGAAGCGGGCCGTGGCCTGGCTCCCGCGCCCGGCGTCCTGCCATCGATCCTGAGGTGGGAGGAGCCGTCTCCGGAGTCGCCAGGTCCGCCTGACGAGAAGGAGCGCCGTGCCGAACCCCTCAGGGAGGAGGCCGCGTCGCTTTCCGAACGCCTGGGCGAGACGCATCCGGACGCGCTCGCTGCCAAGGCGCGCCTGGCGGATTTCCTGAAAGGCCACGCGGGCCCCTGGCACCCCCTCGTGCCGGTGACGAAGTCGGAAATTATCAGCCGCGGCCTGGCCGAGCCCCTGGAACTGTGGAGGGGGATTCTCGCCGCGAGGGAGGCTGCGGACGGCGCGGATTCCTCTTCGGCACTGGCCGCCAGGAGTGAGGTGGCCTCTCTCGCGTATCTGGCAGGAGACATGGTCGGGGCCACCTCCATGCGCGGGGAAAGTCTCGCCATGGCGATCGGGCGTTTCGGGGAGCTCTCCGGACCTGCCTGGCTGGCCCGCTTCGATCTGGCTGTCGGCCTTTATCTTGCCGACGAATTCGATGCCGCGGCCGTGGCCTTCGCGTCGCTCGCTGCCCTCCGCAAGGCGCAGTTCGGCCCGGCAGATCCGGACGTTGCAATCTCTGCGGCTCTTTTCCTGATGGCGGAGTCCAGGGGCTCCGGGCGCTGTCTTTCCGACAGCCTGGACGTGTCGCTGTCGGCCGCCGATTCCCTGGCGGCGGCAGGCGGCGATCTTGCCGAGTACTCCAATGCTCTGAGGTTTATCGTTTCACGGGATCTGGAGGGAATAGAGGACGCGGCCAGCGCCAGGCTCCTGGGGCTCGTCCGCCGGGCCGAGGAACGCCGTGCGGGGAACCTGAGCCCCTTCGCCCTCAGGCTGATGAATCTCGAGGCAGAGGCCCTCGGTCGAGGAGGCGGTTACGCCGAGTGCGATGCGCTTAAGCGTCGGGAGCTTGTCCTTCGCGAGAGTCCGGGTGCCCCTGACGATCCCGCCGCCCTGGCCAAGGCCCGTTACGAGTACGCTAAGGTAATCATGGACGACGATCCCTACGCCAGCGTCGAGCTTTTCTGCAAGGCGGCAGACTGGTGGGAGGCCTCCCTGCTCAGGAAGGCCGGCGGCGACGGCTCAGGGGGCGGCCTCGAATCTTCCGGAGGCGGCGGGAGCGGCGGCGCGAAAATCGGCATGAGGAAGCCCGGGGACGACAGGATGCTGATTGCGGCCCTGGCCCAGGCGGCCAACGTTGCCGACGAGTATCTGAGTCCCGAGAAGAGGCTGGCGCTGAACACGCGATACATGGAGACGAGTTCGAGGATCCTTGGCCCTCGTGACGAGAGCACGCTGGGCGCAATGGCCGGCGTGGCCAACGCAATGTGGCGGTCGGGCACCCCCGGTGCCGAGGAGTTCTACCGCAAGTCTCTGGCTGAGTTTGAGCGGGTGCTGGGACAGAGCCACCATCTCACAATATGGGCACGTCATGCCGTGGATGATTTTTCAGCGAAAAGGCGAAAGTGAGCGCTTTTATTTAAACAGAGCGTTTCTGACTGAATTGAATAGTTCAATTTCTCTAAATTTTTTCATCATGATGAATAATGATTGCAGTATTTCATGAATGTATTGCATTTAATTTTTCTTCAATGGATTTCATTGCGCTCTTTTCCACAGGATGTCGGATGCACCGTCACCGGACTTCGGACTTCGGAATCTGGTGTGGCGGATCCGCAACGAATTTTAGCCCCAGACAGAGTTGCCTTCAGACAACAGTTGATAATCTTATTACCCGTTTAATTAAATGTCGGAATCTTCTTCCATGTTTTTGAGCGAACCATGACGAGGAGATAGCAGGGCTGGGCTGTTTCCCAGTCTTTCCACCCATAGGCTGACAGCCAAAA
>JAISFS010000266.1 GCA_031263485.1 Deltaproteobacteria bacterium | reverse complement strand
GGTCGCGCGATGAAATCGGGGGAGCTCATATGCTCCTCTGCGGCGAGTCCCCGGAAAAGATCCAGCCTGCCCGAGTGGTAGGAGTCCAAGGCGTGGATCGTAAGCGACTTGCCGAAACGGCGAGGTCGGGCACAGAAGACGAAGTCGCCCGTCTCTCGCAACATCGGGAGATACTGCGTCTTGTCAACGTAGACGGCATTCTTCTGCCGTAGTTTTTCAAAAAGCTGCCAGCCAACAGGGAGGATGGGCAATTGCAGGGTCATCGGATAATCCTTCCAGGCGTTGGTCTTCAAGAAAAGGCACGAGTACATCGCGGCACTCAACGTATGGTACGACTTTACGGGTCCTGGGTCAATTCGCGCGATTATTGAGATTTTGCCATAGACGTCATGTGAAGGAAGCTGGCATGCCATGGACCTAGAAGTCTGTTGCATGAATGGTTTTGAAGCAGGGAACGACAACGTATGTGGTGGACAGAAGTTTGACCTTCTACAACCGCCTGATACACGCCACTATTTTCACGTTTTATACGGCTGCCCCCTTGAATTATGGATAGGTTCCCTGACGCGGGCGGACACCCCGTCGCTTTCTGGTTCCGGTGGGAGTCGAGAAGGCCCGACCGGCTCTTGCGGCACGGGCATCGGTTCCGGCGGCAGGGAGGAGAGCGCCGGCGAGCCCCTCAGGCGTCTGTAATTGATTCCACTGCAAAAAACCCCCTTCCTCACCTCCTGGCAGTCATTTGAGGGAGGAGTGTCAGGGTAAGGGGTGCGCAGATGGGCGGTGGTTTACGGCTTTAGCGCAAGGGTGCCAATGCGATGGCCGTATAGCGTTCCTGTTCCCTGACGAGGGGGAGGGTTTTTGCAGTGGAATCTGTGATTTGTAATTACGGTCCACGGACTCCGACCCCTTCGAGGCGATGGGAGGGCGTCCGGTAGAAGGAGCCCAACGTAAGGCTTCTCCTCGCCGAGGGCATTCGCCGGGCGCTGGCCGCTCTGCCCACGCGAGCCGTGGCATCTCGGAGGCAAGATGCAGCAGGCGTAAGCCGTGGCGTTCTTCAGGAACGGGCTGAGCTTTACATCTGGTCCATACGACGGGGTCGATGCCGCGTGGGCCCGGGATCGGCTGGGCAGACGATCGGGGCGTCCCATGGATCCGGACACCCATGCCCACGCCGGGCGGGCCTGTGCATGAAGGTGCCCGGCTACGCAACGATCTCGTTGGACCTGTGGCTCCACGGCGTAGCGTATTCGATCCAGATGAACATGTCCGTAGCGGAGGTAGCTGCCCTCTGCGCGGAACGCCGCACGGTGCCCCGGGCCCTGGGACGCCTGCCTCGGCTTCGCGGCTGTGCCCGCCTCCGGCGATCGTCAGGGCTGCCTCCGTGCCTCCAGCGATCGTCAGGACTGCCTCCGGCTGATCAGCCGCGATGAACTCAAGGAGGACAGCCGTTCCCTTCCAGTAGTTCAGGAGCCTGTCGGCCGGGAAGATCCGGCTCCCCGGCGATGGCGATGCGGCGGACACGACATCGGGGACGACGCAGCTGACACCACTTCAGGGACGCTCGCCCTCCCGGACGCCCTGGAGCACGGGATCGGGCGCGTTGAGTCCTTCCTCGTCCGTCGCGTGGGCTGGTTCCTCCGCAACGGGGAGGGGCGCGGGCTCTGGCTCCCGTGGCGGCGAACGCAGTCCGGCACACGGGGAAGAGGTCTGCCGCGGGAGGGAGGAGATCTGCCGGGCGGCGAAGGCTGGGAAGGCAGGCCGAAGGACCTCAGGGCGGGGCAGGAACGTTGCCGGGCGGCGAAGGCGAGGACACAAGGGAACCTTTCGGCGGCGATGGGCCCCGGTCCCTGTCGTGACGAGCTCCGAAGGGCTCTCGGCGGTCGTGATCGTCAGATCGGACGCTATGTTGGCCAGGCTCCCTGAAACCGGTTGGCCATAGCTCGCCTGGTTCGGGGAGGCCGCTACGGCTTCCGGGCCGGCTTCCGGGAAACCGCCTGCCTTCGCCGTGGACGCCGTCCTGCTCCACCACGCGAAGTCCCTAAAGCGGGCGGTCAGGAGGCACGGGACCAGGGCCATGGCGCAGGTTCAAGCCCTGAGCGGAAGATCCGGACGCGAGCCGAAGCGGATCCGTCTTGCGTTTACGCCTTGTCTTGCCTGAAATTCACCGGCAAGCAGCCACGTGAGCCGGAGCATGCCGACAGGCTCGCCGGAGGCAACCGAATCTGCCGGATCCCTTCGGTTCCCCGCGTCCACTCCCATGCAGGCAACCGTATGCAACCCCGGCGCCTCCTATGGCGGATGCGCCATCCTCCATCGGAGCCGGGAGAGCCCGGATGGCTTTGGCGGGGCCGTATCTGCAACCCTGCCGCCGACCGGCGGTTGCATGGCTTGAGACGCCGACGACCGGCCCGAATCCGGTCGTGGCGGCGGCGAACCAGCAACGATCCGTGAAGGATAATTGTAAGTCGTCCATCCGCGGATGGCAACAAGTCATGGAACGGTGTACCGCACATTGCGACGTAGCAGTCGCCTCGGCGCGTCGCGATTGCCCCTGACCGCGACCGGCAAGCCTTAAGCCAGTCGCAATCATGAACCGGCCATTGGCGTTGCCGGGCGCCCGAGGCAACTATTCCTTGATTTCACTCTTGGTGGCAGGCGGGGTCGCCCGCCATTTGATCCTGATCTCGACG
>JAISFS010000186.1 GCA_031263485.1 Deltaproteobacteria bacterium | reverse complement strand
CCCCCCCCCCCCCCCCCCCCCCCCCCGCCCCACCCCCCCCCGAGGATTCGATCGTAAGGAGGGAAGGATTCGATCGGAAGTGAGGATCTGGCTGGAAGAATTCGGCGGCAGGTTCGGGCGGATTCGGGACAGGGATGCTCGGGCGAAAGGGCCAGGGATTCGGGCGGTCGGGAAGCCTGAAATGAGATTCGTGGCAGTGTCCCGCGACGGCATCGGATTTGGACCCGATGGGGACGGGGCCTTCGAAAATATAAGGGCCGGATTGTGGAAAGCCAGGTTTTTCCACGCTCCGGCCCAGTCCCGGTGTAGCGGAGGAACGGAATTGTCCGGTTCAACAGGTGGGAGGCTGTGTCAGTAGTCAACCCCGTCCTCAGCATGAAAGATATCCTACATTAACTGATTCTCAATTGCAATAGGGAAGCGAAATAACTATTTCCAATGATTTTAGGCACTTATGTTTATTGACAAATCAGACAATGAAAAAAAATCGGAACCGTTGCCCAGATAGCCAGTTCCGGGCCGAAAGGGTTGTGCCCGTCGACTCAGTTTCTGTCTGCACCGACATGAGCCGAGCGGATCGCGGCGCTTCCGGACAAGAGCCGCGGATCGGGGGCGCCTTCGGCGAGAACGGGATCGATTGTTCGGTTCCGGGCGTCTGAGGACGCCGTCCGAGGACCCGAAGGAAGATCAGGCAGATAAGCTGGCGGAAGATTCGAACGGGGCGGGTTGAGATCGGCGGGAGCCTTTCCGCGAGGAAGGCCTCGACCGTGATTCCTGGTTGCGGTTTAGGGCGGCTTTTCCCTACAAAAGACTAGGCGGCAGTCTCTTGGTCCGATCCCGGCGCACGGGGCTCAGGCTCGGACGTCGTCGCCGAAAAGCAAGGCGCACGTCTGCCGAGGCCGCCGGCAGGGCCGTTTAGCCGGTCGGACGTCCGCGTTTCCCAAGCCAGGAGAGGATTCGGTCGCTTCCTCTCGGGACCGTAAGAGTTTTTTCTTAAGAGCGTACGATTCAAGGATCGTCACTCAGGTCCGCCTCCGCTTTCTGGGGTACCCCCTCCGGGCCTTCCGGCGAGGCGCTCGCGGGGAACGCGAGAATCGGCAAGGCAGGACTCGGAGCCGCTGCCGGTGGGACATGAGGTTTCCGGAAGCGGTACGGCTGGAGCGTTTCGTTCCTGGGCTTCTGTGTGGGGGATTTCGGAGCGGATCCTTTTCGAATGGAGCTTTTCTGGGGTTCCGCAAGCGGAGGGCTCCTCCGTGCGCCTCGGCCTCGCTTCCGCGCGCCTCGGCCTTGCTTCCGCGCGCCTCGGCTTCGCTTCCGTGCGTCCCGGCCAAAGGGACTATAGGCGTCCCGGCCAAAGGGACTATAGACAGCACGCAGGGCGCCGGACACGCCGATTCTGAGCCCAGCGCATCAGCGCATTGACCGTTTGACGCCAGTCTGGGGAGGGTTCGCGGAGGGCGACAGGGGCGTCCGATGCGGGCGGCATGTCTTTCGGCGCCGAGGATTCCGGCCGTGTCCTCCCGGTTGCGGAGAGGCGTTTCGGGGAACGCCGCCGAGTGCATTTGCGGCTACGTCGGGAATCGGGCGGGGGACGACAATGCGGCGCACGCGAATCGGGAGGCGGACGGGCCGTGCGATAAAGGTTCAAGGGCGGACGGAAAACCGTGTCGCTTGCGGCTCACCTGGATGGAGACGATACGTCGGCGGTTCGGCGGGAAGACGCTATAATCGCCTGCGGCATGCCGGAGGGGCGGGCCGGACGTACGCCGTCAGGGCCCGACGGTCCAAGGGGAGCGATTGAGGGCGGATGTTCGGGGCAAGATCGCGGGCGGTTGGCGGCAACGGTGCGTAAGTTGGCGCAAACGAAGGGCAGTTGTTGGCGCGGACGAAGGTGCGGGAACGCCGTTCCGGAGGCCTTTTCGCTTCGGATCCTGGAAACAGGCGTTGCCTGATGGCCTCTGCGGGTCAAGCTTATCCTATTCCGGAAGCGGTGCGGGTAAAACCTACTCGCACGCGCGCGTTCCGGTCCGGAGGGCGCGGGGTCAGAGGCGTTTCGCGCTTGCGCCTGACGAGCCGAAAAGCCGATGCAGACAATGGCGAGCGGAATACGTTGAGATGAATCTCCGGAACAGCTGGAGAGTGGCGAAAATTTTTGGCACGTGAAGTGCATTGACCTATTTCCGCTGGAGCCAGGGACAGAAACGGGTAACCGATCTACGCGCTCTTTCCCCGAAACTGCCGAACACCCTCCTCAACAAACCAATTTCCAAGCTTCCCTGGCGGCAATTCTTCAAACTAGTTCCCACCCCCACAAAGCGCGGTAGATTTCAGGCGGGCTGAGGCCGAAAGGCCTCGCCCGCCTGACTGTTTTCGAAGGCCATTTTTTACTATGTCCATTACTGGGAAAGGCTTTCAGGCGGATCGGCCCGCCTGCGCGTCCCGTCGCGACGGCGGACCGACGCCCTGGAGGGGTCGGCCGCGGCGCATGGGAAAGTGGTTCGCGTGGCCTTGGCGACGGCGATCCCGGAAAAATTGCCGCAAGATCGGGCGACGTTTTGCTTGCCTGACGAGGGTTTTCCGGAACGTTTCCCGCATATCGGTCACGAACGGGCGACGTTGGCGTGGGGTTGGGCATACGTTCTCGGGGCCGTGCCTCGGACGGCGGGCGAAACGGGCGACGATCGGGGCGAAACGCTGAGGAACCGTCGCCCGGTGAAGTTGGATCGCTTTCGCCCGTCCGCCGCCAGACGTTATCTGGTAAGCCTTTCGAGAAACGCCGGCTCATGACGTCGGACAGTCAGCGGTAACATTTTGTTCGCGAAGCAGCCTTCTGCGGCAATTCGCGGGCGCTTTCAGGGGCGTCTGACGATCGCGCGGAGGGAAAAAGTTTCCCGTGCCACTTAGGGGCCGGGGAACAGGCGCGTCATCGGACCGGGGGACGGGGAAGGCGGCTTTGCGGGGGGACGGCTACTTCCTCAGAAACTCCAGGAGCTTGGCCTCTGACAACGGCGGGTCCTTCGCGCCGGTCGGGAACAATCGCTCGACGTAGCGGGCTATCAGGTCGCACTCGAGGTTGGCGGAGTCGCCGGGCTTCAGATCCCCCAGGGTGGTGGCTTCCAGGGTCTGGGGGATCACGTTCACGTCGAAAGTCCCGCCCGCCGACGAGTTCACCGTGAGGCTCACCCCGTCCAGGCACACGGACCCCTTGGGGACGACGAGCCTCAGGAGCTCCGGGGCCGCCCTGAAGGCGAGCCTCACGCTCCTGCCGTCCCTGGCGGCGCTCACGGTCTCGGCCTGCCCGTCCACGTGCCCCGAGACCAGGTGCCCGCCCAGGCGGTCGCAGAGCCTCAGAGCGCGCTCCAGGTTCACGTTGCGGGCGGTCTTGAGGGTCGTGAGCGACAGGGTCTCGGCCGAGGCGAAGGTCTCGAAGGAGCCCTGGTCAAGAACCGCCGTCACTGTCAGGCAGACGCCGGAGACGGAGACGCTCTCGCCCAAGGCGAGGGGGCCGTCCCAGGCGAATCCGGGCCTTACGGTCAGGATCGCGTCCGGTCCGGATTTCCTGACGGAGAGGACGGTCCCCGTGCCGGAGACGAGGCCGGTGAACATGGGTGTCCTTTCGGGGGGGCTGACAGCGGGTTCCTGGCCGGGAGGGCCTAAGCCGATGCTGGCGGGCCCGAACGGTATCCTGCGGTCCGGGCGAGCGTTTCTGGGCATGCCGTTGCAGGCCATGCCGATGGGGGGCCCATGTCTTCCCCGTGCTCCTTGGGGAGCTTTCCGGGATCCCGGCTCGGAGCTTCCGGCGGCTTCCCCTGGGTCTCCAGACCTTCAGGCGGGCTGCTTCAAGGTTGCCGGTAGGCTTAAGGCAGCCGTGCGTAGGGATTCCATCGGTCTTGCGGAAGGCTTCTCGCAGTCCTGAGAAAGGTTTCCCGCAGTTTTGAGTAAGGTTTCCCGCAGTCCAGGGAAGAGTCCCCGCAGGCTCGCGGAAGAGTCCCCTCAGGCTTGCGGCGGCCTTGCCTCATGCTTGCGGCGGATTTCTTCAGTCTTCCGAGCCGTCGCCCTCGGCGGCGGCGGCGTCCTCGGGAAGGGACAGGAACCCGGACGGGGGCTCGAAGGCGCCCTTGGGGCGGATGATGAGGTGGATGTCCGGGCCCTTGCGGGCTACCCTGAGGACGTTCAGCTCCCTGGCGTCCGCCAGGGCGGCCACGCCCTCGCCCCCCAGCATGCCGGGGGCGGCGTTGCCGCCCAGGAACATGGGCGCCACGAAGACGTGGATCAGATCCGCCACGCCCTCGTCTATGAGGGCGGAGGCGGCGAGCGTAGCCCCGGGCTCGATGAGGACGCTCTGGATCTCCATCTGGCCCAGCCGCTCCAGCACGGCCTCCAGCGATAGCCTGCCGGGGGCGTGCAGAGGCACGCGAATCACCTTTGCCCCCGCCTCGGCGAACCTGGCCTCGGCGTCACGGGGGGCGTCGGGGGCGCAGAAGACGATGGTGCGGCCGCCGTAGCCCGGCTCGAAGAGCTTCAGCGAGGTCGGAAGCCTGAGCGAGGGGTCCAGCACGCAACGGGCGGGCTCGCGGTGCATCTTGCGGCGGCCCCAGGGCCGCGCGGAGAGCTCGGGGTCGTCCTTGGAGGCCGTGGCGCGGCCTATCAGGATCGCGTCCACCCCGGCCCTCAGGTGGTGGCCGTAGTTGCGGGCGACCTTGGAGCTGATCCAGCGGGAGTCGCCGGTGTGGGTGGCGATCTTGCCGTCCAGGCTGGCTGCCGTCTTCAGGATCACGAAGGGCTTCCCGGTCATCTGCCACTTGATGAAGAACTGGTTGAGCTCGTAGGCCTCCTGGGCCATGAGCCCCCGGCGGGTCTCGATCCCCGCGTCCTCCAGGGCCCGGGCGCCCCCCGCGGCGAGCGGGTTGGGGTCGGGGATGGAATAGAAGACCCGCTCCACCCCGGCCTCGATGATGGCGTCGGTGCAGGGCGGGGTACGTCCCTTGTGGCGGCAGGGCTCCAGGGTCACGTAAAGGTCGGCCCCCTTGGCGGCCTTGCCGGCGGCCGCCAAGGCCACCGCCTCGGCGTGCGGGAAGCCGGGACCGGTGTGCCAGCCGGTGGCCACCGTCTTGCCCCGCTTCACGAGAACCGCCCCAACCAAGGGGTTAGGCGACACGAGGCCCCAGCCGCGCCTGGCCAGGCGCAGGGCCTCCTTCATGAAGTACCTTTCCCTGTCGGTCCAATGGGTCATCCGAACTCCCTCCGGAGGCGCCCCGGGTCGTTAAGGGGGGCCGTTGGCTCGAAACGGCGCTGTCTTGGGCGCGCTAAAGCCTCCCACAAATCAGGCCGATTATCAAGGGGCCGGGAGGACAATCAGGTGGTTAGCGGGCCCCGAGGGCGTTCAGGGCGTCCCCGGGCATCGCGACCGGAGTCACGGCGGTTCAGGGACGAAGGCGGCGTGGGGCTTGGCGGGCCGATGCGGCTCCGGCCCGCTGTCTCCGAAGGCTTGTCGACCGATGGGGTTCCGGGTGGAGGCCGTTTTCGGGTCTGCCTGTCCGGCCTGCGGCTCCGGCTCAGACACCTGAAGCGGCACGGATGCCGTCCGGTGGCGGGAAAGGCCGCTCGCGGTCGAGAAGGGCGCACCGGCAAAGGGGAAGTCCGTTCGGCGGTCGGGAAGGGCGCACCGGCAAAGGGGTAGTCCGTTCGGTGGTCGGGAAGGGCGCATCGGCAACGGGGAAGTCCGTTCGGCGGTCGGGAAGGGCGCGCCGACAACGGGGCAGTCCTTTCGGCGGTCGGGAAGGGCGCGCCGGCAACGGGGAAGTCCGTTCGGCGGTCGGGAAGGGCGCATCGGCAAAGGGGAAGACCGTCCGGCGGTCGGGAAGGGCGCGTCGGCAACCGGGAAGGTGCCCTGACCGTGGACGAGGGTCAATTATCCGAAATCGGGCGCGACTGTCCGGTTTTTGGGGGCGGAGAAACCTTCGGATGGTCGCCGAAAAGGCAGCTGGCGCCACACAAGGGGATTTTCGGGGGCGGATGCGGGGTTGAGTTGGAAAAATTAATAAAAAACTCGAAAAAAAATTGAGCTCTTTTTGTAAGTTATAATAGATATAGGTTCGTTTGTTATAAATATAATATCCCTTCGCATATGAGGCATCTTCTGAGCTGCCATTTTCACGGATAGCCTTTCCAGTGAATGATTCTGGAATGGTGAGGGGGCAAAGTCGGGCATATGCGATCTATTGAGGCATTACGGAGCGAAATTATCCAAAATGGAGCGCAAGCCGAAAAATATGGTTGCATGATTTGGATAATTATGCATAATTACACACAAGCTAAGTTTGTTTAAGCCTTAATGAATCATTTAGGCATCCAGGTCGCCCCGTAACGGGCAAGAAACCCCTCAAAGGGCCTCTGACCGCCCGCCAGGGCGCCAGATGGCACCGGTAGCCGACCTCGGACGCCGTACAATCCGCCGGAAAGGCAGGTCGGAATGTCGACCGCCGAAGCCGCCGGGGCATTGGCAGGGGGCAGGCCGGACTCTCCGAACGGGGGGACCGCAGCCCCTTCGCGCGGCCTCGAGGCACCCGACGGAAAAGTCAGTCCGGGACCCCCCGGGGCGCTGGTCGGCGCCCAGGGGATTCGGCCCCGTACTGCATCGCGTTTGCGTCCGAAAGGGCGTTCGGCGGCGAGCGGGCCGGGCGGACGCGCCGGGCGCGGCAATGGCTTTCACTCCGGGCGGGACCTTGCGGCCCCGCCTGAGGCTTGCATCAGCTACCCCTAACCCGCCCCGGCCCCGGGCCACGCCCGGCCGCGGGCCCGTAGTCCCAACGAGGCGGGCGATTCCCGCCGGAACGCCAAGGAGAGTTTCCCATGAAGTGCCCGTACTGCGGCAAGTTGGACAACAAGGTGCTCGACAGCAGACTCAGCCGGGAGAACTCGGCCATCCGCAGGCGCAGGGTATGCACCGCCTGCAACCACCGCTTCACCACCTACGAGCGGGTGGAGGAGCAGACGCCCATGCTCATCAAGAACGACGGGCGCCGCGAGGCCTACAACAGGGGCAAGCTGAAGAAGGGCATCATGATGGCCGCCCAGAAGAGGCCCATCGCGGTCTCCACCATCGACGCCTTCATCGACGAGCTCGAGCGGAAGCTCCAGGAGGCCAACTACAAGGAGATCCCCACCCGCGAGATCGGCGAGAGGGTGGTGGACTTCCTGAAGAAGCTGGACCCGGTGGCCTACATCCGCTTCGCCTCGGTCTACAAGAACTACACGCTCGAGGACTTCGAGCGGGAGGTGAAGGGGCTCCACGTGGTCGCGGGCGGCCGCGGCGCCGAGAGCGGCCACGGCCAGGGCCTGAAGCAGTAGGGCGGAGAGCGCGAGGCCCCGCGCCCGTCCGCCGGACGGGCGCCGTGGGCCTTGTCTCCTGACGCGGCGCGGGGGTTCCTCCTCCCGCGCCGCTTCCTATTTCTGCCGCCCGCGCGGGAGTTCCGGGCCCCGGCCCTCGGTATTGACCGGGCGGGATCCGGCTGCCTTTCCCCTGCGTAATCTCTGTACCTCCGTTTCCTGGTTACATCCTGGCACTGTCCGGGTGAGGGGCCGTGGTTCCGTTGCAGATTTCGCTCCGGCAAGGCCCGGAGCGCGCCTGGCTTCAGCTTGGGGATTCGTCGGAAGGGGCCGGACATCCGCGTCGGCATGCGTCCGAGTCGCTCCGGCTCGGTGTTTTCCGCTTCCCGCCCGTGTTTCCCGTTGCCTGCGTGGGAGGGGTTCAGGTTTTGCTCCGGCGTCCTTTCGGCTGTTCAGGGCTGAACTCGGCATTTTTCGCAGTTTCTGCTATTTTTTGACCGAGGGGCTTTCTTCAGGGCGATTTTTTATTTCTGGACACCGTCCGGACCATTTCTCCCTGTGCCCCCATCCCCGCAAGCCGCGGCAACCCCCCCCGCGGCCCGCGCGGCCGCCGGGCGCGCATGCGCCGGATCAGCCGCCTTTTCCGGGGATACTCTCGGAAAAATTGCTGGCCTAAAAAAATATTTTCCGGTAAT
>JAISFS010000182.1 GCA_031263485.1 Deltaproteobacteria bacterium | reverse complement strand
ATAGAGGTGAACAAGGCGATAAAGAGCGCGACGAAAACGCCGGTTGCGGCCCAGAATTTTGTCGAAATCCCGGCGATATCCTTCTTCAGTTCGGTCCTGACGTCAACGATATCCTTCTTGAGTTCTGCCACCGCAGCCTTCACTACCGTCTCTATATCGCTCTTGGTCGCAAACTTCTCCTGGGTGGCCTCGAGCCGGACCAGCTTGTTGTCTGCTTCCCCGACCCTCAACGACAGGGGCATTTCGAAAGGGGTGTAGAATTCCTGGGGAGGGAACGAGGATGACAGTCCGCCTACGGTACCAGGCCGCTCATCTTTGGGCTCCAGGATCTGTTCGGCCATGGGCAGTACCCTCCTTCTAAAGGGGATAGTGAATGAAGGAGCTCCAATAGTCAAGATCTTTAGAAAGAACGTGCGAGAGATGTTCAACTAAATTAAGGCGGCCATGACCGGCCCGGACACCATGTTAGGCTCGGAAACGCGGACCCGGAAACTGAACCCTGCCTGGATCCTGGGGATGAAGTCCGAGGGCTACGCCGGGCGCTCGAGATGTCCAATTACGTGAAAAACCTCTTCGGGTTCCAGGAGTCGGTGCCGCAGGACGTTGACCCGGCCCTCTGTGACCAGAGCAACGAGGTCTACGCCGAGGACAAGTACGGCGAGGGTGTCCCGGAGTTCATGGACCGGGAGAACCCCTGGGCTTTCCAGTCGATCACCGGGAGGATGCTGGAGACCGTCCGCAAGGGCTACTGGGAGCCATCCGATGAGGTGCGGCAGATGCTCGTGGCGGACTACGCGATGAGCGTGATCGAGCGCGGCATCGCATGCTGCGACCATTCCTTCAACAACCCGGTGCTGAACCAGATGGTCGTGAACCTCATCTCGCTCCCCGGCGTGATGGCTCCGGAGCTCGTTGCGGAATTCAGGCTCGCGGTGGAGCGGATGGCCCAGAAGTCTCTGGAGGAGCAGGTCGCCGACAACCAGAGGATGTTAAAGGAACTGGGCGACCGCCTCACCGAGATGGACTCCGACCCGCCGACCCCGGAGGCGCAGCCGCAGGCCGCGCTGGGAGCAAAAGAGGAGGCGGACGAGGCGCCCGATGCGGAGAGCGTGCGGGGACTCAAGATGGAGAACGTGACGAACCCAGCCGAGGACACCTCGTTCAGCTCCTCCGGCATTGAATGGACGCTTTCGATCTTCGTGCACCCGCTCATCGCCGTCTTCCTCATCGGCTACCACAGGAGGGCCAAGGGTAACGAAGGCGCGAACGGGAACGTAGCGTGAACGGAAAACTCCTGAAGAAGGTCGCGAACCTGTGTACAGGTTCTACTCGATGGACGCCGTCAGGTGCCGCGCCGCCAACGGGACCGCTGATGAGAAGATGAGGAAATATCGTCGGCGGAGTGGGATGGAGGACCTCTCCAGTTTGCCCAAGCGGGTCTTCGGCATGGGATAGCTGTGGGTGCGAGGGCTCGGGAACGTGGAGGCACCGATCTGATTCAAGCTGCTCGGGCTAGACATTGAGCGGGACTGGTCATACGTCCGTGCGCTGGGCGATAACCTGTCCCGTAGCCCGAGGGCCTAAAGGGGGGCAGAGAGCCTGTGATTTGCCGGACAGCTTGCCCCGGAGGGTGACAGAAAGGACATCAGAAGAGTGCAGGAAAACCGAGGTCCTGAGAGCCTGACGCCTGGCATTGGGGCAATCTGCCCTTGCGAGGCGTCCGCATTAAGGCAGTTGTAACCAAACAGTTTGTCACATACCACTCCAGCACGTCTTTCGATGAAAATTGTTATGCCGAAAATTGATCAAAGAGCGATAATTTTAACATGAATCATAAACCGTAACCTGTCATCCATCAGGCTGGTAAACATGGTAAATTAAACGATATCAGGATTATCACTGTAATCATGATGATTACGGCATAAGTTTTGTGTATTATGACAATATATAAATCGAGAATGGTATTTAAAAAAAATGTGAAGATCCATCATATTGAATATTGAGTCCAGGAAAAATTGATTCCACTGCAACAACCCACATCAACTCCTGGTTGTAATTTGAGTGCAGAGTGTTTAGGTAAAGGGTGCGCAGGTGGACGGTGGTTTAAGGCTTAAGCGCAATGGTGCCGATGCGATGACCGCATAGCGTTCCGTTTCTCTGTCGAAGGGAGGATTTTTCACTGGAATCAACATTAATCGTCAAGAAGGTATCGTTTTTCCTCGATAATTCACGCCGGAGCAATACGAACTCCATTGAACTTACGGATCTGCACGAGTCCTGACGCTTCGATCAGACAGATAACAGGTGACAGGTGAGAGAGAGGGCAGCCTGGAGTTTCAAGGCTGTTGCTATGGGTACCTGGAGTTAGGCCCGGCTGGTGTCAGCTTGGGGAATGTCAGCTTGTGGGGTTTCATTGCGGCTTGCGGCCACTGACGATGCGTCGGTAAGGGATTCAGGATGTTGCCCTGTTCCAGCATGGTTTGCCCCGTACCCTTTCGTATGAGCGCTTTCATGAGCTTCGATTTCAGTAGCGGGATTTCTCATGCCTCCACCGGGATTGTTCGCCATGGCTCCAGAAATGCCTTTGAGGGGACCGCCTTCGTTTTCTCGCGTGGGCGTGAACTTTGGCGGTCCCGGTACAGCGCTTCTGTGGAAGCCGTGACACCCGTTGTGGCAAGCCCCAGAATCACTGCGGGCGGACTCTGGTGCTTCCGAAAGCATGGATCGGGAGCCTTTCGGGACCGTCCCCCAAGTTACAGGCTTCGTCGGGCCTTGCCGCCGCGCGTTGACCATCCTGGAGCCCTTGGAGGGCCTCCATCCGGGGGCGGCTCGCCGGGGGATACCCTTCACGGAATTCCCGTCCGCACCCGGCCTGGCAGTTCCGCCGCCCCATCGTCCCGCACAGATGGCATGCCCCCATGAGACATTTAGATTTTGCGATAACCCCAGACATTTTTATTGTGTGTTGACATTCCGGATTTTGATTTTTTGTGAACGCATCCTTTCATGATGTATCTCAAGCCAAAGCCTATGCCAGATCCGACCATTATTCGTAGGGTTGACTCTCAACTCTGAATCATGTATCATCTTTTCGGGAAGTTAGCTGTCACCCGCAACAATTCTGAACGCCTGTAGCCGGAGAAGACCTCATGACACAAATATTACCCCTGCTCCCGGCCGGCCAGCCAAATTTCATGAACCTACGGCTTAAAAATGCCGTTTATGTCGATAAGACCATATATTTCCCTTTACTCAAAACAACAAGTCCGTTTATCTTCTGCGCCCGCCCCCGTCGTTTCGGCATATCCCTTACAATTACCGCTCTCGATGCCTACTTTTCCGGAAACAGAGAACTTTTTCAGGGCCTTGCTGTCGAGAAGGAGATTAACTCCACTGATTTCATCGTTCGCCCTGTCATTCGGATTGACATGAGCGATGTTGCCGGTTCACGCAACATAGGAATATTGGAGCAGAAAATTTTAGGACGCCTCAGAGTGAATGCCGAACGGCATAATGTCTCTTTGAGCGGTGCAGATTCAGCTGACGCCTTTTTGTCTCTTATTGAGGACGTAAAAAAAGATAAAGGAAAGAATATTGTTGTCCTGATTGACGAATATGATAACCCAATCATTAATATTCTCCAGCAACCAAATTCTTCGTATCAGAGGAAATTGTTGGCTGATACCCGCGAGATTATGCGAAATTTTTATTCAAAGATCAAATCGGCAGCTGAGCATATCGATTTTGTTTTCATCACCGGGGTGACTAAATTTTCAAAAATGGGGGTCTTTTCCTCCCTCAACAACCTTATCGACATCTCAATCGATCCGAATTTTGGAGCCTTCATGGGCTACACGCAGCAGGAGCTTGAGGAAAATTTCAAACCATTCATAGCCGAAGCCTCGAAAACTCTCAAGATAAGCGAAGACAATCTTTTGAAACAGCTCAAACTCTATTACAATGGGTTTTCCTTCGATGGCAAAACCACACTCTACAACCCGTTTTCCATCCTATCGTTCTTCACGAGCGGCAGCAAGGATTTTCTAAATTTCTGGATGAAATCTGGATCAAATACCCTTATAAGAAAATTTCTTAAGGACAAAACCCTCACAGCCGATCAGTTCCAGGGTATGGCGGTCGATGTGAATTTCGCGAGTGATCCTGGAGAAATCGACTCCACTCCACCTGAAGGATTCCTTTATCAGTCTGGCTACCTGACCCTTAGGGCAAAAACCGAGTCGTCATTTTTGCTGGATTATCCTAACCTCGAGGTGCGCAAGGCATTTTCGACCCTTTTCCTGCAGAACCTAGCCCCCGAATCCTCCTGGTCCGATATTGACGTTGCCGGAATCGAGCTGAGAGAATGCCTAGAAGCCGCCAACGTTCCTGGTATGGTGGAAATCTTCATCAGGATTTTTTCCGACATAACCTACGAAGACCACTCGAAAGCTGAACGCAAGCCTTCGTATGGTGTCCTTGAGAACATCATTCGCAAGGTTGGGTTGTTCTTATCATGGGGCAAACAACTGAGGCTGACCGAATCGTTGGCAAATTATTTCCGAAAAAGTCTGGGGGAAGGATTCTATCTCTCCATCATTCATTCCGCCTTGTGCATGGCAGGAGCGAAAGTGACTCCCGAGAGGCATGTGGGCTTGGGTCGCATCGATCTGCTGGTGGACAGCGGAGTTCATATATACGTAATCGAAGTCAAAACTACGGAAGATGCCCAAACCGGAGAAACCAAAGCCTTGGCAGGTATGAACCAGATTCACGACCGAGGATACGGCAAAGCATTCAAAAACCCCATTTTAGTTTCGCTCGCCATCGGCAGGGAGGAAAGGAACATCGTGGGATGTCGCTTTGAAATCGACGGGACGGAGTCGACCATCGAGATCCATGATCCGGAAAAGCCGACTACGGACCACGGCGTTGCACGAGATTGACGGAACCTACGAAACCTGACGCCAAGCTTCAGGCCAAGACAGCTGAAGACGGAGCACCACTTCCCTCCGGAAGTTCGAGGCCAAGTCGGCGGAAGACCTGGCGACTTCATGCGGTTATCTGAGTTTAAGTTGAATTCAACACGTAAGCCCATAAGTCATGACTTCAACGCTGGAAATCTTGCCGAAGGCCCCCGTCTCGAAATCACCGCAGGCATTTCCGGAATGAGCCGCCAAGTAATCAGGAATCCGAATCTCCATCAGTGCTGGGTACGTGCTTCAAATCCAATGTCAATAGCTCGAGACATAAAATTTATCCAGATTGAAATTTGTTGTTACTCTTATCTGTGAAAAACCTGAAACAATCCCCGTTAAATTGTTGACATATGGTTCAAAGAGGCACGTTCTGTCGAAAGAAAACCAGGCTACCATCGGATCTCCGCCAAAATATAACTCGATGTTCCCGCGACGGCCAAGGCGAAGTATCCCTATGCCGCTCCGGTCTTCCTGGCCAAACTTATGTCCGAAAGGCATGGCATCTGGATCACTCACGAGACCGTGCGGCGGTTGCTTAACGATGACGGTGCCCTCGAGAACCCGGAGAGCAGGACCAGGCGCCACCGCAGGCTGGCCAGATAGGCCAGCTTCGGAATGATTGTCCAGACGGACACCTGTAAGCACGACTGGTTCAGGCTGGGAGAGCACGCGTACCTCATCATCACCGTGGACGCCGCCGCATCCCGCCTCTTCGCCAGGATGTACGATGCCGACTCAATTTTCTCCAAAATGGACATCATCAAACATCACATCGAGACGCATGGCGTCCCCGCCCTCACTTACACCGACAACGCGAGCCAATTCAATGTCAACAAGGGTGAATGGTCGGAGGCGATCGTCAGTCCGTTCGACCGATGCCGGACGCAGATCGAGAGGGCCCTGAAGGAGTGCGCTTCCGAGAACCTCCACGCCGGGAGCCCACAGGCGAAAGGGCGGTTGAAGAGTGTCTTCGGCACTCTCCAGGACCGGCTCTTTAAGCGCCAACAACGACTGCATCAGGGACATCGTATCCGCCAACGAACCCAGCAAACGAGTGTATCACCCTGCACACAGGAGGTTCGCTATAGACCCCGTGGCATCCTTCGATTCCCACAGGGCCGAAGCCACGTTCGACCTGGAGGCGATCTTCAGCGTCCAGTGCGCGCGTGCGGTCACCAACTACTGCAAGTTCAGCGCGAACGGCCGGAAGTTCCAGGTCGCCAAGGAAAACGACCTGCGGGGTTTGACACGGAACAAGATATTACTCCGGCGGAAATTATTGAGAAAAGATGACCCTTCATAATCATAATTTTATCCAGGACTCAATATGATGTACGTTAAAATTAAAGTATAAATTAAAAGATTATTCCTGATTGTCGTATCCGTAACACATATTGATTAATATCCGAACCCCTTGATTTAGTGAAAATCCAGGGATTGTAGAATTTTCCACATTTGCCCACCGGAGTAATAGTGATAGAGCACCGGCTCGACTGCATATGGCGAGCCAGGTTCAGGGGTCGTTACCTAGAGAATGACCAGCTACCCGAATAGGCATCCGGACATTTAATCTTAGGAACTATCAAATATTTACAAAATTTTCATGCCATCTGTGTTGGGAAGTGGAGGCTGCGCCGATGACACGCGAGGATGGTATGCCTCCATGAGACATTTTGATGGTGCGTTAACTACGGACATTTTGATTGTGCGGTGACACTCGTCGTCCTGTAGATGTCGTCCGCATCCGTATGGTACTTAGGGTCGACGGTATGGCCCATTTTGCCGTGTGAAGGCAATGGTGACCTGTAGAATCTTCGATCAGGGCTTTTATAAAATTTAATCAGTTCCATTTCGGTGGGATTCAGCTCCTTGCCGTCGAGATTCAGATCCTTGTCATAGACTTCAGAGACTTCATAGACTTTCATCGATTCCAGGACCGCGTTACAGACCTTCAGAAAGCAGTTCCCGAAGGACCTTGCGGGCGGAAACCATGAGCGGCCCATGACATTGGAGCGGATGGGGCGTTCGGCGCCTTTTGTGAAATTCATCATATTGGTTGAAGTCGCAAACCATGCTGTAGTGTCATAAAATGCTATATTCCATTGATATATTTGTTTTGCGCTTTGAGCTTTCTTAGGATCATGAGGAGTAGATACCGGCACATCTGGAATCGTGAGAGTTCTGGCATTTGACGCAATCATCAGTCAACTCTGAAGAAGGGAGCCAACGATGCCCGTGTGATGCAAAATTTTAGCTGTTCTGGTAGCCGCCCGCATGTGGGGGTGGATTCGATAATCCTGAATTTTGATTTTATAAAAATAATGCCGTGAACGGTTACTGGTTTTTATGTTCCGCCAATCGATTTGCATGTCCATTGCCTGGACTTTCCCCTCGTGAACACATCAGGGGGAAAAGGCGGTGGTTTTGCGGTGAAACCTTTGGTTGACTCCGATAGGGAAAATGCACTATAATATATGCCGTCCCGTCTAAAACAGTACCGAATCCCTTACTCCTTGGGTGCCTCCGCGTAGGGTCCCCCGGACCTGCGGCCGTCAAAAACCGTGATGAGCCGCGAGAGCCGTAACTGACCCGGGCGCCTCCACGGGAGGTGAAAACGTGCTCAGAAGATCGCTCATGCTCGCGGCCCTAGCCATCGTGCTGGCCATTGCACCCTTACCCGCCTTCGCCCAGAATGTCCTGGTGAACGGCATAGATCCAAACCCGCCTTTCGTCTTCTTTGCGCCGGACGGCAAAATCACTGGATTCGACATTGAGGCCCTGGAATGGATAGGAGCCAATGTCGGCTTCACGGTCGAACACAGGCCCATGGAGTGGGCCGGTATTGTCCAGAGTCTGAAGGATAAGGAGATCGACATCATCGCATCAGGGCTCTCGATCACCCCGGACCGTTCCGAGCAGATAGCGTTCAGTAAGCCCTACTGGATCATCGACCAGGTGGTCGTGGTCAGGAAAGATTCCCCCATCTCAGATGCTGAAGATTTCCTGAAAGCCGGTCACACCATAGGCGTCCAGCGGGGCACCTCCGATGCCGCGGCGATGGAGGCCGCCAACGGCCAGAACGGCCGCAACTACACCCTGTCGCAATACGACTCCTACGAGCTCGTGGTGGAGGACGTGCTGAACGGCCATGTCGATGCGGCTGTCATGAACGATACAGCCGCCAAGGCCGCCTCCGATCAGGGTGTGAAGATAATAGGCAATGCCGGGATCCCTGAGGAGGAATTCGCTTACGGCGTCAACAAGGAGAACCCAGAACTCCTGGTCCTACTGAACGAGGGACTGACCGCGCTCATGGTCGCCCCATTCTGGCAGACACTGAATGACAGGTACCGTCCGGGACAGGTCGTCAACTGATCCCCAACTGGACGGCACGCCAGGAGGTGTCCTTTACATGAAACCGCCTTTCCTCTGGCCCCCCCAACTGCGCCGCGCCAGGCCTAGGGGCAGCAACGGCACGCGGTATCGGAGGAGAGCCTTTAAGGCTCAATCAGATTGGGTAACCTTCACCCCCATGTGGCGCAAATGAAGCACATTTTCCTCATCCGTTGCCTAAAATCCACTTCACTGTCCAAAAGTCTGCAATCTTCGGACTAAGAACTCCCGCCCGTCTTTCTGAGGTCTTCCTTCCAGCCTCCCGCCCGCCTCAAAGCAGAGCCTCCAGGCTTGACCGTCGTGATGACCCGCTGGCAGCAGCGACGGTGAATCCAGTGCTGTCTTACGGCTAAGTTCGATTATTCATTCGCATAGTCGTTGCCGAAACTGCCGCCGAAAAGAACCTGTTCAGGAGATGGCATATAGGTGCGGCACTGGAAATGCTGGCTCTGCACTGAATGGCCACGGGCATGACGTCATGGCTTTTCAGCCGACGGTTCCCGAGTTTCCTGATATGCCTTCCGTTACAGGCAATAGTCAGTCGGCAAACATCCAGGAAATCCGGTGGTACTTTGGCCAAAGAACAACGTAGACGCCAAATGGAAGGCGCTCTACTGGTCGCCCGGGGGGGCCATAGGGGAGCCCACGTGGAACCGGTTCATGAGGCGTACGAGGAGAATGTGGCGACATGCTTTCGGTATCAGGAAAAGCTTGCGGAATATCCGTGCAGGAGTAGCTCTTGGGCGAGGGATTTTCTGGAGTGCCGGGGACCGATTTCCCCCGGCTTGCGTGAAGTATTCGCAGCTTCGTCACTGAACGATTATACCGGTTATGTCCGCTTCAAACGGCAACCGAAGACCTGGTTGAGAATCGTTGCGGAGAGCGGAGAAGATACGTTGAAAAATCGTTGGAGCCTCTGAACATGGTGTTCGAGTTTATCCGCTGATTCAATGATGACTTTGGCTTGAATGTTGATTTGAACGCTCTTTGGGTGTTTTCCAATGAGACATTAGATTTTCTTGACTAAGAGTCTAACGGTGTCGCCGAACTTCGACAAAGTGTGTGCGGCCCTTCTTCAAGAGACTCGATGAACGCTTCGAGTCTGATTTTATTTTCATCATATGCCTCGACGTCGGGGTTGCCAGCGACTTGGCTAAATGTGAAGCTTTTGCATTATCGGAAGAACAGGCAATCTGGCGTCTTGTCACGGAGAGACATGTAGCTCAGGGAGTAAGGGGCGAGAAATCACGATCAGGAAGGCCTGCCTGACAAGCTTGATCGCGACTTGGAGGAGCTCGGTTCAGCCCTTATCGTCACGGTTATGACTGCCTGGTTAACCGACCTGTTGAGAAAACCGCATAACATGACGGCAGGCTAAAAGTCAAGCAGCGTTCCCGATGAATCATGGCTCGATGGATCCCCTTATCCTAAGATTAATATTTTCAAACGTTCTGAAATTTGATTAATTGCAACTGACAATTTTTTATGCTACTAAATCACTTTATGCTATATGAATATGGGTGTATAGGAAAAATGTTTTTGATGAAATTGTTCAATATATATCGTTAAAATCATATATGGCTTAATGATTTTATTGCCAATTATTTATATCCAGTCTAGATTAAACATTGCGAGATGTTCAAGAAATTTCAGCCAAGATAAACCGACAATGCCGCATACCAAAGATACAACTCGAAGGATACACATCTTCCAGGTACCCGAAATTTAGAAATTCCAAACAGGCATGATGTGAGGCAGGGTGATCCGGGAAGCTTCGAACTAAAATTTCTGAATTTAGAGTTGCTTGTATTAAGTTGCATAGCCATCGCCTTTACTTTCCCGTCCCGAAAACTTCGAGGGTATTGCCGGAGGGATTTTGTAGTAAAATCAAGCGCAAAGATTTGTATGGAAGGCGCATTATCGCGCCGTGGAACCGGCCGTCGCGGACGGGGTTCGCGTGGCAAGGATATCGATATAGCTTTGAACTCGCACGGCCGATGGCGCCAGGTCCCGCCAAAGCGTAACTCCCCGGCGGCGGTGACCCTCCCTGCGGGTTTTTCGGCGCGGTCGCCGTGCCGCGTTGACATCGCCGGGATTCCCGCGATGTCCAGCATCCCGAATCTGCTTGGGATAACGCCACTCAGCGGCTCCTGCTCTTCGCGGGACCAGTGTTCCGGGGAACCGTCGTTCGGCCGATCCCGTAGCTGTATTGGCGATCGCCCCGCGTTCAATGCGATCCCCCCGCCGTTTATGCTCTTTCGCCAGGCAATGGCCTGCCGGGCCGACACCGAATTTTTCGAGGATCGACACATGCTTCAAGACTATTCAAGCTCCTCGCTCCGACAGGCCCGGGAGGCCCCCGGCACTGCCCTCGCTGCCCGCTGTGCGGTAACCGCCCATGCCCTGACTTCCCCCAATGTCACGGTTGCCCTGGTCCTGGCGGCGAGCACGGCGGCTCTCGCCGCCGCTGCGCTCGTCATCGCCTCGTCCGTCCCTGCCCTTGCGGCGGACGTCTCCATGATAGTCTCCGACTCCGACAGCATGATGGTCCACGAGTTCGTGGACGTGACCCGCTTCGCAGACGGTGTGTCAGTCAAGGTCTTCTGCCTGGCGGATCTCCTGGACGATGATGATGACGATGATGATGGTGATGATGATGATGGTGATGATGGCGGCGGAGCCGCAGGGTTCGTGGGCGGAAGCGAGGCGGTGCTCGTGGACGTCATGGACCACAAGCTGACCCTCTGGGTCCGCGAGCGAGGGCTTCCGGGAAAGCCTGGCGTCGCTCTCTACGCCCTGCGCCGGTCGGGCGACGACGAAAGGCTCAGGTCCGAAGGCTACGTCTTCGATGAGGATCTCGAACGGTACTATTACTACCTCACCGAGTCGAACGTCCTTAACGCCGTGCGGCGGGCGCTGAGCCTCAAGCTGGTTCCGGGGCTCGCGTACGGGCCGCCGGAGGGGATCCGTGACATCGGAGTCTACCATCCCGAAGCCCCCGAAAGCTTCGGGACTGCGGACGCCTTTTTTGAATGGTACCGCTCGAGGCCGGGCTATTCGGAGGACAGGCCGTGGGTGGCCGTAATGTTCTTCGAGACGTTTCTCCTGGAGGGGCAGAAGATGGCCCTGGAAGCCCTCGTGCGCGTCCTCGAGGACGAGGGACTGAACGTCATGCCGGCCTTCGGGAGGGATCTGAGGGTCCTGGAGGAGCTTCTCCTGGACGACGCCCGCGAGGGACGGGTGGACGCCGTGGCTGCGTTCAACCTGAAGTTCTACATGTCGTATTCCGATGGACTCAAGGAGGCCCTTGCCGATCTGGGCGTGCCGGTCTTCAACGCCATAAACCTCTACAGCCTGACGATAGGCGAGTGGCGGGCGAGCCCTCAGGGCCTACCGGCGACGGACGTGGTCTGGAACCTGGACAGCCCCGAGACGTCGGGGGTAATCGAGCCGAACCTCTTGTCCGGCAAGGTCGAGGCCAGAAGCTCCAGGGGCGCCAGGGTCTACCGCTGGGACCTCATGGAGGACGAGGCCAGGCATATGGCGAGGCGGATAAGGCGGCATGCCGAACTCGCCCGGAAGCCTGCCCCCGAGAAGAAGGTCGCGATCCTCTACTACAACAGCGCCCAGGACAAACACGGCATAGCCGCCTCGTACCTTAACGTCTTCAGGAGCCTCGCGGACATCCTCGCCAGGCTCCAGGCGGAGGGCTACGCAGTCGACGCCGACCCGCCGCTTGACGAGGAACAGGTCAAGGATCTGGTGTTGCGCGGCGGGCGCAACGTGGGAAGCTGGGCCCCCGGCGAGCTGGACGCCCTCGTCGAGAGCGGGACCGCGGTCATGTGGCCCGTGTCCGAGTACAGGGAGCTTTTCGACGGGCTCCCCGAGGAGTTCCGCCGAAACGTCCTTGACCAGTGGGGCCCCCCCGAGGAGACGGATATCATGGCCAAGGACGGGAAGCTGGTCCTGCCCGTCATCGCCAGGGGGAACGTCCTCATGATCCCGCAGGCGTCCATGGCCTATGGGGACGACCTCGCCATGCTCTACCACGAGACCCTGATCTACCCCCACCACCAGTATCTCGCGGTCTACCTCTGGCTGGAGCATGTCTGGAAGGCGGACGCCGTAGTGCATCTGGGCTCCTACGGGACGCTCGAGTGGATGCCCGGCAAGCAGGCGGGCCTGGCCCTTTCCGATTCCCCCGAGGTGCTGACGGGGACCCTCCCGAACATCTACCCCTTCAACATGGACGTCCTTGCCGAAGGTATCCAGGCCAAGCGCCGGGGCAGGGCCGTGCTGATAGACCACCTCATCCCGCCGCTGGTCAGGGCGGGGCTGTACCGGGAGTTCCTGACGCTCTCCGAGCTGACGGATTCCTACCGTGCGGCCGCGGCGAGGGATTCGGCGACCGCAGGTGTGTACCTCGGGGAGATTCGGGAGCTCGTCTCCGCGCTGGGCCTGGAGAGGGAGCTGGGACTGGACGCGATCGACGGGCCAGAGGCCGTCCGGGCGCTCTCTGAGTACCTGGAGCGCCTGGATCGGGCGGACGTTCCGTACGGGCTCCACACCTTCGGGACCGGCCCGTCCGGGGAAGCGGCGGAGTCGCTTCTGGATGCGATGGCCCGCGAGAACCCCGGCCTGGACATGGACGGGTCGCGCAGGAAGCTCGATGCCTCCGGCCCGAACGAGTTCGCGGGGCTCCTGCGGGGGCTCTCCGGGAGATGGGTGGAGCCGGGGGAAGGCAAGGATCCCGCCCGCAACCCGAACGCGCTCCCGACCGGCCGCAACTTCTACGCGATCTCGCCGGGCAGGCTTCCCACCCGCGAGGCCTGGCGGCTGGGCCAGGAGGCGGCTGACAGGATGATCTCGGACTACGTGAGCGCGCACGGGGAGTACCCCGACAAGGTGGCCGTGGTCGTCTGGGCGCTGGAAGCCATGCGCAACGAGGGCGTGAACGAGTCGACCGTGCTCGCGCTCATAGGGGTCGAGCCCCAGTGGGCCTCCTCGGGCATGGTGACAGGCACCCGGCCCATCCCCGGCAGGGAGCTGGGGCGGCCCAGGATAGACGTGACGGTCGACGCCTCCGGGCTGTACCGGGACGTCTTCCCCGACAGGATCATGTTCCTGGACGAGGCCATCCGCCAGGCGGCGCTCCAGGACGACGTGGAGAACTTCATCGCCCGAAACGACGCGGGCAACCGCGAGGCGCTTCTCGCCCGCGGCTATTCAGAGGAGGACGCGGGCCGCTTCTCCCGCGCTCGCGTCTTCTCCGAAAGGCCCGCCACCTACGGGAACCGGGTGTCGGACGTCATCGCCTCGTCCGGGACCTGGGATGACCCGGGCGCAGTGGCGCTGACGTTCCGCGAGCACACGGGCTACGCGTACGGGACGGACGTCTGGGGCGAGCCGGCCCGGGACTCCCTGGAGCTCAACCTGGCGGGCTCGAAGATAGCCTGGCACTCGCTCAGTTCGCATCTGTACGGGGTGCTGGACAGCGACGAGTTCAACGGGTACCTCGGAGGGCTCGCCGCGGCCATCGCGTCCCTGTCTGAAGGCGCGGCGCCGGAGACGCTCGTGACCGACCAGCGCTCCCGCGGCAAGGCGCTCGTGACCGGCCTCGACGACGTGATAGGCGCCGAGATGCGGGCCAGATACCTGAATCCCGTCTGGATTCGAGGCATGAAGGAGGAGGGCTACGCGGGCGCGGGACAGATGTCCGCTTTCGTGGACAACCTCTTCGCCTACCAGGTGACCGTGCCCCAGGACGTGGACCCGGGTTTCTGGGACCGGACCTACGAGGTCTACGTCGAGGACTGGTACGGGGACGGCATAGCGGAGTTCATGGAACGGGACAACCCCTGGGCCTACCAGTCGCTGACGGGCAGGATGCTCGAGGCCGTGCGCAAGGGCTACTGGGACCCGTCCGACGAGGTCCGCCGGAGGCTCGCGGTCGAGTACGCAACGAGCGTGATCGAGCGCGGGGCATCGAACGGCGGCTACCTCTCCAACAACCCGCGGCTCAACCTGATGGTCGTGGACATCGTCTCGCAACCCGGCGTGATGGCGCCGGAGTCGGTGGAACGGTTCAGGGATGCCTTGGAGCAGGTGACCAGGAAGACCCTGGAGGATCAGCTTGCCAAGCTCACAGTGATGCTGAAGGATCTGGGCGACCGCCGCGCGGTGCTCGACTCCAATCCGCCCTCCCCCGCAGAGCCACCGTCCGCCCTCGAGGCGGCTCCCCCGGCAGTCCCCGAGGCGGCTCCCCCGGCAGTCCCCGAGGCGGCTCCTCCGGCAGTCCCCGAGGCGGCTCCCCCGGCAGTCCCCGAGGCGCCCCCCCCGGCAGTCCCCGAGACGACCCCCCCGACCGTCCCCGAGACTGCTCCCCAGACCCAGGCCGGATCCGACAGGCAGACGGACGAGACTTCCGAGGGCGAGAGCGTACGCGGCCTCAAGATGGAGAACGTGTCCAGCCCTTCGGAGGACGCCTCGCCCGGCTCCCCCGGCATCGAATGGACGCTATCCGTGTTCGTGCTGGCGCTTCTGGCTATATTCTTCGTCGGGTACCGCAGGAGGGCCGGCAGAGCCAAGAGGGACGGCGGCGTCGGCACGGACGGCAACGGCGCGGCGTCAGGACCCGGCGCCGATGCGTTGTCCCTGCCTGGCGCTGCTTCCGGGGCGCATGCCGGTCCGGGCAGGGCGACTGAAGGGGATGCCGGGGCAGAAAAGACAGCGTCACGAATGGACGCGGCGGTCGGTTCCGGCAAGGCCGAGGCGCAGACGCCAGATGGCGATCGGACAGCCGCCGCCAAGACCGAAGCCGGAGACGACTCCGCGGAGCTTTGATGATAGGCATGTTCCCGGATAAGCCCTGCATGATCGAACGGGCTTGTCGGTCTTGGCCGGTCATGCCTGGCCGCCAAACCCGGTCGGATATGCCCGGCAACCAGGCCGGGACTGCCGGTCCTGGCCGGTCATGCCGGGCCGGGCCGGGTTTAAGATTCGCGTCGTACCGCATTCCCCAGAAGGCGCAATCCGCTCCCATGGATATCCGGGAGTGTGGAGAATTTGCCGAAAACCACCAGGATCGATGATGGAACGATATGCGTCAACGACCTTAGGCAGAATACGAGATAACTTCCTTGGACTTTATATCAATGATATCGGTAACCCGCAATACGCCGCCTATCTTAAATAGTTGATATTAGATCCCGAACAGATCGCCCGCAAAGAAGCCGTGGAACCGGACGCTGACAGCCCGGCGCCTCCGTCCCCGCGACCCCTCGCCCGGTGAGCCGCCGGCCCGACAGCACGAATTCAGAGGACAGACCCATGCCAACCTTCACTTCGGCCCCCGATCGGCAAGCGGCCAGGAAAGCATCCTCAGCGGCCCGCTCCGACGTCCCCGCCGCCCTGGCGTCCGCCGCCGTCCCTGCCGCCCTGGCGGCCGCCGCGGTCCTGGCCCTGGCGTCCGCCGCCCCCGCGAGGGCCGCGGACGTCTCCATGATAATCTCCGACTCCGACAGCTGGATGGTCCACGAGGCCATGGACGGCACGGAATTCGCCGAAGGGGTCAACGTGAGGCTCTTCTGCCTGGCTGATCTCCTGGACGGCGACGAGGCGTTCGAGTTCATTTCCGGGAGCGACGCGGTGCTCGTGGACATCATGGACCACAGGCATACCGACTGGATTTCAGGGCGCGGGATCATAGGCAAGCCGGGCACGACCGTCTACGCCATGCGCGGTTCCGCCGACGACGACAAGCTCAGGCGCGAGGGCTACGTCTTCGACGAGGTCGCCAGCTCCTACTACGACTACCTCTCAGGGCCGAACGTCGTGAACGCCGTGCGGCGGATCCTGAGCCTCAAGGTCGTGCCGGGCCTGGAATACGGGCCTCTGGAGGATATACCGAGCAAGGGCGTCTACCATCCGGACGCACCGGCGAACTTCCAGACCGCTGACGGCTTCATGGAATGGTACCGGACGAGGCCCGGCTACTCTGGGGACAGGCCCTGGCTGGCGCTCATGTTCTACGAGGCGTTCCTCATGCAGGGCCAGAGGCCGGCGCTGGACGCGATCGTGCGGATCCTGGAAGAGGAGGGCTTCAACGTGATGCCCGCCTTCGGCAGCGAGCTGCCGCTCATCGAGACGCTTCTCCTGGACGAGGGCCGCAGGAGCCGGGTGGACGCGGTGGCGTCGCTCACCCTCAAGTTCTACCTGGCGTACGCCGAGGGCATGAAGGAAGCCATCACTGATCTGGACGTGCCGATCTTCAACGCGATAAACCTCTACAGCCAGACGACGGGCGAGTGGCGCGAGAGCCCCCAGGGCATCCCGGCGCTGGACGTCGTCTGGAACCTGGACAACCCGGAGACCTCGGGGGCGATCGAGCCCAGCCTCGTGATGGGCAAGGCGGAGGACCGCACGGCGCGGGGCGAACGGGTCTACCGCTGGGACGCCATGGAGGACGGGACCAGGCATCTGGGCCGGAGGATCATGCGCCATCTGTCTCTGGCCCGCAAGCCTCCCGCCGAGCGCAAGGTCGCCGTCATCTACTACAACAACTCCCGCGGCAAGCACTCCATCGGGGCCGCGTTCCTGAACGTCTTCCGGAGCCTCGCCGACATCGCCTCCAGGCTCAAGGCCGAGGGTTACGCGGTCGACGACGACCCGCCCCTGGACGAGGAGCAGGTGAAGGAGCTCGTCCTGCGCGGCGGGCGCAACGTGGGGGCCTGGGCGCCGGGCGAGCTGGACGCCATGATCGAGGGCGGGACCGCGGTCCTGTGGCCGATCTCCGAATACAGGGATCTTTTCGACCGTCTCCCGGAGGAGTACAGGCGGAACGTCCTTGAGCAGTGGGGGCCCCCCGAGCAGGGCGACGTCATGACGCGGGACGGGAAGCTGGTCCTGCCGGTCATCGTCAGGGGCAACCTGGCCATCATGCCCCAGGGGGCCCGGGCCATGGAGGACGACCCCATGAGGCTCTACCACGACCGCTTCATCTTCCCGCACCACCAGTACCTAGGGCTGTACCTGTGGCTGGAGCACGTCTGGGGCGCGGACGCCGTGGTGCATCTGGGCACCCACGGGACCCTGGAATGGATGCCGGGCAAGCAGGCGGGCATGGCCCTTCACGACCCGCCCGAGGTGCTGCTGGGCACCCTCCCGGACATCTACCCCTACAACCTGGACGTGGTGGGCGAGGGTCTCCAGGCCAAGCGCCGGGGCAGGGCGGTCGTGGTGGACCACCTCATCCCGCCGCTGGTGACGGCCGGGCGGTACCAGGAATACGAGACGCTCTCCCGGCTGGCCGACTCCTACCTGCAGGCGTCGTCAATGGATTCCGCGACCGCGGGCGAGTACCTCGCGCAGATAAGGGATCTGGCGGCGGGGCTCTCGCTCGAAAAGGATCTGCGCGTGGATTCCATAGATGGGCCCGAGGAGGTCCGGGCCCTCTCGGTCTATCTGGAGTACATGGCCGAGGCGGACGTCCCGTACGGGCTCCACACCTTCGGCACGAGCCCTTCGGGGGACGCCCGGGGATCGCTTCTGGACGTGATGGCCCGCGAGAACCCCGGCCTCGACGCGGGCGAGTCGGGGCGGAGGCTGGACGCCTCCGGCGAAAACGAGTTCGCCGGGCTCCTCAGGGGCCTCTCGGGGCGCTACGTGGTGCCGGGGGAGGGAAACGACCCCGCCCGCAACCCAGAGGCGCTCCCGAGCGGCCGCGACTTCTACGGGATCTCCCCGGGCAGGCTCCCCACCCCCGAGGCCTGGCGGCTGGGCCAGGAGGCTGCGGACAGGATAATCGAGGACTACGTGAACGAGCACGGGGAGTACCCCGACAAGGTCGCGGTGGTCGTCTGGGCCGTCGAGGCGTTGCGCAACCAGGGCGTGAACGAGTCGACGGTGCTGGCGCTCATAGGCGCCGAACCGCAGTGGGCGCCGTCGGGTATGGTGACGGGCACCCGGCCCATCCCCGGCAGGGTGCTGGGGCGGCCCAGGATAGACGTGACCGTGGACGCCTCCGGGCTGTACCGGGACCTCTTCCCGGACAAGATAATATTCCTGGACAACGCCATCCGCCAGGCGGCGCTCCAGGACGACATCGAGAACTTCATCGCGAGAAACGACGAGGACAACCGCCGGGCGCTCCTCTCCAAGGGCTACTCGGAGGAGGACGCCGGCCGTTTCTCGAGGGCCAGGATCTTTTCCGAAAGCCCCGGCAACTACGGGAACCGGGTGCCGGAGTCCGTCTCGTCCTCGGGCTCCTGGGACGACCCGGACGACGTGGCGCTGGCCTTCAGGGAGCACTCGGGCTACGCCTTCGGGGCGGATCTCTGGGGCGCCCCGGCCAGGGATTCCCTGGAATTGAACCTGGCGGGATCGAAGATAGCCTGGCACTCCATGAGCTCTCACCTGTTCGGGATCATGGACGATGACGACTACTTCGGCTACCTGGGCGGGCTAGCCATGGCCATCACCTCCGTGTCCGGCGGCGCCGCGCCCGAGACGCTCATGACCGACCAGCGCTCCCCCGGCAAGGTGGCCATGACGGGCCTGGACACGCTCATCGGCTTCGAGGCCAGGACCCGCTACCTGAACCCCACCTGGATCCGGGGCATGAAGGGCGAGGGGTACGCGGGCGCGCTTCAGCTGGCCAAGTACGTGGAGTACCTCTTCGGCTTCCAGGTGACCGTGCCGCAGGACGTGGACCCGGGGATCTGGGACCAGACCTACGAGGTGTACATCGAGGACAAGTACGGCGAGGGCGTCCCGGAATTCATGGACGAGAGCAACCCCTGGGCGTTCCAGTCGATTACCGGGCGCATGCTGGAGACCGTGCGCAAGGGCTATTGGGAGCCCTCCGACGAGGTCCGGCAGAAGCTGGCCGTCGACTACGCGACGAGCGTGATCGAGCGGGGCGTCGCCTGCTGCGACCACACCTGCAACAACCCCCAGCTGAACCAGATGGTCGTGAACATCGTCTCCCTCCCCGGCGTGATGGCGCCGGAACTGGTAGCCGAGTTCAAGCTCGCGATAGAGCAGATGGCCCAGAAGAGCCTGGAGGAACAGCTCGAGGACAACCGGCGGATGATAAAGGATCTGGGCGACCGCCGCGCCGAGATGGACTCCAACCCTCCCGCGTCCGACGCCAGGCCTCATGACCGGCCCGAGGACCGGTCGAGCGCCGAGCATCAGGCCGACGGGGCCGCGGACGCCGAGAGCGTGCGGGGCCTCAAGATGGAGAACGTCGCCAACCCCGCTGAAGACACCTCGCTCAGCTCCTCCGGAGTCGAGTGGACGCTGTCTATCTTCGTGCTGGCGCTCATCGCGATCTTCTTCGTCGGTTACCGCAGGCGGGCCGGCAGGGCCAAGGGGCCGGGAGGCGCGAACGATGGCGGCGTTGCGGGGACCGGCGGCCACGACCGGGGATGAAGTAGTAACGTCAACGGGAACCAGAGGGCGGGTGAGAACGTGAAAGCCGACAAGAACGCGGGCGCGGACGCGAACGCGGACGTGAAAGCGAACGCGGACGTGAAAGCGAACGCGGACGTGAAAGCGAACGCGGACGTGAAAGCGAACGCGGGACGTGAAAGCGAACGCGGACGTGAAAGCGAACGCGGACGTGAAAGCGAACGCGGACGTGAACGCGAGGGAGAAAGTGAACGTGGACATGAACGCGAGAGAGAAAGCGAACGCGGACGTGAACGCGAGGGAGAAAACGGGGACTGGCGGAGCGAGGGGGGCCGATGCGCCATACGTGTCCGGGCCGGACGCCGGAAACGATGTCGGTTCTTGAAAAGCCCCCGTCTCTCCAGATGTTCCTGATTCGGGAGACGGCAAGGGCTGGGAATCGCTCGAGCGGAAAGGTTGCGGTGCCGTGTAGAACGACACTGAGAAGACCGGCAGGGGATTCTGCCGGTTAACCCGCGAAGGGGGACGCGGGCGGATGCGTCTGCCGCGAATCTTCGCCGCCCGGATGCCGGGTATACGCGGCGGACGGAGTCCAGAAAATCAGGATCTGCTCAAGTCTGAACATGGGCGCATGGGCGCGTCTTCCAAGGTTTTGCGGGAATGACGCGCAGTCTCCGGAACGGAAAACCGGCACTTTTCGACCGCCCGTCCAGAGTCTGGCGGCATGCGTTGGGGGGCAGGCAGAGGCAAGGGGAGACATCAGGACTTCCGGCACAGATCCGATGCTTCGAGCGAAGCGCCGATGGCCTATTCCGGCGAGGCCGGGCAGGGTAAGGGGGGAGCTTCCTGGCGTCATGGGACCACGATGGCCTGCGGAGGGCCGGAGCCTGCGGAGGGCCGGAGTCTGCGGAGGGCCGAATCAGCTTTGGGGCGATTGTGCGTTGAAAATCAAGCCGCTGTTATCGTTTGCGAGGCGAAAGGCCAGGTGCCCGGCGGCACGAACTTGGTCAGGATGCCCCCGTTGCCCCCAACAACTCATTTTACAAGGATCCGTCATTTCGCCATCCGTTCCCTTCTCCCGCATGACGCGGGGCATCCTGTCCGCGACTCTCGCGTTGGCGCTTGCCGTCGCGCTCGTGCCTGCAGAAGCCTCGGCCAAGGCGCCCGTGCAAGCGCCACCGTCCGCTCCCGGGCGTTCGGCTTCGGCCCTGACGGCTTCCGAGTCCCCCCCTTCGTACCTTTGCCCGGTACCGTTTCTGGGCCTGCTCCAGTTCCCGGGGCCGGGCTTTCGTCCGGATGGCTTCCGTGCCAGATCCTGCCCTTGAGTCCGCCTCCTGGCCCGCGCTTCCGTCTTCCCCGGCGAACGTCCGCCGGGCGGCAGTGGACGGGGATCCCGTCGTGGCGGCCTTTTTCGAGGAGAGCCGGGTGGACGAGGCCCAGCGCGTGGCATTCCTCCAGAAGATGCCCAAGGGCGCCAACATCCATCAGCACGTTGCCGGGGGCGTCTAACCGGAGGCCATGGTGGACGCCGCCGTGGAAAGGGGGCTGTGGTGGGACCGGGGGACCAGGTAGTTTACCGATTGAAAGCAAGAGTCGGACTTCTATGAGGCGTCGGAGCTGAGGTTCGACTACGGCAAGTGCAGCGGGGTGCCGGACGATGTGAGCTCCCGCAACCGAGACAAGCAGCCGGAGAGCGCCAACGTGCATTTCTTCGGGCCGTTCGACTGTCGGCTTCATGGCCCAGAAAACGAGCCAAAGTCAAAAATCCCGAACGCTATTCCGCGTCACTGACTGATGGTTGACAAAGCTGGTTCAGGCATGTACACTGAAATCCGGAGGAGATAGGCGTTAGGTCATAAACCAACCGCGATACGAACTCAACCTTGGTCGCGGACATGCGCCAAACGATTCCGGGCCTCGCATGCCTGGACGCCGTAAGTCTGGTTTTCTTCCAAAATTCTGCGATACTCAGTCGCGAGTGAATATGTTTGGACTGCTGATATAGCAATGAGAGCCCAATCATGGAACAGATGTTGAACTCCGTGGAAACCACGGTTGATTCTTTCGCGAGATTGATTCAACTGGGCGCGGTTTACGTCGATAAAACCGGGTTACTCATAAAGCTTTTGAAATCCGACGGCCCGTATTTTCTTGCAAGGCCGAGGAGATTCGGCAAAAGCCTTCTTGTCGACACTATACGTCAGATATTCGAGGGAAGGCGTGAGCTCTTCGCTGGTCTTGAAATCGAGACCCGAGCTACGGGTTTCAACTGGGAGCCTTTTCCGGTGATCCGGATAAATATGAACACTGTGGACCCCGATCCTGACCAGTTTCAGGCGGGCCTTATCAGCAAGTTGATGCCGACAGCGAATTCGTATAAGGTCCCAATCAGCCAGACTAGCATCGCCAACGCCATCAGCGATCTGATAATCAACGTTTCCATGAAATGCTCTAATCCAAAAAGAAGGAAGAAGGGCGACGGGCGCGTTGAGATTGGCGGGAAGAATGTTGTCCTTCTCATAGACGAGTATGATTTTCCTCTGTTGAAACACATGAGTGATCCCGCTAAAATCGAAAAGATACGGTCGATGCTCTACGATTTTTATTCGTCTATCAAGGGATGCAGTGATTTTTTGCGCTTTACTTTCATAACCGGGATTACAAAATTCAGGCAATTGTCACTGTTTTCGGCATTAAATAACGTTAAAGATCTCACTTTCGATGCAGATTTTTCTATGATCTGCGGTTTCACTCAAGATGAAATCACTACGTACTATGGTAAATACCTTGACATGGCTCTATCGAGATTTGTTGACACTGGCTTGTTGCCTCAAGGCTCCACCAAAGCCGACATCATGGACGAAATCGTTCAATGGTATGATGGTTACAGCTGGGACGGATGCTCAATGGTCTTAAACCCATTTTCGATCAAAAGTTTTCTGGAAAACCTTGCTTTCATGGATTACTGGTACGACTCTGGATCCTCACTTTTCTCAAATATCGTTAATTCATTCGATGGACGACATTTTGAGATTTTCGGAAAAAAAATTTCCATAGATGTCCCTATCGCAATCCAGGACGTTTCCAACATCAATAGCGAGGCTTTTCTTTTGCAGGCCGGTTATCTGACAATAGACCGCATCGAAAGCACCAAAAGTTCCCTGAAATATCTTTTAAAAATCCCCAACAACGAGATCAGGGACGCGATTAACAAAGAGCTGACCTCGAAATTCCAAGCTTTTGTGAAAAATCTCAGGTTCATGAATAAGTCGGGAGATCCGCTGACTGACTTCACGAGCATGAAAGCCGCGTTGCTGTCGTCGTTGTGGTCCTGCAACGTCGATGAGTGCGAAAAGCTTCTGAGTTCAATATTTTCGGGAAATCCGAAGGAATGGTACAGAAACGGAGGCGAAGGAAGTTATAAATTGATTTTGCTGACACTGATGAGATTCGGAAGCGCGATTTTCACCGGCAACTTGCTGGATGCTTTGGGTGAGGTGTATTCGGATGCAGGCAGAGCCGATCTTTTATTTGACGTTTCCGGAAACGGATATATAGTGATAGAACTCAAATACTTGGAATCCGATGAAATGCGGAAAGATAACGATGGGCTCTCCGGCCGTAGGAGCGAGCCGCCTGTCGAGGTCCGTACAGCCCCTTCGGACGGAAGCGGATACCCGGCGGATTTTGCCGGCTGCTCTTGGCTCCTTGAACTGGGGCTCATGTCGGATTCCGTGAAACGTATCCTTGAAAGGAAAATCGAGGAGGCTTTCGATCAGATACTGATAAGGAATTACGCCAAACCTTATCTGGCTTCAGGAAAACCGATACTAGCCGTAGCGGTGGCGGTTTATGGCACATCCACTGTGATGGTACGTTTCGCGAAAGTCGTCTGGAAAGCCGATGAACTCAGGGCGGACCTGCAGGAAATCGACCTCCCCGTCCGGCGGAATCCCCGTCCAGGACGATAGGAATCCGGTCTCCGGCATCACGCCGGTCCGCCTCAGTCAAACGTTCCCCGTGCAAGCTTATCCGCAAAGCGCAAAGGGTCTGTAGGGCTGGAAACCACCGATGCCGGCGTTCCGCACGGCGGACAATATGAAGCGGTTCTCCAACGTGTCCGCCGGAATTCAGCCTCTAACGGTCGCTCTCCGCTCTTCCGCATCCTTTTGTCACGCTTGGCTCGATCGCCGCCCCCCAAATTTTTCACGTCAAACCCCGGATCCAGACCCCGTGCCAACCAGATTGACCTTCGCGTTGCCCCGGGCCGCTGCCCCGGATGATGGCTCGCCACAGGATCCGTACGGTCGCGATTCAGGTTAGGCATGTAACCGGAACCCAGCCCGGCAGAGAATTCCGGTTGCCTCGCAGGAGCGGATGCGAGAATGGTTCAAATATCCGCCGTCCTGAAATTGGGTCGGAATGTGCGGCGCGGAGGCATCGGCAAAAGAGCGGCGCGGAGGCATCGGCAAAAGAGCGGATCGCTGGAAACGGGGAAACTCGGGAGACACGGAGATGCGTTGTACGGCAAGGGACAGCGAGATTACGGCTCCGTATCGCGTAGCGGGAGGCGCCGGCGGGCGGCCTGATTTCATGGTCACGAGACACGGAAGACGTAGCCGTTCGTGATCATCGCCTCAACCCTGAATCGTCCCACCGCCTTCAACATGGCGGTCATGGAGAGACCGTCGGGGAAGCTCTTCTTCGCCATCGCCGCGTCGAACACGGTGTTTCCGTGCCTGTTCGTGAGATCCCAGTCGGCGAAGTCCAGAGGAAGATGCCCTCCCCGTGCCGCCCAGTGGGCTACGGTATCCCCATAGTCCGTCGCGAGCCCCCAGTCCTTGAAGCCGGGCGGAAGTTGGCCGCCCTTGGCCGCGGCGTGGTAAACGGTCACGCCGTCCGGAGAGGCCAGCTCCCAGCGATCGAACCCTTCAGGGAGCAGTCCCTTGGCGGCCGCGTAGTGGAAAACCGTGTAGCCATTGGCATCCGCAAGCTCCCACCGGTCAAATTCCTGCGGCAGGCACCCGCTCCTCGCGGCGACGTGCGCCACGGCCATGCCGCCGGTATCTGACATCTCCCAACGATCGAAACCCTCTGGGAGATATCCGCTCGCGGCCGATTCGTGTGCGACCGTCCAGCCGCCGGGTTCGGCGAGATGCCACGAGCTGAATCCGGCAGGCAGGCGGCCCTTTGCCGCCGCCGCGTGGGCTACCGTCACCCCGGTTTTGTCCCTGAGCGTCCAGTTGCTGAATCCTGCGGGAAGGGTCCCGCAGCTGGCGGCAACATGCGCCACGGACCACTTAACCTTGTCGCAAATCCCCCAGCGGTCGAAATCCGCCGGGAGATACCCGGCTCCGGCCGCGGAGTGCGCCACACTCCATCCTTCGCCGTCGGCCAGCTCCCAGCGGTCGAATCCGGGAGGCAGAATTCCCGCTTTCGCCATCGAATGAGCCACGGTCCAGCCTTTGTCATCGGCCAGCTCCCAACGGTCGAATCCGATAGGCAGGCGGCGCGCGTTCGCCGCGGCGTGAGCGACTGTCCAGCCTTTGTCATCGGCCAGCTCCCAACGGTCGAATCCGGTAGGCAGGCGGCCCGCGTTCGCCGCGGCGTGAGCGACTGTCCAGCCTGTGTCATCGGCCAGCTCCCAGCGGTCGAATCCGGTAGGCAGGCGGCCCGCGTTCGCCGCGACGTGAGCGACTGTCCAGCCTTTGTCATCGGCCAGCTCCCAGCGGTCGAATCCGGGAGGCAGGCGGCCCTCGCTAGCCGCGGCGTGCGCCGGTCTTTGTCCCCAGTAATCGCGGATCTCCCAGCGGTCGAAACCGGGACGCAGATGGCCCGACTTTGCCGCCGCATGCGCCACTGACCAGCCGCTGTTGTCGGCCAGCTCCCAACGGTCGAAGCCGGTCGGCAGGAACCATCCCTCGGCCATCACGTGGGCAACGCTTCGCCCCTTGGAGTCGTTCAGCTACCAGCGATCGAAGCCGTAAGGCAGTCGCCCTTCTTCCGCGGCGGCGTGGGCGATGCTCCAGCCTTTGGCGTCTGCCTGCTCCCAACGGGGATCGCCCGCATGCATGCCGATTTCCTTTGCGAGCTTTTTAATCTGGGCAGCCGTCCTGATCTTTTCCATTTCCTCTCCCTTTGATCTTTTAGCGTGCGGGTGTCTGTCCGAAAGCGGGGTAGCCTCGGGAAGGCCGTCTCCAAGGGGCCGTCGCGCTTAAGAAGCGCGAGGCTTCAGGGCCAGCCTGGCGGGTGAGGCCCCAAGCCGGTATGTGCGGAAATGTGCGCGAGGCGCCCGAAGTGGCCTGGTGCAGGCGCAGGAAACCCGCCTTGTCCCTGCCGACGATGCCGATCGGGTGCCGGAGCCGCCCGCCGGGATACCCGACGAACTTGCCTCGCCCCGCGCCGCGTAGGCACTGTAGCCCCACGGCTCCCCATCGCCGGATTGCGGTCTCCTGGCGAGTTCGCCGGACGAATCCGGACGGAACGTGGCGCGTTCTGAAGTGTCGATTCAAAAAATCGTGCCATGGCTGGTCGGGATCGAAAGCGAGAACTGCCCCGCGCAATGCCGATGCGCGTCGATTTTCGGTCGGCGGCCCGGATCACGCGCGGGCGTAACCGGGCACGTGCGCTCGACGTCAGACGCTAGACGGCGGGCTTCTCCAGGGCGGTCTGACGGGCGGCCTCGACGGGCGATTCGCGGGAGGCGTCGAGGGGCGGTTCGAGGGAGGTTTCCGGGGGCGCCTGGACCGCCTCCGGCTTGCCCCTGATCCACCTGGCGAGCTCCTCGTCCAGCTGCAGCAGATCGATGGGCTTGGAGATGAAGGAGCTGAAACCGTGCTCGAGGAACATCTCGCGGCTCCCGGCCAGGGCGTTGGCTGTGAGCGCGATGATGGGGACGCTCCTGGCGTAGTCGCCGTCAAGATCCGCCCGGATTAGGCGTGTGGCCTCGATGCCGTCCATGACGGGCATCATGTGGTCCATGAAGATGATGTCGTAGCGGTCGGACTCCGGGCCGTCCGCGGCGGCGCGGACCTTGTCGACGGCCTCCTTGCCGGAGGTCGCCGTGTCTATCGAGAGCCCGTAGTGCTTCAGGAGGCCCCGGGCCACCAGGAGGTTCACGTCCAGGTCGTCGACCACCAGCACCTTCCCGCCCGAAGGGAGCCGGGTGCGCACGAAGTCCTTCTTGGAGCGGCCCGCGGCCTTGCCGAAGCGCCCGGCGGCCAGATCGGCCGCGAGCTCCGGCCCCAGCTGTTCCGTGCCGGGCAGGCCCAGGGGGAGGGTAACCATGAAGCTGGTGCCCTTGCCGTACTCGCTCTCCACCGCGATGCGCCCGCCCATGAGCGCCACCAGGTTCTTGGTGATGGAGAGCCCAAGTCCCGTGCCCTCGTTGTTGCGGTTGGCCTTGGAGTCCATCTGGGCGTAGTCGTCGAAGAGCCTGGGCATGTCTTCGGCCCGGATGCCCGCGCCGGTGTCGGAGACCGTGAAGGTCACCTCGGCGGAGCCGTCGTCCCCTGGCGTCCCGCAGTCGCACCCGAGGGTCACCTGGCCCTCCTTGGTGTACTTGAAAGCGTTGGAGAGGATGTTGGTGAGGATCTGCCGGATGCGGAGCTCGTCCCCGCGGAGCGCCTTCGGGAACGAGGCGTCTACCTCCAGGCGGAAGACGATGTTCTTGGTCCCGATGCGCACGATGTTCTGCTGGATGGCGTCCGCCAGGAACTGGGAGGTCGCGAAGTCGGCGATAATGATCTGGAAGGCCCCGGACTCGATCTTCGAGATGTCCAGGATGTCGTTGATTATGGCCAGGAGGTTCGTGCCGGAGCTGTAGATCTTCTCCAGGCTCCCCCGCGTGCCCTCCGGGATGTCCTTCTGGAGCTCGATGTCGGAGAGCCCGATCACGGCGTTCAGGGGCGTCCTTATCTCGTGGGACATGTTGGCCAGGAATCGGCTCTTGGAGATGTTCGCGGCCTCCGACTGCGCCGCCTTCCTCTTGAACAGCTTGAAGCCCATGAAGCCGCTGGCCAGGACCAGGACGAGTGCCACGGCCAGGAGCACGGCGGTGGTGCGGACCTTGGAGCGCATGAGCACCACCGGCTCGTCAGGGATGTCCACGCCGCAGACCACGGGAACGGAGCCGTCGGCCGCCGTCACGGGCGCGAAGGCCGAAAGGAGGCCGGTGTAGCCCACCGAGTAGGTCTCCAGGCCCGCCGAGGCGGCCTTCCCGGCGAAGGCGGACGCGACGGCCGGCTCCACCGGGAGCGGGTCCGTGGCGAGCCCCACGGAATCCTCCGTGTAGTCGTTGTCGATTATGAACTGGCACTGGCCGTCGGGAAGGCCGCGCAGGAAGTAGACGTACAGGACTTCCGATTCCGTCCCGAAGTCGGCCACGCGCCGCTTCAGCTCCGCGTAGCCGTCGCTTTCCATGTCTGCGGCTGTGCGGTACCGTTCCAGCTCGTCCGCGGTGGTTATGGTCGAGGCAGCGAGCTTGGAGATGGCCAGGAGCCGCGCCTCGATGTCGGTCTTGAGGTAGTCCGAGGCGGCGCTCATGAGGAAGCTTATGTACGCCGAGATGAGCATCATGACGGCCGCCGACGCGAAGAATACGGGAGCCGTGAGATGTTCCTTGATCAGTCGTACCATCATGTGCTCTCGCCGCGGATGTTTCAGGGCGCGGTGCCCTGCCGGGGGGCCGCGGCGGCCCTTGTTTCGGGTTCGGCAGGAATTCTCGTGGGCATCACGCTCGCGGGCATCACACGCGCGGGCAGACATCTCGCCGCTGGCGGGGATCTCACCGCGTGGCCCGGATCGCTCTCCCTGACGGCCGCTTTCGGGCGTCCATGATGAACGGCAATAGCCCTGCCAAGTTCCCGAAATTCTAGCAGAAAACCCGGCGGTTTGACACCGCTCCTGCCCGGGCCGAGACCTTCGGGGGCGCGGCGCTAATCCATATGAGCCATAGATCGTTCGTTGGACAGCGACGTGTGGAAGCGTGAGGCGCGGTGCGGCGATTTTAGCCGCTTTCGGCGAAAGCGGATGAAACGCCGGCTGTTTCGTTCCGGGCGCCCCGCCACGTTGAGGGAAAGCCTCCGGCCCATGCTGGAAGAGCCCTTCAGATTTCCGTTGAGGAGAGGCCATGAGAGTAGCGGCTCGAAGATTCTATAAATTTCTCCTGTCTTTTCTTGTATTTGCGGATAAATATCCAGTAAATTTCATTCTTCCGCATTTTGTTTTGGGGTTTTCGCACTCGCCGGGTCAGCATTTTTTCAGATCGGCTGAGGCGATCTCTTTGCCGCATCTTTCCTCCCTGGCCCTGTCTTCCCTCCTTTGCCGCATCCTTCCTTCTTGGCCCTGTCTTCCCTCCTTTGCCGCATCTTTCCTTCTTGGCCCTGTCTTCCCTCCTTTGCCGCATCTTTCCTCCTTGGCGTTGGCGCGGATGACCTGCCGATTCAGTGCGTCGGAGTTCCGGCCTTGCATACCCCTGCGATGCGGTCGCTAGTCGTTGACTGTGGGCTCGTTTGCCTTTGAAGCGTAGGCTTGTGAGCCGTTGAGGCAAGGCTCGCGCGCCGTCGAAACCGCGCCTCGCGTTCCGAAGGTCCTGCGCTTTGAAATCCCGTTTCCGAAACGAAAAGCCCCCGCCGCTGGGAGGTGGAGGGGGCTTTCGGATGACCAGGCGCATCGTTAATGGCGGGAAAGACCCGAGATCTGCAGAACAGGCTGTCGGCGAGGCGGGCAACGGCTATCGGCGGAGCCCGGGCCTGCCCGCAAGGCCAACACCGTAACCGCCGTGACCGTGGCCGACGGGCCGCCAGATGGCACTGGCGGACTGCCGGGAGTTCCGGGAAGGCCCGATCTGGGGCATGCGCGTCCTTTAACGGGCTCGAAAGCCGTTCGAGGGAGCCTGTCGAGGGTCCGAAGCTCCATCGGCTCGTCTTTAGGCGCGGGGAACCAGTCCGAAGCCCCGGTGGCTCGCCTATTGCCGCGCGTACCCCCTCCGAAGCACCGGCCGCTGGCCGGCAGCACCGGCCGCAAGCCGGAAGCCCGGGCGGGCCGGTCCCGGTCGCTAACGTCCCTCTTTTTCCAGCACGGCCGTGCCCAGGGCGTCCAGGGCGGTCTTCAGGACCGGAGGCAGGGCCTTGTCCGCCACGAGGCTCCGGATGGCTGTCACGGGCCTGCCTGCGATGCGGGTGGCCGCCTGGAGGGCCATGGCCTCGAAGAGCGAGGCGTCCTCCACATGTCCCATCACCTGGGCGTCCGACATGCTGAAGGCCGACTCCATGAGGCTCTTGGCGGCGGGGTCGGTCAGGAGCGCCTTCACCTCCGAGGCCAGCTCCGGATAGGTGCCCCGGCCGGAGTAGGCCGCGCGGAGCCGGTTGAGCCCGATCCCCCTCTCGCCCAGGCGCTCCCAGACGTTCCGCTGCTGCGGGGTGGCGTTCTGCTTCAGGAGGGCCTCGGCCACCGCGTCGTAGACCGTGCGGGCGACGAGCTCGCCTATCTTGGTGTGGCCGCCCGTGTAGTCGATGGGGGTCCCCGTGCCCGCCGCGGCCACGATCACGTCGTCCGTGCCCGTGCCGGTGGCCGGGTTCGCGAGCGGGCTGGCCGAGCTCCTGGCGTCCATGTCCCAGAGCGCCGCCGTCTTGGCCTCGGTCGCGACGATTATGGCGTTGGCCGCCCCGCCGGGGGAAAGCCTTCGGCTGGAAAGGACGATCACGTTGATGGTGCCGGGTTCGTAGTGGCTCCCCGCGTCGCGTGAGGTGCGGAGGGCGTTGGTCTCGACCCCGCCCGTCACGAGCGCCGTGACCGTCATGTCCCGGTAGCTGGCCGTCTTCACGGCCAGGTTGCGCATGTCCGCGCCCGTGAAGATGAGGGCCGTCCGCCCGCCGTCCAGCCCCAGCATCCGGTGGGTGTCCGCGATGGCCTCGCTGAAAGGACCCCTGCGCTCGACGCTCCACATCATGGGCGGCATGTAGGAGTTGCCGATCGCGGTCACGCCGCGGAGCTCCCCGTGATCGGTCGTGACGACGGTCTGGGGGGAGTCGAACTCGATCACAACCGTCCTGTGGATGAAGTCGTAGATCCTGTACTCCACCGTCCTCGCGGCCTTGACGTACGGGATGCCGGGCACCTTCAGGGGCGTCTCGCCGATGATCCCCTCGGGGAACGCGTAGTTGGCGGGGTCCCCGTACTCACGGGCGTAAGCGTCCCCGGAGAGCCAGGCGGAGAAGTACCCGGCATGCGAGCTGATCCTGTCGGTGAGCGCGCAGGCGTAGTAGGCCATGCCTTTCGGACGGCCGAAGGCGGCGGCCCGCCGCCAGGGGGACTTGCCCCTCACGGCCTCGATGGCCTCGCGGTCCTCCGTGCAGGCGTAGACGTACTGCGGGTCGAACCGCGCGAACTCCTCTGCGGAGACGGGGGCGATCTCCCCCTCGGCCCCGCCGGGCCAGGGCACGCCGCCGGCGGCCTCGACTATGGCGCGGTCCACCGTGCCGGGGCCCCCGGATCCCAGGCCACCGCCGGGCAAGGCCCGCAGGCGCATGATCCGTTTCCTGCCGTCCGGGAGCTTCGCCGTCTTCCGGGCAACCGTGTCCACGTAGTCCCGGTCCTCGGCTATCGCCCTCGCCGCCTCGGCCCGTTTCCCGTACAGCTCGCCCAAGGCCGTGATGCGCGCCGCGGCGTCGGCCAGGTCGTTCGCCCCGCCGTAGGCGAGGAGCCTGGCGCCGGTACCCTGCATGGCCGCCTCGGCCGCGGCCAGCATGCCTGGCCCGACTATCACCAGATCGGGCCGGTGGCTTTTCACCAGACTCCAGTCCGGGGCCTCGGCCGCGCCCACCCTGGGTTTCGCGGCCACGCACGGGAAGTAGTAGTCGTCCAGGGTGACCGCGGCCACCGTTGCCCCGGCGTCCAGGGAGCAGAGGATCTCCGTCGCCCCGGGTACCAGGGAGACGGTCCGCCTTGGGGTTCCGGAGAAGCTCACGGTCCTGCCCAGATCGTCCGTGTAGCTCGCGGCCATGAGCGGGGCCGCGGACAGGGCGAACGCGAGGGAGAGCGCCGGGGCGAGCGCCAGGGCGAGGGTTGCGGGGAGCGCTGAGGACGCGCGGCTTGCGGGATGGCTTATGGATCTGACGGGGCTTGGCAAGGTTCGCCTCCTGGTGTCCTGGGTTTTCCCCGCGCGGGCCTCGCTGTCGGTCGCGGGGTCAGGCGGAGGTCGCTGGCTGTGGGAAGGACGTCGGTCGGGTGCGACCGCGGGAATGGCATCGGGCGGGGGCGTTGACGGCGGGCGGGGACGTTGACGGCGCGGGCGTTGCCCGCGGCTGCCCCGGGCGGCCTCGGGGCAGCCGCAGGCATGCGGCGCCGGATAAGGTCCCTTCAGGTCGTCAGAGCCCGTTCTTGACCAGCACAGCCGTGCCCAGGGCGTCCAGGGCGGTCTTGAGGACCGGAGGGACGCTCTTGTCCTGGACGAGGCTCCGGATCGCGCCCACGGGTCGGCCGGCTATGCCCGTGGCGGCCTGGAGGGCCATGGCGTCGAAGAGCGAGGCGTCCTCCACGTGCCCCATCACCTGGGCGTCCGACAGGCTGAAGGCTGACTCCATGAGGCTCTTGGCCACGGGGTCGACCAGGAGCGCCTTCACGTCCAGGGCCAGGGCCGGGTAGGCGCCCTTGCCGGAGAATTCCGGCCCGAGCCTCGAAAGATCCACGTGCCTTTCGCCGAGCCTCTCGAAGACGCTGCGGCGGGGCGCCTTGCCGTTCTGCTTCAGGAGCGCCTCGGTCACCCCGTCGTAGACCACGCGGGCGATGAGCTCGCCTATCTTCCCGTGGCCGCCGGTATATTCGAGCGGGCTGCCGTTCCCCGCGGCGGGCACGATCACGTCGTCCGTGCCGGTGCCGGTGGCCGGGTTGGCGAGCGGGCTCTCGGAGCTCCTGATGTCCATGTCCCAGAGCGCGGCGGTCTTGGCCTCGGTCGCGACGATGATGGCGCCCGCGGCCCCGCCGGGGGAGAGCCTGCGGCTGGACAGGACGATGATGTTGATGGTGCCGGGCTGGTACCAGTTGCCAGGATCGCGGGAGGTGCGGAGCGCGTTGGAGGTGGCGCCGGCTGTCACGAGCGCCGTGACCGTCAGATCCCGGTACTTCGCGGTCTTGACGGCGAGGTTGCGCATGTCTGCGCCGGTGAATATGAGGCTCGTCCGCTCCCTGTCGATGCCCAGGACCTTGTAGAGCTCGCCCTGGGCCTCCTCCCAGCCGCCGCCGTGGTTGATGTTCCAGACCTGGGGCGGGGAGAAGGAGTTGCCGACCGCCGTCACGCCGTGGGCGGCCCCGTCGTCGGTCGTGACGACGGTCTGGGGGGAGTCGAACTCTACGAGCAGGGTCCTGTGGATGAAGTCGAAGAGGCGGTATTCCACCACCCTGGCGCCCTTCACGTACGGGATGCCGGTGATCCTTATCGGCGTCTCGCCGATGATCTCCTGGGGGAACGCGAGGTTCGCGGAGTCGCCGAACTCCGTAGAGTACGCGTCCGCGGAGAGCCAGCTCGCGAAGTACCCGGCGTGGGAGCTCAGCCGGTCGGTCAAGGAGCAGGGGAAGTAGTGGGCGTCCCCGCCTCCCGCGAACGCCGCGGCGCGCCTCCAGGGGGAGCGGGATTTAACGGCCTCTATCGCCGCGCGGTCGTCGGAGCAGGCGTAGACGAGCTGCGGGTCGAACCGCGCGAACTCCTCCGCGGTGACCGGGGCGATCTCGCCCTCGGCCCCGCCGGGCCACGGCACGCCGCCCGCGGCCTCGGCGATGGCGCGATCCACCGTGCCGGGGCCCCCGGAGCCCAGGCCCCCGCCGGGCAGGGCCCGCAGGCGCATGATCCGCTTCTTGCCGGCCGGTAGCTTCGCCGCCTTCTGGGCTATGGTGTCCAGGTATCCCTCGCTCTCGGCGATGGCCCGCGCCGCCTGGGCCCTTTTCCCGAACAGCTCGCCCAGGGCGGTTATCCGCGCCTCTGATCCCGCGATGTCGCTCCCGCCGCCGTAGGCCAGGATCCTGGCGCCGGTCCCCGTGAGCGCCGTTTCGGCCGCCGCGAGCATGCCGGGCTCGACTATCACCAGATCGGGCCTGGCGTTCCGGACCAGATTCCAGTCAGGGGCCTCGCTCGCGCCCACCCTGGGCTTGGAGGCGATGCACGGGAAGTAGTAGTCGTCAAGGGTGACCGCGGCTATCGCCGCCCCGGCATCGATGGAGCAGAGGATCTCGGTGGCGCCGGGGGCCAGGGAGACCGTCCGTTTCGGGGTTCCGGAAATGCTCACGGTCCTGCCCAGATCGTCCGTGTAGCTCGCGGCGTGCAGCCGAGGGGGCTGGACGGCGAGCGCGAGGGATAAGGCGAGGGCGGCAGTCGCGGCGAGCGCGGCCGGCGCCGGGAACGCTTTGCCCGCGCGTCGCGCGGGAAGGCCCGGGTGTCCGGGATGTCTGGCGTGGCTTGACAAGGGGTACCTCCTGCAGGTTTCGTCTCCGGCCCGGGCTTGACCTGGCGAGGCAAGCCTGCGGGCCCGGCGCCGGAAATGTTGGGGATGCTGTTTGGGGTAAGTGGTTCCGTCGCGTCGGTCGTGCGCTTGCAAGGTGCTGTTGCCGATGCCGCATCGGCGTTGCGGTCGCCGGTGCCGTGCCTGCGCTGCGGTCACCGGTGCCGTGCCTGCGCTGCGGTTGCCGATAGTGAGCAGGCAGGCAGCCCTCCGGTTGCTCGGAATGGGTTGCCCGAAGGAATGCGCGGGCCGCCGCGGGCGACGAGCGAGCCTTGCGGGGCGCGGATTTTCGGCTAGCGGCCGTCTCTGGCCAGCACGGCCGTGCCCAGGGCGTCCAGGGCGGCCTTCAGGACCGGGGGCAGGTCCTTGTCCTCGACGAGGCTCCTGACGGCGGTCACGGGCCTGCCGGCGATCCGCGTGGCCGCCTGGAGGGCCATGGCCTCGAAGGGCGAGGCGTCCTCGACGTGGCCCATCACCTGGGCGTCCGACAGGCTGAAGGCCGCCTCCATGAGGCTCCTGGCGGCGGGGTCGGTCATGAGCGCCTTCACCTCCAGGGCCAGCCCGGGGTAGGCGCCTCGGCCGGAGTAGGCCGAGGAGAGCCGGGAGAGCCCGATCCCCCTCTCGGCCAGGCGTTCCCAGACGCTGCGGCCGGGGGCCGTGGCGTTCTGCTTCAGGAGCGCCTCGGTCACCGCGTCGTAGACCACGCGGGCCGCGAGCTCGCCTATCTTCGTGTGGCCTCCCGTCCAGTCGACCGGGCTCCCGTCGCCCGCCGCGGGCACAATCACGTCGTCCGTGCCCGTGCCGGTGGCCGGGTTCGCGAGCGGGCTCGCGGAGCTCCTGACGTCCAGATCCCACAGCGCCGCGGTCTTGGCCTCGGTCGCGACGATGACCAGCTTGGCAGCGCCCGCGGGGGAGAGACGGCGGCTGGAGAGCACCATCACGTTGATGGTGCCCGGCAGGTACCAGTCGCCAGGATCGCGCGAGGCGCGCAGCGCGTTGGTCTCGGCGCCGCCGGTGACGAGGGCCGTGACCGTGAGGTCCCGGTACCTGGCGGTCTTGACCGAGAGGTTGCGCATGTCGGCGCCGGTGTAGATCATGGTCGTCCGCGCGGGGTCCAGGCCCAGGATGCCGAAGACCTCCTTCTCGGACTCCTGCCAGCCGCCCCTGTGATGGATGTTCCACATCATGGGCGGAGCGTAGTTGTTGCCGATGGCGGTGACCCCGTGTGCGGGCCCGGCATCGGTCGTGACGACGGTCTGGGGGGAGTCGAACTCGACAAGGACCGTGCGGTGGATGAAGTCGAAGAGGCGGTACTCGATCATCCGCGCGCCCTTGACGTAGGGGATGCCGGGCACGCTGATCGGGGTCTCGCCTATGATTCCGGGGTTCAGCGCGAGGTTCGCGGGATCCCCGTACTCGTCCGCGTACGCGTCCCCGGAGAGCCACGCCGCGAAGTACCCGGCGTGCGACGAGAGCCGGTCGGTCAGCGCGCAGGCGTAGTACATCACGTTCTGATCGCCCTTGAAGGCCGAGGCGCGGCGCCAGGGGGAACTCTTCCGCGCGGCCTCCACGGCCTCGCGGTCGTCGAAGCAGGCGTAGACGAACTGGGGGTCGAACCGCGCGAACTCTTCGCCCGAGACGGGGGAGATCTCGCCCGGCGTCCCGCCGGGCCAGGGAATGCCGCCAGCGGCCTCGATTATCGCGCTGTCGGGGGTGCCCGGGCCCCCGGAGCCCAGGCCGCCGCCAGGAAGCGCGCGCAGGCGCATGATCCGCTTCCTGTCCCCCGGCAGCTTCGCGGCCTTTCTGGATACGGTTTCCAGGTAGTCACGGCCATCGGCCAGCGCCGCGGCCGCCTGGGACCTTTTCCCGAACAGCTCGCCCAGGGCGGCGACCCGCGCCTCGGATCCGGCCAGATCGTCGGGGTCGCCGTAGGCCAGGATCCTGGCGCCGGTCCCCGCGAGCGCGGCTTCGGCGGTCGCGAGCATGTCGGGACCGGCTATCACCAGATCGGGGCGGAAGCTTTTCACCAGGTTCCAGTCCGGGGCCTCGCGCGCGCCGACCCTCGGCTTCGCGGCTATGCACTCGAAGTAGTTGTCGTCCAGGGTGACCGCGGCGACAGCCGCCCCTGCGCCTATGGAGCACAGGATTTCGGTCGCCCCCGGGACCAGGGAGACCGTGCGTTTCGGGGTACCGGAAAAGCTCACGGTCCTTCCCAGATCGTCCGTGTAGCCCGCAGCGGCGAGCGGGGGGGCCTGGACGAGGGGCGCGAGCGCGATGACCGCGGCGGCTAGGGCCAAGGGGAGCGCGGAGGGCAGGGCGGCGCTCCACGCGGGACGGCTTAAAGGCCTGGCTGGGCTTGGCAAGGGGGACCTCCTGAAGTCGCTGCCTCCGGCGCGCGGGCGGGCATCGGACGGGGGGGGAAGGTAGCTGGCCCGTCGCCGGAAGGGCGGCGGATGCGGGAACGCGCCGGGCATCGGGCCCGATGCGGGCGGTTGCGGCCCGGCGGGCGCGTCTCCGAGGTGCAGGGCGGCATGCCGCAGGGAATCCTGATTGAGTCGGGGCCATGCCCGTCCTGCTTGCGCCGGGGCGGCAGGGCGATGCCCGTCCGGCTGGTGCCGGGGCGATGCCCGTCCGGCTAGCGCCGGGGCGGCGGGGCGATGCCCGTCCGGCATCGGCATACGTCGGGGATCCGCCATGCCATGCGGTGCGCCGCCCCGGGGGCTCAGAAACTGTATTTGACGCCGACGAAGTAGTATCTGGGCGGCGCGAGAAGGCCGTCCACGTAGTAGTACTCTTTGTCGAAGATGTTGTCGGCGTCCAGGAAGACCGTAATGTCCCCGAAGGATTTCTCGGCCCGGACCGACCACAGGGTGCGGCTGGGCATCTTCTGGGTGTTCCAGCGGTCCACGAAGCCGCTGCTCTCGTAGTCGACCTTGACGGCGGCGGTGAACGTCTCGAAGGGCCTCGCCACGATCTCGGCGACGAACGAGTCGCGGGACTTGCTGGTCAACCGCTTCCCGATGTCGAGATCCCTCGCGTCCAGGTACGTGTAGGAGGCCTTCAGATCCACCCGCGGGTCGGGCTTCCATGTGAAGCCCAGATCCCCGCCGCGGTAGACGATGCGGCCCAGGTTCTCGTATGTGCCCACGCCGGTGTCGATCGACCGCACGTAGGTTATCCGGCCCCTCAGGTTGTTCCAGAACAGGGTGGCGTTCAGGGTCAGCTCCTCGTCGGGCGTCACGGTCAGCGACAGGCTGTGGTTCAGGGCGACCTCCAGGCCCAGCGAGGGGTTGGGGACGGTCGAGCTCGAGCGGTTGTACCGCTGCTGGAAGCTCGGGAGGTTCACGCCCCGGCTGAACTTGTAGACTGCCTCGACGATCCCGCGGCGGAGGCTCGCGGAGATCTCGGGGTTCCAGGAGTTCTCGAAGGCGCTGTTGACGTTGTAGCGCACACCGGCGCGGAGCGTCACCGGGGCGAAGGGGAGCCGCGCGCTCTGGGCCGCCAGGAGATGGAAGGTGTTCTCCCTGTGGCTCCCGTACTCGCTGGACTGGGCGCGCGACTCCCCGTAGCCCGCGCCCAGCGCCAGATCCCCGGGTCCCAGGGGCGTCTCCCAGACGAAGGAGTCGCCCAGCTCGGTCACGGTGAGCCGCTGGTTCAGGTTGCGGCTCACGTCCGAGTTATGCACCATCCCGCGGTTGAAGTAGAGGGAGTTAGCGAGCCCTCGGTACTTGAGGGCCGCCGTGCCCGCCACGTTGGTGGAGAGCTGCCTGGCGTGGGGGGTGGGGAAGTTCGGGAGCCCGGACTGGCCGCCCTCGTCCCGGAGCCAGTCCAGGGCCGCGGAGAAGGACAGGCCGCTTTCGAATTCCCGCGCCGCCTGGACGCCGCCGCGCACGCGCTCGCTGTCGTTGTTGGGCTTGAAGCCGCCGGACTTGTCCCAGCCGGCCTTGACGGCGAGCGACCAGGTGCCTACGGGCGCCATCAGGTTGGCGTCCGCGTGCCCGACGTCGTGGTTCCCGGCCCACGTGCGCACCTGCCCGGTCACCTTCGAGGACTGGGTGGACTTGAGCGTGTGGATGATGATGACCCCGCCGGTCGCGTCCTGGCCGTAGTGGAGCCCGCCCGCGTCCTTGATGACCTCGATGAAGTCCACCTGGGAGAGCGAGATGTGGTCCAGGTTGACGGCGTTGTAGCTGGAGGTGGGATCGTTTAGGGGGGTCCCGTCCAGGAAGACCAGCACCTTGCCGGAGCCGTGGATCGCGACCGACGAGCTCCCCGCCGAGACCCCGGGCGCCAGGTTCAGGGCGTCGTTTATCTTCACCACCTTCGAGGCGGCTATCTCCTCGCGGGTGACGATGGTCCGGGTGTCGTCCGCCTGGCGCTGCCCGCGCCGGGGCGGCCCCTCGTCCTCCGGGAAGGCCGGGACCTCCGGCGGCGGGTCTGATGCCGGCACCGGCGGCGCCCCGGCGCCGTCCTCTTGGGATGGGGTCGTCGCGGGACCGGCGCCCTGGGCCAGGGCGGGAGAGGCGTCCGGCGCCAGGGTCACGGCGAGGGCGAGCGCCAGGCAGGCCGCAAGAGACGCCGCGGCGGGCGGTCGCGCGGTTCGGGGGGCCGATGCAGGAGGGAACGGCGTTCCGGTGGCGGGGGCTTGCGGGGCGGCGGGGCTCGTTGCCGTTTCGAGGGGCGGCGTGGTTGCTCTGAGGGCGACGAAGGGAGGGGGATCAGGCAGGCTGGGAGGTTCGCCGGGGCGGGGCGCCGCAGACGCTCCTCCCCGGCTGAAGGCGGTGCCCGCGAGGATCGCGCGGGGGGCCTTTGGTGAAGACATGTTCTTCCCTAAGTCTTGGAGCGAGAAGGGAGCTTGAGGCGTCGCCTGCGGTCGAGGTCCGTTGGCAGGCGGGTTCGCTGCCGGAGTCGTTCCGGGAGGGGGTAGCCGGAAGAAGGTCCCGCCGAAGGAGGCGGGGGGGAAATTCTTCGTGCCGGCATGATCGCGCGGAGTTCCGGCGCGATGGAGGCTTGTGCGGGAATCTTTCCAGGCGTCGGCCCCTGGCAGCGGTCCTTGAATCGCGGGAACCCTTGCAGGACGCCGGAAAGAGTGAAACGCGCCCGGTGGAGCTGCGGAGACGCGGGGACGCGGCCGGGGGAACGGCGGTAACAAATCCCGGAGAGGAAAACCTATCGGAATTATGAAGCGATCGTTAAATGATACAGCCTACGGCAAGCCTAATGCAACCGATTGCTGCCCAGGGCCCGGGATTGCGGAGGCGCGTGATCGTCCGTGATCCCCGATGGCCCCCGCGACCGTCGTGCCCCTGCGTAACGGGGTTCCTGACCTTGAGGCCGCCGGCCGTGCCCCTCGCAGGCCCCTTCGCGGTCCCTCGGATGTCCTCCCGGTCCCCTCGGGGTCCCATGGGCCGCGCCTTTCCGATCCATCATGCCATCGGGCCAGACCATCCCGGCCCCCACATGCCATCGGGCCAGACCATCCCGGCCCCCACATGCCACCTGGCCAGGCCATCCCGGACAATGCGGGGCATGCTCGACGACGAAGGACCGTACGGGATGGCGCTACGGACACGGGGCTTTGGCGGAGGTAGGCCTCCCAACCTTCTTAAGGTGATTATAAATGACCCGGTGCAAGTAAACCTGTTCGGCATCCCAGTATGATGGGCGCCCTGGGACGTGATGTCAAATAATATCGTTCCGTGACAAGCCGCAGGTTAGGGGCGCGGGCCGACGCGTGCGCGGCGGTCTGCCTGCGGGCTCAGAAGCTGTACTTCACGCCCATGAAGTAGAACCTGGGCGGGGCGAGAAGCCCGTCCACATAGTAGTACTCCTTGTCGAAGACGTTGTCGGCGTCCAGGAACACCGTCAGGTCCCCGAAGGACTTCTCGGCCCGGACCGACCACAGGGTGCGGCTGGACATCTTCTGGGTGTTCCCTCGGTCCACGAAGATGCTGCTCTTGTAGTCGGCTTTGACCGCCGCGGTGAAGGTCTCGAACGGCTTCGCCACGATCTCGGCGGTGATGGAGTCGCGGGACTGGCTGGTCAGGAACTTTCCGATGTCGAGATCCCGCGCGTCCAGGTAGGTGTAGGATGCCTTGAGCTCCAGCTCCGGGACGGGCTTCCACGCGAAGCCCAGATCCGCGCCGCGGTAGACGGTGCTCCCCAGGTTCTCGTAGCGGCCCACGCCGGAGTTCAGCGGGCGCACGTAGTTGATCCGGCCTTTCAGGTTGTTCCAGAACGCGGTGGCGTTGAGGCTCAGATCCTCACGCGGCGTCACCGTCACAGCCAGGCTGTGGTTCACGGCGACCTCGAGGCCAAGCGAGGGGTTGGGGGCGGACGAGCTCGAGCGGTTGTAGCGCTGCTGGAAGCTCGGGAGGTTCACGCCCCGGCTGAACTTGTAGACCGCCTCCAAGATCCCGTGGCGGAAGCTCGCGGAGAATTCCGGGTTCCAGGAGTTCTTGAAGGCGCTGTTGATGTTGAAGCGCACCCCGGCGCGGAGCGTCACCGGCGCGAAGGGGAGCCTGGCGCTCTGGGCCACCAGGAGATGCACGGTGCTCTCGCTCTTGGACTCGAACTCGCTCGAGCGCGCCTGCGACCCCTCGTAGCCGGCGCCCAGCGCAAGATCGCCGGGGCCCAGGGGCGTCTCCCAGAAGACCGCGTCACCGTATTCGGTCACCGTGAGCCGCTGGTTCAGGTCCCGGGACGTGTCCGTGTTGCGCACGTCCCCGCGGTTGAAGAAGAAGGTGTTGGAGAGCCCGCGGTACTTGACCGCCGCGGTGCCCGCCACGTTCGTGGTGAGCATCCTCGCGTGCGGGGTCGGGAAGCTCGGGAGCCCCGAGAGGCCCATCTCCTCCTGGAGCCAGTCCACGGCCGCCGAGAAGGTCGCGCCGTTCGCGAACTCCCGCGCCGCCTGGACGCCCCCGCGCATCCGCTCGCTGTCGTTGTTGAGCTTGTAGCCGTCCGTCAGGTCCCAGCCGGCCTTGAAGGCCAGTGACCAGGACCCGACGGGCGCCAGCAGGTCGGCGTCCGCGTGCCTGACGTTGTGGTTTCCGGCCCAGACGCGGGCCTGGCCGGTCACGGCCGAGCTCTCCGCGCTCTTGAGCGTGTGGATGACCACCACCCCGCCGGTCGCGTCCTGGCCGTAATGGAGGCCGCCCGCGTCCTTGATGACCTCGATGTAGTCCACCTGCGAGAGCGAGATGTGGTCCAGGTTGATGCCGCCCCAGCTGGAGGTGGGATCGTTCAGGGGAGTCCCGTCCAGGAACACCAGCACCTTGCTCGATCCGTGGATCGCCACCGAAGAGCTCGAGGCCGCGACCCCGGGCGCCAGGTTCAGGGCGTCCTGGATCTTCACGACCTTGGAGGCCGCAATCTCAGCGCGGGTGACGATGGTCCGCGTGTCGTCAGAGACGGGTTGCCCGGGCCGCGGCGGCCCCGCGTCCTCCGGGAAGGACGGCGCCTCCGGCGCCTCGTTCGGGACGGGCTCCGCCGCTTCCGGAAGCGTCGCCGGGGCGGGGCCGCCGGCCTGTGCCAGGGCAGGCGAATCCGGCGCAAGGACGAGCGCCAGGGCCAGGGCTGTAGCGAGGGTCACGGCAGTCGCGGGCGCCTTGGCTGCCGCAGGAGCCTTGGCAGTCACGGGGGCCATGGTTGCCGCAGGGGCCTTTGCAGCAGCGGGAGCCATTCCGGCCGCGAGAGCCGCCGCCGGGGGCCGGGAGAGTGCGGGAGCTTCAGGCGCCTGGCGGCCCGTCGCCGTTTTTAGGTTTGGCGTCGTGACATGAAGGTCGGCAAGGGGCGGGGGATCCGTGAGGCGGAAGGGCGCGTCGCCGGGGGAGGCCGCAGGCGAACTTCCCCGACGTAAGGCAGGGCCCGCGTGGCTCGCGCGGGGGGCCTGTGGATGGGACATGTTCTTCTCGTCTTTTGGAGTGAGAAGGGAGCTTGATGCCTTGCCCGCCGGAGAAAGGGGTGCGGGCGCGTCGGCGGGCCCGGGGAGGCCCGTCGGGAAAGGGTCGGAGGCCTCGCCGCCGGTTGAGGGCGTCCGCGAGGCGGCGGGCCGGGAAGGCGATTTCCGGCGGCGCCTGAAGGGCGCGGAATGGGAAGGCTTAAGGGGGAACCTTTACCGGGAGGCGGTCCCGGAACCGCAGGAATTATTCGGAGTATGGCATGACAACCCGGTCGGGGAAAGGCGGCGAACGCGTCCGGGGAACGGCGGGATACCGACCGACGGAAAAAAATGATCGTGGATTTCAATGATCATACAGTCGAGGCGGGTCAAAAGCAACGTCGGATCGGCAGGCGGCCGTAGCCTCAGACGGGGGAAGGGGGTACGTCCGCGATCCATGGCGTCCGTCGGCCCAGGACCGCCGCCCATGTCCCGGCAGGGATTAGCGATAGTGCGGATTTAATCAATTAATCAGGATGGTTAGCCTTGGACCGCAGGGGCAGGACGATACATGTGGTTGGATGCGGACGGCGCCGCCGGGTCCGCCACCGGCAACCCGTGCCGATCGCCTGCGGCAAGGCAGCTGAAAGGCCGCGGGATGTCCGGAAAAAGCGCAGGGGCTCCGGGGAAGCGCGATCCCCCGCACGGGCCGCGCGTCGGCGAGGCGCAGGCCACGATGTTCCCGGACCGACCTGCCTTCCCGGGGCACCCTGCCTTCCAGATTCGTCCTTGGCTTCACCGGCTTCTCCGCCTCTATCTCAAGACACCGACAAGAGCGATTGCCGCCCGCCGCCGGCACGCCGTTCCCGGATCCGGATGCCGACGTTGATTCCACTGCAAAAACCCCCACCACCACCTCCAGGTAGTAATTTGGGGGCAGAATGCTGGGTAAATGGTGCGCCAGAATGGCGATGGTTAAAGGCTTAAGCACAAGGGTGCCAATGCGATGGCCATAAAGCGTTCCGCATCTCTGTCGAGGGGGAGGTTTTTTGCAGTGGAATCAGCGTTCAGCGGAAAGGACGTCCCGTCGCCACGCGACGGCTCCTCCACGCATCGCAATCGGTTCGGGCCGGTGGCTTCCCGATCGGAGAACGGTCAGGGGCACCCTTGCCAGAGTCCGCGAGCCGGATCATGGGACGGCGGAAACGGTACCCGTTCTTCGAGGCAAGGTCAGTGATTTTGAGCCCGAAGCTGCCTCTCGTCTCGGAACGGAACATGCCTTCCGGAAGCCCTTCCATCTCGGCGGCAACCTCCGCCACCGTTTTGCCGCTACCGTCCGCGCGATCCCAACTCGAAAAATCCTCGGGAACGTTCCTCTGGCGGCGGATAAGTGCGCCACCGTAAGCCCCATGAGGGTCGCGAGCTCCCAGCGGTCGAAGCCGTCCGGAAGTTTTCCTGATTCGGCGGCATAGTGGCTACTGTGAAACCGCCGTCATCGGCCAGCTCCCAACCGCTGAAACCATCGGGAAGGCAACCGCCGGTGGCGGCCATGTTGGCCACGGTTAGCCCGAGGCGGTCCGCCAATTCACAGCGGTCAAAGCCGGAAGGCATCCGCCTGCCGCGGCGCTGTGGTACATGGTCCAGCCGTAGAAGGTACGTCTCTCCCATTCCCCGTGTCCCGCCGGCGCCCGGCCGCCCTCGGCGAGAGCGTACCGCACCGTCCTCCCGTCCACGGCCTCGGGATCCCACATGCCGAAGCAGGATGGGAGCTTGCCCGCCCAAGTGGCCTCGTGGGCCACGGTCCGGCCCGGGCACACGTCAGGTCAGCGGTTGTTGTCCGGCAATTCCGACTCCGGGCTCCAGGACATCATCCAGTCGCGGAAGCCTTTCGGCAACCGGCCTTCGCGGGCTTGCCTGAAGATCAACTCCTTCTCGCGCCTCATCGGCATAGGTATCTCCGAGCCTCGCGCTCCGCATTTCGGGCAGTGCGGGACGTGAACTGACGAGAGCACTTCGTCGGTGTCAAATCATTGGAATTGTTGCAAGTTCTCGGACGGCTGCAGGAGCGGGGTTGAGCCCCTCCCGCGGGGCGGCTCCAGCCCGAAGGTCTGGCTCGAAGGCCGGTGATTTGATTTTCCGTTAACGACGTGAAGGCTTGGCCCGTGCGGACGGAGCGATCCTGCCCTTTGCTCCGCGCGGATCTGGCGTTCCTGCCCTTTGCCCCGCGCGGACCTGGCGTTCCTGCCCTGGGCCCGTGCGGACCTGGCGTTCCTGCCCAGGGCCCGTGCGGTCCGGTCGCCTCATTCCCAGGGGCCGTTCCCGGTTCCTGCGAACAGGAGCTCGAAGTCGATGCGGTCCTGGAAGCGCTTGTTGCGGAGCGGGACGGAGTCCACGGTCAGGGTGAGCCACTCGCCGTCCCGTGAGGACGAGCCGACCCCCGGGGAGTGTCCCTGGGGCACGAGGCCGACGGCGGAGCCGTCCCGCGCACAGACGGCGCAGACGGCCTGGTCGATTGGCCGCATGGAAACCGTGAGGCCGTCGTCGGGCCCTAGCGTATCCTCCGCGGCCAACAGCAGGTCCGTCCCCTGTTTGGCGGCGGAGAGTGCGGTCTCGGGGTGGACGAGATCCCGCATGCGGACGGGCGTCACGGCGAGCGTGCCCAGGTGGATCTGGGGGGCGGGCCGGTCGTCAGACAGGGGCCAGCGTTCTGTGCCGTCCGGGGTTACCGTCAGGTATATCCTCTCGGGCTCGAGAGGATCGCCTTCGTAGCCGTCGTCGTCCCAGTGTTCCTCCAACGCCGTAACCACGGACGCCCCCCTCTCCCTGGCCACGGCCTCCAGGCGCGCGATGCCTTCCTCGGTCCAGGCGTGCAGGGGAAGGACGGAGACCGAGCCGGGCGCGATGTTCTCCCTGCCCGCCTCCAGGAAGGCCGCCGGGTCCTGCCCGCCGGGGGAGAGGAGGTTCAGGACCGTGGGCCCCGGTTTCGGGAGCTTGAAGGCCTCGGTGATGTCCCGGAAGAACGCGAGGTTGGCGTAGAGGCGGTGGTGGAGCCAGGGCCTGCGCGTCTTCATGGCGGCCTCGCGGGGCGTCCCGTCCACCTCGCCGGAGGGCGTGAGCGGGATCTCGTAGGTGAGCAGGCCGGAGCCCGGGTTCTGGAGCTCGGCGGCGACGTTCCCCTGCGGGTCGATCACGTAGCTCTTGCAGGCGCGGCAGCTGAAGTCCGCCTCGTCGCCCGTGCGGTTGGCGGCGGCGAGCCAGACCCCGTTTTCCTTGGCCCTGAAGCGCCAGACGTTTTCCGGGAAGCTCTCGGTGGGCGGCCAGTTGGCGGGGATCAGCAGCATCCTCGCGCCGCGGAGGGCGCAGGTCCTGGCCGGCAGGGAGTGGTAGGCGTCGGAGCAGATGACGAGCCCGAAGCGGCCCCAGGGGGTGTCGAAGGCGTTCTGCTGGACGGCGGGGCCCGGGCAGGCCCAGCGGGACTCGGCGTTAACCTTGCGGTAGCGGGCGAGCAGGCTCCCGTCCGGCCCCCAGGCGAAGGCGGAGTTATAGTAGACGCCGTTCGCGGGGTCGATCTCCGCGAAGCCCGCCACGAGGTACACGCTCTTCTCCCTGGCCAGCTTGGCGAAGGCGTCGGCTGATGGGCCGTCGGCCGCCTCCACGAAGGGGGCTATGGCCATGCGGTCCTGGAAGATGTAGCCGGACAGGCACATCTCCGGGGCGACCACGATCCGCGCCCCGGCGTCCGCGGCGTTGGCGGCCAGCGAGGTGATGAGGCTTCTGTTCTCGCGGATCCTGGAGTGCAGGATCTCCGCGTGGAGGAGCGAGATCTTCAGCGTGTGCATGGGTTGTTCCGTTATGGCGCCCCGTTGCGGCGGGGAACGCGGTTAGGGACCGGCCGGGGTCCGCCGGGGCGCCGTAAGCGTCCGACGCGTCGGGGACCGCGCGGGGGCCGCGAGGAGATGCCAGGCCCGTTCAGGGGGCCGCGAGGAGATGCCAGGCCCGTTCAGGGGGCCGCGAGGAGATGCCAGGCCCGTTCAGGGGGCCGCGAGGAGCTGCCAGGCCCGCTCAGGGGGGGCCGCGAGGAGATGCCAGGCCCGCTCAGGGGGTCGCGAAGCAATGCAGAGCCCGCGTTCGGCGGGCCTCAGTCCCTGGCCTTGGAGACGGTGGAGAGAGCCAGGACGAAGAACACGGCCGCGCAGGCGGCCAGGATCAGGTAAGGCGCGAGCTGGGCCGGCTCACCGTAGGCGTCCGTCCTGATGGCCCTGGAGGCGTGGGTGAGAGGGAGGAACCTGAGGATCTGCTGGGCCCAGCCGGGCATCGCGTCCAGGGGGAAGAAGGTGCCCCCCAGGAAGGCCATGGGCGTTATGACGAAGTTGGAGAGGAGCGCCTGGTCCGCGTGGGTCTTGACCAGCATGGCCAGGGCCACGGCCAGCGACGAGAAGGCGAAGGCGTTCAGGAATGCGGCAAGGAAAAGAAAAGGCCCGTAGTGGGGCCTCACGCCGAACAGGAAACCCAGTACGGCCACCACCGTCATGGCCAGGAAGGCCCGGGTGAGCCCGGCCAGGGTCTCCCCCAGGACGAAGGAGAGACGGCTCACCGGCGCCGCCTGGAACTCCTCGAAGGCATGGAAGTAGAACCTGGCGGAGTTTATCTCGCTCGAGATCGCGAAGGCCTGGGTCATGCTGGCCATGGCGATGAGCCCGGGGATCAGGAACTCCAGGTACTCCCGGCCCCCCACCCTGACCGACCCGCCCAGCGCGAAGCCGAAGGTGATCAGGTAGAGGAATGGCGAGACGCTCATGCTCAACAGCTGGCGTTTCAGGCGGTGCTTCAGGAGAAGCATCTCCCTCAGGTAGATGGCCAGGAAGGAGGACATCAGCCCGTCCCTCCGTCGCGGCCGGCGGGGGAGGCCCCGCGGCACCGGAAACCGGCGGGGCGTGCCCCGCGGCACCGGAAACCGGCGGGGCGTGCCCCGCTGAACCGGAAACCCTCGCGGGGCACGGCTCCACCGCGCGGCCGGACGGCCCCGCGAAGCCCGCCGTGCGCGGATGTTTGGGGGGAACGCCTGCCGAGCCCGGTCACGACACCCTCCTGCCGGTGAGGGCCATGAAGGCGTCCTCCAGATTGACGCGGCGGACGCTCCCGGATCCGGAGCAGGAGCGGATGTAGTCCCCGGCCTCGGAGCGCCTGGAGAAGAACCTGGTCGACATCTCCCCCCCCTCGAAGGCGTCCACTGCCCAGTTCCCCAGGCGGGCCATCGCCACTTTGGGCTCGCAGGTCTCGACGAGCCTGCCCGCGTTCATGAAGGCCACGCGGTCCGCCAGGAATTCCGCCTCCTCAATGTAGTGCGTGGTCAGGAACACCGTGACCCCTTCCCGGTTGATGGATTTGATGAGGCTCCAGATGCGGCGGCGGATTGCCGGGTCCAGGCCCACCGTGGGCTCGTCCAGGAAGAGGAGCCTGGGCCTGTGCACCAGGGCGCGGGCGATCATGAGCCTCCGCTTGAGCCCCCCGGACAGCGTCTTGGCCAGGGCGCCCGTGCGGTCCTCCATCTCCACGTACCTTAGGAGCTCGGCGGAGGACTCCCGCCTCTCCCCGCGGCTCATGCCGAAGAGCCTGCCGTGGATCTCCAGGTTCTCGGCGACCGTGAGCTCCCCGTCCAGGCTGTTGTGCTGGGCCACCATGCCGCAGAGGCGCTTGGCCTTCAGGGGCTCCCGCGCGATGTCCACCCCTCCTATCCAGGCCTCGCCTGAGTCCAGGCTGGTGATGCCGTTCAGGATCCTGATGGTGGTTGACTTGCCGGCCCCGTTGGGCCCAAGGAACGCGAAGAGCTCCCCGCGGCGCACCTCAAGATTCAGCCCGTCCAAGGCCTTGAGCGTCCCGTAGCTCTTGGTGAGGCCCTTGAGGCGGATCATCGTGTCCACCAGCGCCTGGACGCGTTGGCCGCTCCCAAGGCGGCGGCGGACCGGGTCACGTGCCGGTTCCGCAGGGCCCTGGCGGGCCCGGCAGGCTGGGGAAAGGACATCATAACTTAGAACTCCCTGGCTTGACAGGCGTATCGGCTGACGGCGACCGCGCGGCCCCCGGACGGAGGCCCGTCAAAGCCCCTGGTGACGGGGCGGTAAAACCCGAAGGCCATCGGTCGCCCCGGGCGGGAGCCGCAGGCCGGGAGCCTCAGGCGCGGGCGGGGGAGCCGCAACGGAAGACCGGGAGGCGTCCGTCGCGACTCTCTGAAAGCTTCAGCCGCCGTTGGCGGCCCTTCCGGATGTGAACGCAGGATCAAGGGCCTTGAAAGCCGTAGAGAAGGCCCTGAAAGCCGTGGAGAAGGCCCTGAGAGCTTGAGATAAGGCCCTGAGAGCCGTGGATAAGGCACTGAGAGCCTGAGATAAGGCCCTGGGAGCCGTGGAGAAGGCCTTGGGAACCGTGGAGAAGGCCTTGGGAGCCGGGGTGAAGGCCGCGAGGGCCTTGCCAATAGCCGGGATGGACATGACCGTGCATCCGAAGGCGGGCGGCAGGAGGGCCACGCGCCGACTGCGGAAGTGCCGGGAGGCAACGGGCGCTTGGTCCGCGATGGGGTTCGCGGGCGCTTGGTCCGCGATGGGGTTAGCGGTCGCGGGGTCCGAGGTGGGCATGTCAGCCGGTAGGACGGTCGGGGAGAGGTGCAGGCCACGCGCGAGCCGGGCCAGGCGGAGGAGCCCCCCGGAAAGCCTCAGAAGGGGCGTGTCGGCCAGGTGCCATATGCCCACGAGCGCCAGGGTTGCCGGCACCGGGGAGCGGGGCGCCGAAGGCGGCCCCGCGCCTCCGTCCGCGCGTCCCGGGACAGGCTCCGGCGCCGTCAGGAAAAGATGGGGGCAAGGATCGCCCATGACATGTACAGCCGCGCGGGGAGATCCGTGGCGGCGATGGGGTAGGCCTCCTTCCCAGAAAATGAGAACCTGCCTGAAACCGCGGGGACGAGCCACGCCAGGAGCTTAAGGAGCAATGTATTGCCGCTGCCGTTGAGGTCGGCCACCGAAAGGGCCATGCCGCCGACGGTCGAGAAGGTCATTCCCGCGACATCAAGTCCGTGGCGTCCGGTCGCCAAGGCGTTGGAGCTGATGGCGTCCCCGCCGTCCCCTTCCCTGGCGCGGATGCCCATGAGGCAACACCTTCAAGCGGAAGCGCTTAAGGCGGCTGCCTGCTCAGGCGGCTACGGTGCGGGCTGGATCGGTTGTTGGAAGGCGATGGCCGATGCGCCGCAGGGCTCCGGATGTCGGCTACGGCGAAAAAAAAACCGGAAGGACGGACAGTCGATCCGGGATTGACGCGTTGATCTCTTAACCGCCGCCTCCTCCTCCAGATGCAGATGACGGTGAGCCGGGCGCCTCCCGGAAGGGGAAGGCCCGCAAAGGCGTCCCGGGTCCTCGACTGCGGAGGAGGGTCCGTCCCAGGTCAAGGAGTTACCTCGGCACGCGTAGGAACCGTAAAGAGATATTATAGCGCGGACCTAGGCGAAAATCAAAGAGTTCTGAGACGATTAGACGATTTGACGATTTGCAGGTTTAGAAGGCACTAGCCGACAGTACCGGAAAGCCGGGCGTCCTCTGGGGGCTCGTTGAAGCTCGCTGGAACATCGTCGGGGAGTCGTGAGGTCGCCTCGGCCAGGTGCCACGTTTACGTGCCAGCCTCAGGGGCCGTGAGGTGAACATGGTGGCGGAGAGGAGTACCGGATGAGAGGGGCAGGAGAAGGGTGAAATGATTGCGATAAGCAGAGCCGGTCGGCGAGATCCTGGTGACATGCCGGCAGGAGATCGGTGACATGCCGGCAGGAGAATTGAGGCGTTTCATGCGGCTAGGGGTTTCGGGGGTCGGGATCTGGATCGTTCCCTGCGTCAGCAAAACGTTGGTGCGTTGGCATGAGTCGGAAGCGAGAGGCGCGGAGGTGAGTCGCGTCCTGATGATTCCGTGTCGATAGGGCGTCTCGCGAACGGAGCGCGGTCGCATACACTGACGGGCTTGACGGCGCGGATGGCAGATACGTAAGCTCAGTGCTCTCTGTTCTCTGTTCTCTGTTCTCTGTTCTCTGTTCTCAGCCGCCAAGTCCTGCGATCGGGTCAATGGCGTTGATTCGGCGGTCAGGTGTCCCCCGTCCCTCGTGTCGTGAAGATGAGGTCCGTCTGGAGCCCACTGCCGGTTTCTCTAAGACGCATTTTGACCGGAAGCCTCGCGAGCGAAGGCCGGAATGTGGAGATCCGATATCGAAGGAAATGATCCGAAGGGTTAAGCCCTCGGCTTTTCGTAGCGGGGATACCGTTTCGGGACGTCTGCCCGGGGCATGGCGAAGGACCCTCGCCGTTCTCACCAGTCAGGCGTGAGCGTCCGAACCTTCCGGCGCTCCGCGTACGGCCACCCGGCTGTTTGGGCAGATCCGGACGCGGCAGGTTTCGGGTGTGCAGGCGTAAACCGGATGAATGGCACCATGACGGAGCTATGGACGGAATCGGGCAACGCGCCCGATCTTTCTAAGGAGTGGCGCCGATTGATGATGTCGCGATGCGCGAGCGGCAAGTTTGACATGGGCAGGCGTCTAGCCGCAGCTTGTGCGATGTTCTGAGGCTGTCTGGACCAGGCGGCTGGCGTGAACGCCGATGGGAGGTCCGGGAGCCGTCCGCTTCGTCAAGACGCAACGCGAAATTTCGTATAATGTCCGTAACCAACGGTTATGATTTTAAAATCAAGGACGCGATTTACAAGCTTACGGGTGTCAGGCAGGGTTAGATTGTAATTTTTGATTTATATATCGAAGAGTAAGCATGATAATTCTATGACAACAGTGGTATTAAAATTGTTATCATCATCGGCAATTAACAAGCATTATTAATAAAATAATAGTGAACATTTTATCTGAAAACATTGTCAATATTAAATATTGACTGGTAAAAATTACATTTCATTATTGACACGTTGGACATGAGAATGTAGATTGCATGGCATTGTTCAACGCATATCGCTTCAGGGATGCCGAACCGTTAGGTTTGAAACGCAAGATTTGCCAGCGGTGACTAACTGTCATATGCGCAGGCCGACGCCGCCGGGTTCGTGGTGGTCGCTTCGACGATTGTATATCGGTGTTCTACGGCGTTCGGCATGATTCTGTGAGGTCGTGAAAGAACTGGTTCCGCAAGTCGAATTGCTCTTCCCGCGAACGTCGCCCGCAACCTGGATCCCGACTGCTCCGCATCCCTTCCGGTCGTTTCGTCAAGTCTGGTCATTTCGCGGCATCCCTGAAATCGTTCCATCCACGATGGGCATCGTGATTTGGCGTTCTTTCCGTCCGTTTCTAGCAAAGGAGAAACATATGAGAAGAGTTATCGAGGCGATTTTCACCAAGACGCTCTCGCCGGACCGAAGAGGCGTGTGTCGGGATTTGGTCCGAGTCTGCCTAGTTGTTCTGGCACTGTCGTTTGCGTTTCATACGGCATCGAACCGGTCCACGGCCGCCGCGGCGGCCGAAATCAACTATCCGACGGACGGCACCGCGCCCGTGGCGGACGAATACGCTGTGCCGGGAGCAGATGCCATACTCCCTGCCGGAAGTTCCGGGAACAGGGTTGTCATTGACGGCGATCTCGGGCCGTCGCTCTCCATGGGGGGCATGACCGTTCCACACTACGGTTCCGCCTACGGGGGAGCCGGGAGCGCCGAAGCGTCCGGCAACACTCTCGAATTGCGGAGCAAGGCGAATCTTGCATTCGGGGCCGGCGGTTTCAGCCTGGGCGGGTCCGCAAGCGGGAACACGGTCGTAGTCGATGGGGGCGTGGCCCCGTTCGGAATCATGGGCGCCGGGGCATACGGGGGAGACGCCATCGACAACGTCGTCAGGTTCGCCGGCGGACTCGTGGGCGAGATAGGCGTTGGATACTCCCCCGCCGGCGTGGCTTCCGGAAACAAGGCCTACATGTCCGGGGGGCAAATCCTCGCGGCGCTCACAGGCGGCAGCAGCCTGACGGGTTCCGCGACGGGCAATCTGATAGAGGTCACGGGAGGGTCGATCGGAACTTTCGCGGTCAGCGGGTACGTCTACGAGAGCGGCGACGCCACCGGGAACTCCCTGTCGTTTTCCGGCGGCGTGATGGGAGACGACAGCCTCGGGGCGCCCAAGGGATTTCTCGCCGCCGGCTACGCCACCGACGGCAAGGTCTCAGGAAACGATGCGAGAATCTCCGGAGGCATTGTCTACGGGGGGACGGGAAGCGACGATTACGGCAACCCCAGCGGGCTCCAGATCCCCGAAGGGGTCTACGGCGGGCTGGCAATCGAAGGCGATGCCGAGAAGAATTCTCTGGCGGTCGCCGGAGGCGATGTCTACGGGTTCGCCGCAGCCGGTCGGACCGAGGAGGGCGATGCCGTTGAAAACACGGTCGCGGTCTCCGGCGGCGTCCTGCACGAAGGAATTTTCGGGGGCGCGGCTTTCGGGACTGGCGATGCCGACGCCAACGCAATCGCCGTCGGGGGAGGCTCCATATACGGTCCGGTCCACGGGGGATGGGCATTGGGCGGAGGCGATGCCGAAGGCAACGGCGTGGAAGTCAAGGGAGGCAACATAATCGGCCCGGTCGTCGGCGGAGTCAGCGAAATGGGGAAGGTGACCGGAAACGAGGTTACCATAAGCGGGGGGAACCTGAGCACCCCTGACGCGACGGACGACGAGAACGACATCGCCGGCGGTGTGAGCGAAGCCGGGGATGCGGTCGGCAACCGCGTGACGATAACCGGCGGAAACATCAGCGCCTACGACGACGTTTTCGGCGGCATCGGCGAGGACGGGACCGTCAGCGGCAACGTCGTCAGGATCGCCGGCGGCACGATGGTCGTCCGGGGTTCGATCATCGGAGGTTCCGTGAACGAGGGCGAGTCCAAAGGCAACAGCGTTGTCGTGACCGGTGGAAACGTCAGCCACGACGACTACTCGCTGCCCGGCGGAGGCACTCACCTGGTCGGCGGGGAGGCGTACGGATCTGCGGCTAGCGCCTCGGAAAACAGCGTGGAAGTCAGTGGCGGCGACGTCGCGGTCAGCAACATCGTCGGCGGCTTCGTGGGCGTCACCGGCAACAGTCCCCTCGACGCGACGGACAACCGGGTGACCATAAGCGGCGGGCGAGTCGACGCCAACATCTACGGCGGATTGACCCAAGGTTCCGGCAATGCCGTCCGCAACACGGTCACCCTCACCGGCGCCCCGGTTTTGAGTCCGGGCCGCGTCATCCAGGGCGGGCGCGCCGGGACCGACGCGGACGCGTTTGCCGGCAATACCCTCAACGTCTGGGGATATACCGGCGGTACCGTCGGAAGCGTCGGCAATTTCGAATACTATGATTTCGTCCTGCCGTCATCAACGTCCGGACGGCCCGCGCTCACCTCGTCGGGCACGGTGACCCTGGGCGACGGGGCGGCCAGGGGCAGCGTCGTCAGGATCAGCACCGCCGGGGTCGGGGCGCCGCTGGACGTGAACCGCACGATCACGCTTATCGCTGCGGACGTTATGGCCGTCACGGGGCCCGCGCCGACAGAGGCCGCGGGGAATCACGGCGAGCTTTTCCGGTATGACTGGGCGCTGTCGCTGTCAGGTACCAGCCTTTCGGCCACGCTGAGATCGGTTAGCGTCAACCCGCTTGTCAAGGCCATGCCCGAAGGGGTCCTGGGCGGGATGGCCCTCGTGAGCCAGGGGGCGGACCTGGCCAGCGGCCAGGGCGTCGCCGCCGCGTCGTCGGGCGCCCGATCCGCTTCCGGCCTTGCTTCCTTCGGCGCGGTCATGGCGGGCACGTCCCGCTACGAAACCGGTTCCCGCCTCGACGTGAACGGGGTTTCCCTTATTGCAGGCCTCGCGTGGGGCTCCGATTTGAATCCCGGCAGATTCGTCATGGGCGCCTTCTTCGAGTTCGGATCTGGCAACTACGATACCCGCAACAGCCTCGGAGGAGTAGCCTCCGTTGACGGCGATGGGGACACCGACTATGTCGGAGGCGGCATCCTGGGCAGGATCGACTTCGGCGGCGCGGGCTCTGGCAATTTTTACGCGGAGTTCTCCGGGCGCCTGGGAAAGGCCAAGAACGATTTCTCGTCCGACGATCTGCGTGACCGGTTCGGCATGTCGTTCGACTACGACGTCGACGCCATGTACTACGGAGCCCATTTGGGAGCGGGCTACGTCTGGGGGATCGGCGGAGCGGTTTCCCTGGACCTGTACGGGAAATACCTCTGGACGCGGCTTAAGGGCGACGATTTCGCGTTGCCGACGGGAGCCCCGGTGGAAATCCGCGACGTCGACTCTCATCGGTTGAGGGGCGGCGCCAGGCTATCGTATGCCGTAAACGATCGGGTAAAGACTTACGTTGGGGCTGCCTTCGACCATGAATTCGACGGAGAGGCCATGGTTTCCGTCTACGGCCATTACGTCCCGTCCCCGGATCTGAAGGGCGGTACGGGCATCGCGGAGCTCGGCGTGTCAATCGCCCCATCAGACGGCATCGCCCTCGAACTCGGAGTCCAGGGATACGCCGGCAAGCGCAAGGGGGTTTCCGGCAGCCTGGCGATCAGATTCGACTTTTAGCGCCCGACGTCTTTCGTCCGGCGATGCGGCGCGGTCGCGCTTGTGGCGGCCGCGCCGCGACTATTTCGTTCGAATGCCGATCTCGAATGTTGGCTATAGTGGATCTGGGAATGCTGGCGTAACTTCCGTGAAGCGGTTCGATCCGACTCTTGTCGGCTTAACGGCTTGAGGCGCATGGAAGGCAAACCACATGGAATGCGAGGGTCTCGTACCTTGCCTTTCGGCTACGGTCGGGAAGATTGGCCTGCCGGTGTCGTTCAACGTTTACTCTACACCATGTCCAGTGCGATGTCTCATGATTTTCGGCAAAGCATGCCTGAACTGTAAAAAGGCGTTGCGGGTCCCGGGACTGGCTACGTCCCCCAATCTTCGGCATCAGAGAAGCTGAAGCTGAATCGACATCTGGGAAGCCAAAGCTGAAATAGAAACTCAAACTGACGATGATGAAAACATACCCGATATTTGATGATGACTGCCCAATCTCTTGTTTAGATCGCCTGCGGCTTATCCGCAACTCCATCGTGAATCTCTCGCAGATTTGTTACGATGGCGTAAAAGACTGATTAAATTCAAGATGCAACAGAGGAAAATGTCTGCCTTGTTCGTCATATTCTGACCGACTGATCACATGAAATCCCAAATGCCTGTAAAAGCCGACTCCTTGCTCATTCTGCTCGTTCACATCGACAAATTTAACGCCTAAACTCCCA
>JAISFS010000253.1 GCA_031263485.1 Deltaproteobacteria bacterium | reverse complement strand
CAGGATCGTGTCGTGGACGGCCCCCATCTCGTCGCGTCGCTGCGGGCGGAGGTGCGCTTCCATAGCTCTCGTTGCGGAAGCCGTCCCTGCCGAAGACGGCGTCCATGACGGCCTTGAGGTAGTGGGACGCGGCAGGGTCGCAGTGGAGGTAGACGGAGCCGGTCGGCTTGAGGACGCGCCTGAGCTCCAGGAGGCGGGCGGACATCATGACGAGATACGCGCCCATTCCGTCCCCGGCGATCTTGCGCCGCTCGTGCAGGAGACCGGGCATGTCGGGCGGCCCTTTCTCCGTGACGGATGCCAGAAGATCGACGGCAGTCTCCTCGGTCAACTTCCATGTGTCGTCGAACGCGGCTGTCGGCGCCTCGCCCCCGAAGCTGACGTTGTAGAGCCGCTTGGAATCGAACGGGGGGTCGAGGTAGACGAGATCAACGGACTCGTCCCCCACGTGGTCGCGGAGCACCTGGAGGTTGTCGACGTAGCACAGGAGGCGGGGGAAGTCGGGCATGGGGGTCCTTACGGCTGGCGGGCGGAGCCGTCCGTGCCGGCCAGCCTCCCGTTCAATCTCTCCGTCCTTCGCCTGGCCCTCTCTTCCGCCGCCTTTCGCCTGATACGGGGAAGGATTATATTGTGGTCGACGGCGGACAGGATGAAGATGACCAGGGCGACAAGCATCAGCACGTCATAGACGTCCGTGGCGGGACTCCTTTTTGGCGGCTCGTCCGGTATGGGGTCCCGAGGACTGTCGGACCGCGTCCGCCTGCTCCCGCATCTTCTGGATACGGGGAACGGGAGCAGGTGTGCCGTTTGGCAATGGATCCTCCGCATCGATTTCGGCCTGAACGGCTTCTATCTTCTTCTGATAGCGAGGAATGACGACTTTCCTGTAAACGATCTCGAGCGCGGTGAAGAGGACAAAGACAACCACGGAGGCTAGGATCAGCGTGTCAGAGGCGTTCATGGCGCGTCCCTTTCGGCAGGCCAGTCCGGCATGGTCCCTAAGACCGGGTGAGCTATTCCAGATTGCCCTGTACCGTCGGCCACAATTCAGGCCCTTTCAAGGGAAAAGCCACGGAATGTGTTTTTTTGCTAGCTTACGTAAATGCCAGACGGCGCCAGACACGAGAGATGACACAGGGCCCAGTATGATTGAGACGGAAATGATCAGAACGCCGATATATCTGTTGTATTCGTGTGGGATATAGAAAGGCGCCCATTCCATGTCGGAAGATATGACGATGCCGCCCAGCACGGCCAGCATGGTGCAGAAGACGTAAGAGACCGCCTTGTTGATCCCGTCTTTCTGAAGCCTGCTGAACTCTCTCTGCTCCGCCTGAAGGGCAGAGTTGGACGAAAACAGGTCAGCGTTTTCCACCCTGAGATCGCTATTGTCCGACTTCAGCTCTCCGATCCTGCCAATCAGCGTGTGATATTCCCTTTTCGGTACCCGTTCGAACAGCTCGTCCTCTGCCTCCTCCCCCTTCCGCTTCGAGGTGTCGACATCGCTGGAAGATGCCTTAGGGGCAGGAGGCGGCGGACGCTTTGATTTTTTGACAGTCGTGTCAAGCGCTTTCCGCAAGCTGGGACTCGAAGTAGGATCGTATGAGCTCGATCGGCATCAACGAATTCGTGTAACGGTCATAGACGGGGGACGATACAATCCGGTGCCAGGGGGAGCCCTCCGCGTGGCTGGCGGCGACGAGCAGCCACTGGTCCAATCCTGAATACTGGGTCCAGAACGAATCCATGAACTCCTGGCTCTCGGGGTTAGGGGCAACGAACTAGGGAGCCATTTCCATCGCGTAGGTGTCGTTCGCAAAAGCGAACCCCGGGATGTGTTCCGTTACGATCTCGTCCTTCCCGCGGTGCTTCAGAAGCTGATAGACGGTCTCGACCACGGGGCCGTATTTCCACGCGTGGATATTGTCCTCGAACAGGGGGAGGTCACAGTAGACCATGTGCCATCCCTGGGCGTAATAAAGCAGCTTCTGTATTTTCAGATGGGTGAGGGCAACGCGGTCTGTCCGGTTCCTGTCGACGAACCAGTTGACGATAGGGGACGCGGAATTGATGATCCGCGCTGACTCTGGAGTTTCCGTCATAATCCACCTCCAAGGAGTGACGGGCGGGTACGGTCGGTCCCGCCGACGCGGAGCATGAACCCATTTTACAGGGGTGCCGGCGTGCCGGCAACCCTAAATCGCGGTAGATGGAGGCGGCCTTCCCCACCTAGTGTTCAATCGCAGAAGTTCGCCAGCTTATTCCGGAGCTGGGTCCCGTTCACCTCCCTTGCCCGTCAGACGTATTCCTTTGGCTTGGCGTTGTGGTTCCTTATGAAGGCATCCAAAGCGAGAGACTGAGGCGCCTCCCCGTGAACAGATACCTACGGCGCGGAGGTCGGCAAGGCGCTCCTGGATCTGGCCGTGTCGTGCGGGCAACTCGCCTCGGAGGAGCGGCCGAACGCCCAGGGCAGGCCGACCGTCTATCTCAGGGCCGACCGCGGGGCGCCGTACCCGAAGGGCGAGGGCTGGTACGTCCGGCTCCTGGAGGGGGCCGAGAAAGCCCTGGGATTCAAGGCGACGGCGACCGGGATCAAAGTGGACGACCTGACGTTCCTGCTGAACGAGAAGGAGCGGAGGCGGCTACTGAAGAAGCCGAAGCCCGACTGAGGGGGCTTGACGTGCGGCAGGGACTGAGGTAACGTGCAGGAACGAAAACGCCCCCGAAGACAGCTTGCAACTGTTCCCGGGGGCTGAACTCGCTCCCTTGGTGGGAGGGAACGGGTCTGGGCGGAAAGATAGCGATGACGCCGCCCGGAGTCAACCCCCGCAGGGGCGCAAGCCCGTGTCGGGGTTTTTTCGTGCCCGACCTACTGGCCCGCCCAGGGCCTTGAGCCGGTTAGGTTGCGCGGCGGGGGCGTCCCCCGCAAAGAGAGTCCGAGTCCCCGCGCTTCCGCCTCCTGCCCCTCGCTGTATACGGCGAAGGGCGGTCGAGGAGCGGGGACGAGGACGCCCCGCCAGAGCTATAATCGGCCCTCTGGCGGGGCTTTTTCGTGTCCGGAGAGGTCAACGGGCGTCCTGGCAGTTGTTCGGAAATTCCGAACAACTGAACCTGGAAGCCGACAGCGGAACGGGCCGGAACGCGACAGTCGATATCATCCGGCCGATGATATCAGGACGGCCATGTCAGCAGAGCGGGGGCCGAAACGGAACAGGCCCCTCCGGGGAGGGGCCTGAGAGCCGGTGAATGATGAGCTACGGCAATATCTACCACCCGGCGATCCGCCGTGTCAACCCCGGCTGGCCCATCGGCGAGGAGCCCCCTACGGCTGAGGGGCGGACGCCGACGCCTCCCTCTGTTTGCGGAGACGGGGGGCGCGGGCGGGGGCTCGGGACACCTATCATGGCCTAGGAGCCTGTGGCGTAAATCGCGATGGGCAACGGCATGATACAGGAGGTTGTGGAGGGGTCTTGCTCTAAGCTACCGTATTCGGTCTTATCCGCTTCTTAAAACCATTTATGCAACAGGTTCCTAGAGCCACATTAGTATTTTATAGTGCTGCCGGCATCCTTTAATATGATGTTAGCCAAAAACTTAGATTTCATTTTCTTCGAGACGATAAGGTTTCTATTTGTAATGGGCTATGCCAAATTGAGTGGTCGCCCTTTCCCTCACGGACAAAGGTGCAACCGATAAGCTTGAGAGCATCAATCACTTTCTTTTCATAATCTGCCATTTTCAAAACGGAATAGTAGAAAAAAGTTCCAGCTGATCGGCGCTGAACTTGACATTTAACTGGCGATTTTCGGGATATGCGTCAACAGCTTGATTAAGTTCTAAAAATTCAGGCAAAGCCAAACTGACTTTCCGTAAAAGCACTTCAAATTTATCGGATTCGAGACCGAATCCAGGCAAATCCGGTGCAAAAGCTACCCAGACGTCCGCCTCATCATCCCAAATAATATCAATTTTTATCAAGCACTGCATGAGAATCCTCAAAAAATTTATAAACAGACAAAAAAAAAAAAAAAGCAAAAACAGTGCGGATAAATAAAAATGATAAGGTTGATCTAATGCAAAATATTAGAATTCTATAATAAAACAGTCAACTCTAGATGATAATACCATAACCGATCCGAGTTGGCAAGGATAATTATTGTTCTTAAAATTAAATCCTTGCCGATGAAAAGCGCCGCATCTTGCGGCATCCATCCCGAAACACACGATCGATTCAAGATACGGTGCAAACTTAGAAACGAGGGACTTAGGCTAGAGTAGCCCGTTCGGCTTCGGGCACTTGGCGACCGTTACGGCAATATCTACCGCCTGGCGATCCGCGTGTCAACCCCGGCCGTGGGCTCATCGGGACGATCGGCTAGCGGCCCTCGCCGCCCTCCTCATCCGGGTCCGCGCGGCGGGACGTCCTGGTTGGGAATCAGCGTTTTCGTGACGCCCGGCGGCGGGGGCACGGTGTAGACCGCGCCGCGTACCGTGAAGCTGCATCCCGGCGGGCCCGTCGACTCGATCAGGTTTGGCGACAGCTTCCTGCGGGGGTATGGCTTCCTTCTGGGAACGGCTCTCATGGCAGTCTCCTTTCCTCGCTACAGCAGGCCGTCCGGCTTGGGCGACTCGGCCACCGTCCTGTTCCTCTTGAACGTCCCGCCGCCCCGGGTGAAGTCCGGGGGCAGCTTGGGCCGGATGCCCTTCAGCATGTCCTCGACGGTGAGGATCTGTCCTGGGTATCGGGTCCGCGGCGCGGGACGTTCCGGGGGACGTGTAGTGCCCAGCATCGGCGGCCTCGGACGTCATCGCCATCGTGGGGGGCGCCAGGGTGACGAACAGGCCCATGGCCGCCTTCTCCCTCGCGACGGTGCCCGTGAGGGCGCGGA
>JAISFS010000098.1 GCA_031263485.1 Deltaproteobacteria bacterium | reverse complement strand
ATGACGCCACCGTAATAAGTCGGCAAGGGATTCATGATTAAGTGCTGGATGGGGCAACGGAGGTCCAATCAGGCCGACCAGGAAATCATGCCCCTATAATTGGTACGTTTTGTCTACCTTTAAGCCTCTCCGAGGCTAATGACCAGTGGCCGATGCCAGCCTCGGGTTGCAGTTTTGACTTATTACGGTTCCGTCATATCATTTTTAATCTCAGAATTTCTCCTGGACGCGAAGGGGGCAGACATGGCCGACATGGACGTTAAGGGTGCCGACATGGACGCCAAGCTGACCGATGACACAGACAATGTGACAGTCCGTATTTTAGAAACTGATGAGGGACAGATCCTCAGGTTTCCTAAACGATTCCATGTTAAATCTAAGGAATTGTTGATTTTTCGTGAAGACGATAAAATCGTGCTGGGACCCGCCTGATTTCTTTTCCCTTTCCTCATGCGATCTGTGAAAATGTCTTCCGCACCTCAAGAGAGGAGCAAAGCCGTCAACCAATCGAACCTAACTTCATTGCTAGAGTGGATGAAATTTTGATTCTCTGGCCAATCCCAGACTACGTTAGAGGCATTGTTTAGAAAAGAGAAGCGAGCTGTCTTCGCGAAATTCTCTTTACACTTTTTACACATACATTCCTCATGTTATCCTCATGTTACGTTCATGGCGACCGTCGGCATCACATCGCATGAAACGATCTCTTTTCTGACATTGTCACAGACGGTGCGTGGATTTTCTGTGGTGGGTGGGTGATATGAACGACTCAGATACCAAGAATGCCGACTTGCAGGATTGCTTCAAAACCCCTGTTTTGGAAACAGACGAAGGTCAAATCGTCAAGTTGCCCAAAGAGTTCCGAATAGAATCCAAGGAACTCATTATGTTTTTCCGTGACCAAGACATATTATTGAGGGCTCCCGTTGAGGATAACATAGCCTTCATTTTTGATCTGATAGAACCCTTCCCGGAAGATTTCTTTGATGCCATCAGGGGCGGTCAATCGCAGACTGGCAAATAATTATGACTTCTCCCCTGTAACCATGCTGGACACAAACATCTGAAGTTATATTTAAAGCCATCGTCCGCCAGAAGTCAGAAAAACAATTTTCATCCTTGAAGCCGAGCCAAGCAGTAATGTCAGTTGTCAGAGCTATCCCAATGAGTGTGGATTCCGCGAAATATTTCAGCGTGATCCGTCTATTCTCGGAAAGACAAGACCCCCCCCATCATCTAAAACGATATCTGGATTGCTGACCATGCCATGTCTTGCGGGCTGATTCCGGTGGAAAATAACGAAGGGGACAGCGCCGGAATGGAAAGCGCCCGAAAGCCGCGAAGGTCCTTGTGCTTTTGATCGGGGAGCTCAGGAGGGACATGCGACAGGAACCGCGGAATCTGACGGCGCTCAGGGAGGCCGCCGCAAACGGCCCGGAGACGGACAAGCGGCTGGCATCCTCAGACGAGCCGCCAACTCCGGAGGAAATCCACTCGCGCCTTTCCATCGACAAGCCGACGGCATCAACCTCGGAGCCCGAGTCGCCACCCTATGGCTTCAGGAATACTCCCGGCAACGGTCTCTCTGGCGACCCAGACGTTTCTCCTTCTCCAGGGGCGGCATCCCTGGCCAAGGACTCCTGCCACGTATCATCGCGCGTGGCGCCTCCTTAAGCCCGCCACGATTCGCCGGCGCGGTCTGCCGAGAGCTCCGATCTGAGGCGCCCCAAATCGGTTATCTCATTGGCTGACTTCCAGCCTTGCCTTAGCGCCAGGGGTGCTACAACATATTGCCTATCTTGGTCCAGCGGAGACTCAGGGAACGGGACTCCTCACGCCGGGAGAACTGGGCAATGTGCCGCCCGGTACGATGGACGTCCCGGGCCCGTTCAGGCCTTGGAGGAAAGCCCCAAGGCTGAGGCTATCCCCTTCGCGGCGGTTTCGGTGAAGATCCGGCTCTCTTCAGGCGAGAGCGCCTTGCCCTGGGCCGGGAGGGCTATCCCCTCGAGTTCCACGGAGCGCGGGGCGTTCACGTTCTCTGGGCGGGAGACGACACCGTAGCCGTCCGCGAGCTCGCCCCGGAAATAGGCGTTCTGGAACTCCATGAACTTCAGCGCGTGGGCGGTGGAGTCCAGGACCGCGGTCTCTCCGGGGGCGACCAGGCCCGCCCTGAGCGCCGCCCGCAGGCCAGCCAGCGACTCGCCGCCCTGGGTGCAGACCGTGAGCCCGGAACGGTTGGCGAGGATCATGGAGTCCATTATCTCCTGCTCGGTCACCTCCACCGCCTGGAAGGCGTCGGGGCCCCTGACCTCCTCGTACCGGGCGGCCAGCCTGGCCAGCCTCGGGAAGGAGACCGGGTCGCCTATCATCGCCGCCTGGGCCACGGACGGGCGCACCTTCACGGGCGCGTAGGCGCGCTCGGACGGGCCGGCGTGATAATAATTGAAGACCGGATTGGCGCACTCGGACTGCACCGCCGTCACCCGGGGGAGCCTGGCTATCACTCCGGCGCGATGGAGCTTCATGAGCCCGCCCAGGATGGCGGTGATGTTACCGGCGTTCCCCACCGGCACGAAGAGCATCAGGTCTCCCGCCTCCCAATCGAACTGCTGGCACACCTCGAAGGCGTAGGACTCCTGGCCCAGGACCCGCCAGGGGTTCTTGCTGTTCAGGAGCACCACCTCGTAGTCCTCGGAGAGCTTTTCGACCACCTTCATGCAGTCGTCGAAGACCCCGGGAAGCTCGAAGACCCCCGCGCCGGCGCCCAGGGGCTGGCTCAGCTGCTGCGGCGTCACGTAACCCTTGGGGAGGAGCACCGCGGCCTTGACGATGCCGCCCAGGCTCGCGGAATAGAGCGCGGCCGCGGCCGAGGTGTCGCCCGTGGAGGCGCAGACGGCCATGACCCCCGACTTCCCCTGAGTCCGAGCGAGATACTTGACGAAGCTCAAGGCGGCGGCCATGCCCCTGTCCTTGAAGGAGGCGGAAGGGTTCAGGCCGTCCAGCTTCACGTGGAAGGGGACCCCCACCTCCCGTTCCAGAGCCGGCGGGGCCTTCACGGCCGGGGTGTGGGCCTCCCCCAGGAATACCACGTCCTCCAGGGGGATGATCGGCGCCAGGAACTCGTGGTAGCAGAAGACCCCCCTCAAGGCCTGGACGTTGGACATGAGCCTGTAGTCGAAGAGCTTCCGCCACCAGGTCCCGTCCCGCGACAGCAGCCTGTCCTCGGCGTGGTCCTCCAACAGAAGGAGCCCCCCGCAGGAGGGGCAGACGTAGTGGAGGGCGTCCGGCGGGAAGCTCCCCCCGCATTTCAGGCAGTCGTAGCGGAGATCACCCCCCGGAGCGGGGAGGATCGAGCCCCTGATGTCCTCAGGGAACAGCTCCAGCTTCATGGCAAGGCTCCGTCAGGCGCCTCCTTGCCGAAGGCGCCTCGAAAGTGTCGCTAGGCCGCCCGGACACCGTCCGGGCGGGCCGGAATGGCCGGAAAGGCCGACAAAGGACCGAAAGGGCCGGAAGGCCGGCCAAACAGATATACATGGAGGTAAAGGCGAGTCAGGGACGGGGCTCACTTGCCATGATGGGGTCATGAGGGTCGGACTCGCAGGCCGAGAGGCCATGACGGGCCGACACTACGACCTTGGCGCATGCCCCAATCCCAGTCGTCCCTGCAGTGCCGTTTCCGGCTACCGGCATATTTACAGGCTTCTTGGTCCCGGGACAAGAGCCGAACGGCGCATGCGCACCCGGGACGCGATCCCGAGCCCGGCGACCCCCGCCCGAGGGACAAAATTAAAACGCGCCTCCGGACGGTAACGCGCGTCCCCCAAACACGCTCTCCAAACAGAACACGCTCTCCAAACAGAACGCGCCCCCCAAACACAAGGCGGCCCCCCGAAAGCCCGGGGAGCCGCCGGAAAGGCAGGCGGACGGAGCAGAGACCCGTCAGGCGCCGAGGTATTTCATGACCGTATCGCTGAACGGGAACGCGTAGAGCAGGATGAGGGCTACCACGAGCGCGTAGATGGCCAGCGACTCGATGAGCGCGAGGCCGATGAGCATGTAGACGCGGAGGGTGCCGGTCTGCTCGGGGTTGCGGGCCATGCCGGACAGGGCACCGTACATGGTGAGGCCCTGGCCGATGCCGGGGCCTACGACGCCTAGGCCGATGCCGAGGCCGGCGGCCAGGGCCACGTTGCCGAGCACCGCGAGAGCCGCGGTGGACTCGTCGGAAGCCATGGCGACTCCGGCGGCCATGAGGACGCCCAGAAACGCGACGGAGAAGAGGGCAATCTTTTTCATGATGAGGCGGTCCTCCTTCGAGGGGTAGTTCCCTTGTTGGATCCGTGTGGCGCGGGGGGGCCGCCTAAGGGGGCGGCGGTCCCCGGTGGAAACTCTTGAAGAAAAGCAAGGCCGTCTTCCGGAAGCCGCTCGCGAACGGAGCAAGGCTCTTGCCGGGGACCGGGCTTTTCTCCGGAAAGTGGCAGATGCCCAGCCCTGGGATCTTGCCGGTTCCGGGCATGCGCCGGAAACAGGGAACTACCAGATCCCGGGCTTAAGCAGGACCCAGGGGCTTAAGCCCCAAGGGCTTTGGCCGGATCCAGAGGCTTAAGCCGAATCCGTGGGCTTTGGACGGATCCTGGGGCTTAGGACGGATCCTGGGGCTTAGGCCGGATCCAGAGGCTTAGGCCGGATCCGTGGGCTTGGGCAGGATCCAGAGGCATAGGCCGGATCCAGAGGCTTAAGCCGGATCCAGAGGCTTAAGCCGCCCCCAGGGCTTACGCCGGACGGAGGCTCGGGTGAGTTCGGAAGATGGACCGGGATGGCCAGGGTGACCCTGGCTGCCGAGGACGCAACCCCAGCCAAGGAAAATCGAAACGGGATCAGTGCTCCCCTTCCATGGCCTCGCCGATGTAGACCATGGCAAGGAGCGAGATGATGTAGGCCTGGAGGAAGCCGGTGAAGAGCCCGAGGAAAAACATGGGGAGAGGCACGAAATACTGGCCGGCCAGCATCATGAGGACCCCTATCACGAGGTCCTCGCCCAGGATGTTGCCGAAGAGACGGAAGGAGAGGGAGACGACCCGCGCGGCATGGCTGATAATCTCCACCGGAAACATCAGAGGCGCCAGAAAGGGGCTGGGCCCGAGGAAGTGCTTGACGTACTTCACCCCGTGGACCTTGAAGCCCATCACGTGGGTGAGGAACACGATCATGAGCGCGAAGGCCATGGTGGTGTTCAGATTCGAGGTGGGGGCGAAGGAGCCGGGGATGAGGCCGTTGAAGTTGGAGAAGAACACGAAGACGATGAGCGTGGTCGTCATGGGGAAGAAGACCATGCCCCTCTTGCCCATGATGCCCTCCTGGAACTTGTACATCGTGTCCACAATGAACTCGAAGAGCACCTGAAGCCGCCCGGGGACCATCGTGATCCTGCGTCCGGCGAGCCATCCGATGAGGATCAGGATCAGGGCGAAGAACCAGGTGTAGACGAGGTGCGGGTAGGCGTGGGCGAAATGGCCCAGCCCGACCTTCTCCAGGATCCAGACGAGGAGCATTACTGGATGTTCCATTATGATAGCCTCCGGCGGCTTGGGCCAGGGATCTTAGGCTTGAAAAAGGCCTGGTTTTTCTGGGGGAAGCTTATGACGGCGCAATGCCGCAGGGGTTAAGATATCAGAACGGGCCTTGCGCTGCAAATCTTTTTGGGCGCGGATCAGAGCCCCGGGAGGCCATAAACGTGCGCCCGCTCCGGAACCGGGGAGGGCAGAAGCGCGAACCTCCATAATTGCCCATGGTAGCTTTTCTGGCTTTCCTGCCTGAGGCTTTCCGGAACCCTGTCGAGCCTGTTGAGAAGCTCTTGGAGCCCTGCCGTATGAGTCTGTGGAGAAGCTCTTGGACCATGCCGCAGGAGTCTGCGGAGAAGCTCCCGGAACCCTGCCGAGTCTGCGGAGAAGCTCCCGGAGCATTTTGCAGGAGACCGCGAAAGTCCTGCCCATCCCACAAAAAAGCCTCCTGAAGTACCGTCCGTCCACTATCTTGCGTAAACCCGCCGTAGCGAGCCTTCCCTCCCCGACCCGATCTAGGGCGAACCTACCCTAACGTGACTTTAAGCCAAAATCAGTCCTTAATCCTTAATTATTCAACCAACTTCCGCATTTTTGCTAATCTTCCAGGATTTTCCAGACATTAACGTTTGAAATAACCCGATCTCCAGCCACAGCCGTCCTCTTTGCAGGAACGCGCCGCTTCAGCCTGCAGGCAACACGGGGACACGACCTTCGAGCCGTCCTGGCCTTCATGGCGGGCCGACAGTTCCGGTCACGCGCCCCGTCCTCACGGTGCCCCGGACGCCTCCCGCAGCTCCCCTAACGCCGCATGCGAACGCGGGCTTCCCCGACGCCACCTCCTTTCCGGCGCCTCCCGCCAGGGGAGCCGAGGCAAAGGAAAACCCAGGGCCCGACCGCCGAAACGCCGATGACCTGGACCCGTACCCCGGCCCGTCCCTCCGGCGTCCGCACCGCCGTTCAAACCCCTTCGAGCCCGTCCCTTACGTTCCCGTCGGCTCCGCCACTCCGGACCGACCCATTCGGCGCCCGCGCCCAGGCATCCGCTCCTCCGGAATAGCGTCCGCTGCCCGCGTCTCTTCTTGAATTTTAAGAGGAGGGACCTTAGAATCCCCGTAAAGCGCACCCTCCCGTAACCGCCGCGCGGCCCTGACGCGCGGGGCCGTCCACTTGCGTCGGCGCCACGCGCGGGGCGCCAGACGACGCGTCGCGTCCCGCACCCGGAGGCCATGATGGCCATGGAAAAAGGACCGGTCAACCTGGGGCTCATCTTCTTCCCGGCTTACGACTGGGCCATCTCGCCCTCGCACCCGGAACGCGAGGAGAGGCTCCTTTACACCCACGACCAGCTTCGCGAGGAAGGGGTGCTCGATCTCCCCGAGATCGAGGAGTACCGGCCCGAGAAGGCCCTGGACGAAGACGCGGAGAGGGCGCACTTCTTCCCCCTCGGGCTCCGCGCGGTGGCCGCCCTCCCCCACATGATAAGCGCGGGCGGCGCGATAACGGCAGGAAAGCTCGTGGCCGAGGGCAAGGCGAAGAAGGCGTTCGCGCTGGTGAGGCCCCCGGGGCACCACGCGGGCAAGGTGGTGCACGGGGGCAGGGGCTTCTGCAACATCAACAACGAGGCCATCATGATCGAGCGCCTGAGGCGGGACTACGGCTACAGGCGCGTGGCGATAGTCGACACCGACTGCCACCACGGGGACGGGACCCAGGACATCTACTGGCACGATCCGGACACGCTCTTCATCAGCCTCCACCAGGACGGCAGGACGCTCTATCCCGGTACCGGGGCGCCGGGAGAGCTGGGCGGCCCCCGTGCCTGGGGAGCCACGGTCAACATCCCGCTCCCCCCGGAGACCGGGGACGAGGGCTTCCTTCTGGCGACCCGCGAGATAGTGAGGCCGATCTTAGACGAGTGGAAGCCGGATCTGGTCATCAACTCCGCCGGCCAGGACAACCACTTCACCGACCCCATCACCAGCATGGCGCTCACGGCCCTGGGCTACGCCGAGATGTCCCAGGAGATAGGCCCGGACATAGCCGTCCTGGAAGGCGGCTACGCCATCCAGGGCGCCCTCCCCTACACCAACCTGGCCATCATCCTGTCCATGGCAGGGCTGGACTGGACCAAGGTCCGCGAGCCCATGCCCCAGGACGGCCCGCCGCGCACCCCGCAAAGGACCCTGGACTACGTGAAGGGCCTGGCGGATTTCGTGCATGCCAAACGTTCCGGGCCGCCTGACCCGGCCTTGACCGGATCGCCCCTGAAGGACGGCTGGTTCTCCCGCGAGCGCAGGATCTTCTACGACAGCCATCCCGCCGATCCCGCGACCCAGCCCGACTGGCCGTCATACATCGACGAGCGCCGCGAGGAGCGCTTGAGGGACTGCCCGGACTGCCCGGGAGTGCTCCTGATCCGGACCTCTTCGGGGCTGGCCGGTCCCAAGGTCTTCGCGGCCCTCCCCCACGAGCCCTGCGAGCGGTGCAAGGCCGTAGCCGAGGAGACCATGGCCACGGGCAAGGGCCCCTTTTAGGCCGGACGGCCCCGGTCGGCCGATGGCATGGCCCCACAGTGCGTCCCGCCGCCCTCCGCGGCAACGAAGCCGCCATCATCGGCAAGGATGATGCCGCCCTCGGCGGCCCGAAGACATCAGCCCTCGGCGGCCCGTAGACATCAGCCCTCGGCGGCCATGGGCCGCGCCATCGAGTCAGAAAGCGAAGACGCCGGAACCGGCAGGCCATGCCCCTGCGAGTTCCGGCGTCATTTATCATGCGTGTTTCCGGCAGGATTGCGGGCATCAGGCAAGCAAGCCTGCAGGCCTGCACTTCAAGAGGCCGAAAGCCGCTTCCCGTCGCATAGCCAGCATCGGCCGAGCGAGATCGGAGGTCCGCGTCCGCCAAAGGCCTTCCGTTCGCCTGCCGCCCGGATACGCGTCGGCAGAGCCGCTCCGGTACCTTGAGGCCGATCGCCTTACGCCGTCACGCCTGGGCGAACTCGAAGCCCGCCCGCTCCGCCTCGGCCAGCTGCTCCTGGCTGAACTTGTCGGGGCGCTCGATCTGGCGGAAAGTCAGGGACTGGAAGCTCTTGGGGAAACCGATGGCATCGAAGAGGTACTTCACGGCCAAGGTCACGGGCACGAACAGGTCCTTGCCCTTGGTGGCCCCGCAGGCCAGGAGGAATCCCTTCGCGCCGGGGATGCCGTCCTTGTTCATCCCCAGCACGTAGCGCCGGACCCAGAATGCCTGGCTCCTGTCCAACACCGCCTTGCCCTGGGAGGGCATGTCGTAGAAGAACACTGGGGTGCTTATCACGATCCTCGGGGAAAGCCCCGCCTCTCCCCAGCCCGAGACCTCCTCCCAGGCGGCGTAGAACTTGCCCATGTCGTCAGAGTCTACGGCACAGACCCCCGACTCGCCGCAGCGGTAGCACTCGCTGCAGCCCTTGATGTCCAACCCCGAGACCGAGACCGACGCGTATTCAGCCCCGGCCCTTTTCACCCCTGCCGCGAAGCTCTCCAGGAGGCGGGCGGAACTCCCCCTCGCCCTGGGGCTCATGTGGAGCCCCAAGACCTTCACACCGGACTTGTCGGACATGCGGCTTTCTCCTTTCGTAGCGACCCGGGGCCAAGGTTTTTCCCGAGGGCCGTCCTGGCTGTGCCTGCGCCCTCAATGGACGGGGGCGCCCATGAGGCCCCGGTCACGGGGCCCTCGCGCCGCCGAGGAACCGGTGCGGCGCGGGAATGTCCTCCGCGGGGATTTCGGGCCGCCTCAGTCGTCCGGGTCCCCAGAAAGCCGCGTCCGGCTTAAGGGGCCAGAGGCGATCTAAGACGCCTGAAGCGGCAACAGGCGAACTCCGGCGGCCCGAAGAGGACTCAGGCGTCCCCCAAAGCGGCCAAGGCGACCGAAGCGGCCAATAAGGCGGCATCAGGCAGCCTAAGGCGGGCCCGTAGCCTAACGCGACCGAAGCGGCCAATAAGGCGGTATCAGGCTACCTAAGGCGGCCCGTAGCCGAAGGCGGCTCGTAGCCGAAGGCGGCTCGTAGCCAAAGGCGACCGAAGCGGCCAATAAGGCGGCATCGGGCTACCGAAGGCGGCCCGTAGCCAAGGCGGCCCGTAGCCAAAGGCGACCGAAGCGGCAAATAGGCGACATCAGGCTGCCGAAGACGGCCAGAAGCGGTCGAAAAAGGAGACCGAAACGAGAGATGGCGGCCTCGTACGACCGAAGACGACCTGAAGCAACCGAAGGCCGCCAAAAACGATCTGGTTTGCCGCTGATGTGGCGGCCTATGTCCGCCGAAGTCACCGCTCGCCTCGGCACCCTGAAGCCCGGTCCGACGTGGCGGGCAACGCAAATCATCCCTGCCTGAAGCTTCGCGTTTCCCCTCTGAGGGATCGCCCGGCCCGCTTAATCTTTAGGCCCGCCCCGCACAGGACTTCCGGGCGGACACAGATTTCCAGTCCCGGTCCAGATCTTAATGCGAAACGGTCCAGACCGGAAGCGGCGGCATCAAGCTTCGGCCTTAGCCAACGGCAACGGGTCGCTGGCGCCCAGGACGGGGACGGGGCAGGGCCGCTATGCCGGGAGCCTTTCCCTAAGCCCGTCCCGGAGGCGTTCCAAGGTGTCCCAGGTTAGCGGGCTGTACTCAAGCGTCCAGGTCAGGGGCACGTCCTTGTTGGCCCCATGATAGTCGGAGCCGCAGGTGGCGACGAGCCCCGTCTCCTTGGCCATAAGCCTGAAACGTTCGGAAACCTCCGGGGAATGCGAGGGGTGCCAGACCTCGAGCCCCACGAGCCCCCGGGCCTTCCAGTCGGCGAGAATCTCGGGGTATTCAGAAAGCGGCAGCCCGAGCGAGATCGGATGGGCCAACACGGGGCACCACCCGGAGTCCAGCATCAGCCGGATGCCCTCCGGGGGCGACAGACGCCTTTTTTTCACGTACGCGGGCCTGCCCAGCCCGAGGTAGAGGTCGAACGCCTCCTGCCTGGCCGAGACCCATCCCGCCTCGATCATGGCCTTGGCGAAATGCGGCTTCCCGGTCTGCCCTGTCCCGGAGAAGCTCATGACCCTCTCCCGGGAGACCGGCTTGCCGATAGCTTCCAGGGCCTTGTAGAGGCCCTCGTTGCGCTCCTCGCGGAACCTCTGCAGGAACCCCAGATCCAAAGGCCTCGAACCTTCGGGCAAGACGTCGAGTCCCAAAAGGTGCGTGGTGCCCCTGAAATCCAGGGACAGCTCACAGCCGCCCAAGGCCAGGAAGCCCCGCTTGCGGCTCCCGGCCTCCCGGAACAGCTCCACACCTTCCGTCGTGTCGTGATCTGTCAGGGCCAAGCCCGCCAGGCCTGCGGAGGCGGCGGCGGCAACGAGCTGGTAGGGTTCCAGGGTCCCGTCCGAGAAAGTCGAGTGCGAGTGGAAGTCTATCTTGCGCATGAAGGTCCTTTTGTGGTCCCTGAGGTCCGAAAAGGCCTGAAGGCCTCACGCCGGAAGCCGAAGGCCGGGGAGGCCGGAAAGCCGGAAAGCCGGAGAGCCGGAGAGCCGGAAGCCCGGCGAGCCCTGAGAGCCTGAAGGGCCGGGGAAGCCGGAAAACCGGAGAGCAGGAGAGCCGGAAGTCCGGGGAGCCCTGAGAGCCTGAAGGGCCGGAAGTCCGGAGAACCCGAAAGCTTGCAGGGCCGGAAGTCTGGAGAGACCGAGAGCCTGATGTCCGGGGAGCCCAAAAGCCCGGAGCGGGGCGAAGCCGGGCGGAAGTCTAAAGCGGGGCGAGCCAGATAGCCGCTCGGCTCCGTCAAAATCAGACCCGGAGCCAAAACCCAATCCCTTCAGCCGCGCCCGAGCAGGCGGAAATCCTGGCAGGTTCCTCCGGGACCCGCGCTTCTTCCCCTAAGCCCGGCCCTTCACCGCATCCGGCTTCCGGACATCGTGCCCGGCCGCGCGGCTACGGCAGGGGCTCGTAACCCTTCGTCTTCACGAGTTCCTCGGCCATGGTGGTATGCGCCTTGCCCTCCCTGAACGGCCCGTGCCGCATGAGCGCCCTCAGGAACCCGATGTTCGTCTTGACGCCTTCCACCGCGAAGTCCCCCAGGGCCTCGAACATGAGATCCATAGCTTTCGGGCGGTCAGCGGCCCGGACGATCACCTGGGCTATCATCGGGTCGTAGAAGGGCGTGACCGCGCATCCCTCCCTGAACCCCGTCTCGACGCGTACGCCCTCGCCTTCCGGCGGCCTGAAGACCTTCAGCGGACCCGGGGAGGGCAGGAACCTCACGGGGTCCTCGGCGTAGATCCGGCACTCGATCGCGTGACCCGACAGGGGAGGCGGGGAAGGGAGAAGGGCGGAAACCCTTTCTCCCGCTGCGATCCTGAGCTGGAGCTCCACCAGATCCGTCCCGGTCACCTCCTCGGTCACCGCGTGCTCGACCTGGAGCCGGGGGTTCACCTCCAAGAAGCCGAAGCCCGTCTCCGGCGAATAGAGCGTCTCCACTGTGCCCAGGTGATCGTAGCCGCATTCGCCCAGAATCCCGGCGACCTTGAAGGCCATGGCCGCGAGCCGGTCCCGGGGGATGACCGGCGCGCCCGCCTCCTCCACCACCTTCTGGCGGCGGCGCTGGACACTGCAGTCGCGCTCGTGGAGATGCACGGCGTCCTTGCCGTCGGCGGCCACCTGGAATTCCACGTGGCGCGGGGAGACCAGGAGCCTCTCCGCATAGAGGTCGCGGCGGCCGAAACCCCGCTCCGCCTGGCTGGCCGCGGCCTCTAACGCATGGAGGAGCCTGTCCGGGGAGAGTACCGGCATCATCCCGATCCCGCCGCCGCCGCCCGCGGGCTTGATGAGGAGCGGGAAGCCCAGGGACTCGCACTCCCGGGCCATGGCCTCCGCATCCCCTTCCAGGATGCCGGTGGAAGGGCAGAGGGGCAGGCCCTTCTCGCGCATGAGGTCGCGGGAGGCCACCTTGTCGCCCATGATCCGGAGCCAGTCCGGAGAGGGCCCGATGAACACGAGTCCCTTCTCGCCGCAAAGCCGCGCGAACCCGGCATCCTCGGCCAGAAATCCGTAGCCGGGATGCACCGCATCGCATCCGGCCCGCAAGGCCGCCTCCGCCACCTTCCCGCCATCGAGGTAACTCTCCCTGGGCGGAGGGGGGCCTATGACGGTGAACCCGTCTGCCGCCTCCACGTAGGGGCAGTCCCTGTCCGCCTCGGAGCACAGGACATGGGAACTCACGCCCAGCCCGGCCAGGGCCCGGACCAGTCGGGCGGCTATCGTCCCGCGGTTGGCCACCGCCACCTTCCTAAACACGGGGGACGCCTGGGCGGGACGCTGGCCGCGGTTCGGATGATCGGGTGACCGGCGGCGCGGGCCGGGAAACGGACGATTCGTAAAGCGCCTGCGGCGCAAGGCCGAGTGGGCCGGGCACGGGCCGCGGGGAGGCGGAAGGCTGGGCAGCTCGCATTGAGGTTCCGAAAGGTTGGAGGAGAAGGTTGAGGGAGGGATTTCAGGGCAAACCGGAGGCGTTGCCGCCTGAAATGCCGCTTCTGCATTTGCGGCATTATAGCCGCCCCGCTGCGGTCGGGCAAGCTCAATTGGCGCATTGACATATATCTTGATTCATATAATGAATACTATAAGCCGTTATCTAATAAAACAAGCTATAATATGAGGCCTCGGTCTCTGTTCCGAAAACCTTTCGGGGACCCGTTCCCCTCTTCCGTCTGGTCAAAGCCCGGCGGCACTGGGACTCCCGGCACACGTCCCAAGTCTTCCGGCAACGGCTTGCGCCTCTCCCCGCCCAGTTCTCCGTTTTTCCGGGCCCAAGGCGAAACGCGGGCCTACGGCGTTACGGATGTCAGGCGGGATCCTCCCGATGCAGGTCCCGAAGTTCGCTTCAGGCGCACCGTGAGCTTGCGGTCAGGACAAGCCGCGGCTCTTCAGCGGCACGGGGTGACAGGCCCTGCCTTCCCCTTGATATCCCAGTGAGCGCCACCCAAAAAAGTCCAGGCACTCCATCTGAAAATCCGGCTTAAGTACCCCTGGCCCGCAGGCACTTGGCCGGAGCGAGAAAATGGCTGACTCGCTCGCCCTCCGGACAAAACGTGGCCATGCCCTTCTTCCTGCCTGAGGCATTGGAGCGACTGCCCCAAAGCCGCGCGTTCTTCCTCTACCGTTTCTCGGCACCATCCCTGTCGCCATCCCATCCCGTCGCCGGTAAACCGTCCGGCATCAACGCGAGGCGCGTCCCTCAGCAAGAAAGCGACGGCCTGCACGGAGATCGGTGTGGCAACGTCCTGGCGTCCTGCGAGCCCGTGATTTTCCCGTCAGAGTCCGACACGACAGCCTTTCACCGAAGGTTTGAGGTCTATGAAAAAAGCCCCTCCGAGCCTGAAGAGAAGGGCAAAAGCATACGCCTAATCAATCAGGCCGAGCTTCAATGTCGGATTGGGCGAAATATCGTCTCTACGGCTAATACAGATGCGTTAGGGGCATCCCTTGAATGGAAAGGCGCGTTGTCTCCGTGAAGTCCAATTCATACTTTTTACACATACCTCAGGTTTGGCTTCATCCCATGTTCTTGGAAGAGGAAGGGATCAGGAGGAATCGGGGACAGGGTCAGGAGGCGCCTAAGGCGAGGAGGCGACCACCTCCCCGTGCGGGTTGAGCTTCGCTTCACGACCGCTCGAGCGCCGGTCCTCCCCTTAGTCTCAAGGGTCGCTGGACATGCCCGATAGCCAGTTGCCCACTTCGGTAGACTGGAGTACCGATGCCGCTCAGGCACGTGCCATTGCCTGAGCGGCTCTGGAACTCCCGGCCTATCCGACCGCTTCAGTTGCCTGAAAGCCGTATGCTTCGCAGACTTGGTTCCGGTCAGCTCGTCCTTGCGCTCTCCGGGCCTGCGGTGCCGGTCGGGGCGCTAGCGGGTTCGCTTGGGGAAACCGTCTCTCCAGGGGAGGCGGGTGGTTGCAAGGCAGGAGTCGCCGTCAAGGCAGGAGCCGACTGAGCCGCCGAGGCCTTAGCCGCCTCCGGCGACAGGAGGAACTGATTGCCCTTTCCGATCTGGAAAAAAATCCAGCCACACAGGGCTATCAAGATCGCCGCAAAAATCGAAAAAAAGATCCCCATGAACTTCGCAAGCAGGCTGACGCGCTTGTCGATACCGTTCATTTCGCCTTTGAGGCCGGTCATTTCGCCTTTGAGACCGGTCAACCCCACTTCCAATTTGGAATTGGTAGCGTTAAGGTCTTGCCGGATGATGTTGATTTCATCCTTCAGGTCGGACTTGACACCGTTGATTTCATCCTTCAGGTCGGACTTGACACCGTTGATTTCATCCTTCAGGTCGGATTTGACACCGTTGATTTCATCCTTCAGGGCGGACTTGACACCGTTGATTTCATCCCTCAGACCGACCGAGATGTTGCCGATTTCTGTCTTAAGATCTGCTACTGCAGCCTTTATCGTTGCATCAAGATTATTCACCTTCAGGGACAGTGACATCTCTAAGGCAGTGAAGTACACCTGGGGCGGGGTCGAGATAAACGGCCCGCCGGGACCCTGATGGCCATCTCGTGGCAAGGCCGAGGGCAACGGCTCGCCGTGGCCCTGAGGAGCTGCCTGGGGCGATGCCGGGGTCGGCAACTCGCCGGAGTCCTGTCGGCTCTCTTTAGTTTGCTGGGTTTCCTGCTCTTGTTCGGACATATTCACTAACCTCCTCATAATCCTATCTTATATAATGTTTTCGCAAAAGTCAAAAACTCAAAGGGCGCGAGGCCACTAAGGCTCGCACAACCTCTACTCGGAGCCATCCCGGCAACCCTGCCTGAACCCGTTGTCGGAAAACCGCAAGGCATCGGAACGAGGCGCCTCCCTCAGCCAGAAGGCGATGGTCTATACGGGAACGATAGGACAACGCCATCGCATCCGCCGAGCCCGCGATTTAACCGGCAGAGCCCGTCACGGATGCTTTACTGCCGAGGACGTGGCTACCCCAAGGATCTTGCGACGGAACCAGGAGGCATCGAGTAGCGGGACAGGCGGCACCCCGGGCGAGGGGGCGACAGCCTCCACGGGTGACTAGAGCTTCGCATCACGACCGTTTAAGCGACGGTCCTCCCCTTTGCCTCTGGAGTCACCGGACATTGTCCGGTAGCCAACGGACCGCTTCGGACAGACCGGAATCCCGGCACAGGGCCCTCTCGCGCCGTTACCAATGCGCTCCTGAAAGTCCCGGCCTGTCCGGTCGTTGCCGTTGCCTGAACACCGCGAGCGACCGCATACCTGGTTCCGGTCTGCTCGTCCTCAGGCTCTCAATGTCAGCGATGCCGGCCAGGAAGCAAGCATTCGCCGGGGGGAAACCATCTCTCCAAGGAAGCGGTGGATTGTCAGGCAGGAGTGGACGTCAAGGCAAGACCCGCCTGAGCCCCCGAGGCCTTAAGCGATTCCGGCAGTACGGGTATCTGATTGATCTTTAAGCTCTGAAAAACATGGCAACCGAACAGGGCAATCAAGATCGCCGCAAAAACCGTAGAATATCACTCCGGTGGGCAAATGTTAAAAATTCTACAATGCCTGGATTTTCACTACAATCAAGGAGTTTCGGTTATTAATCCATATGTGTTACGGCTACGACAATCGAGAATAATCTTTAAATTAAAATTTTTAACCATAACGCTCATCATATTGAGTCCTGGAAAAATTTAAGATTATGAAGGTGTCATCTTTTTCTCACTAATTACCGCCGGAGTAATACATCCCAAAGAGCATCGTGAGCAGGCTGACGCGCTTGCCGTGACCATTCCTATCGCTCTTGAGGCCGTCGTTTATTTCGCCTTTAAGGCCGTTCAATCCCACTTCTTCTGATATGGCGTTGGTCGCGTCAATGCCTTGCCTGATGGTGTGGATTTCGTCCCCAAGGGCGAAATTGACACCGTTGATATCATCATTAAGATCGTCCTTGTAGTTGACGATTTCTGTCGTAATGTCGGCTACCGCCGCCTTTATCGTCGCGCCTTCCATATTCAACTTCAGGGACAGCGACATCTCGAAGGCAGTGAAGTACACCTGAAGGCGGGGCTGAGATAAACGGCCCGCAGGGACCTTGACGGCCATCTGGGGGCAGGGCATGGGTCGACGGCCTGGCGTAGCCCTGACCGCCTACCTGCGGCGGTGTCGAAGTCGGCTGCTCGCCGGATCCCTGGCGGCCATCCTTGGTTTGCTGGGTTTCCTGCTGTTGTTCGAACATATGCGCAACGTTCCTCATAATCTCTTCATATTCGACTACTTCGAAAATTTCAAAAATTGAATGGCGCTAACTGTCGGCAATGACGATATTCATTCGGGTCTTCCTCATGGTCGAAGCCCTGCGGTCTGTGGATTTCCCGGCGCAAATCCCGCAGTTCTACGGCGATGGCTTGGACGCCTCCTCGCCATGGTCCCCGCCACCAAAGGACTTCTGAGAAGCGGGTATCGTCTTTACCACCCCTTATTACGCCGATGAGAAGATATGATAAATTATGTAATGTAAAAATTTTCACTAGAGTCAATGTGTGCCTGGTATTGCTCCATATATACAATAACCATACTTACCTGAATATCATTTTTATAAATCCAAATCATTGAACTATCATCGTATTGGTTGAAGGAAAAAAATATATGTGAATATATATTTTTGTCTCATTAATTTTCGCTCGTGAAATATGTCCCTCTGAAAGAGCTTCCAACCACACCAGGTGATTGCAGTCCAGGAAGGCTACGGAGATATCCCGCGATAACGGTTGATCTATCCGGTCGTCCAACTTGACGCCCCATGGCCCACCCGCCAGAAACGGTTCAGGCGCTCTCCCGGAAGTCCGCCAAGTTCTTTCCGGGGCAGAATGCCTCTGCCCGGAGAGGGGATCATAGCGGACTTGCCTGCCTGACTGTCCCAAAAGACGGTCATGGCGTTCATGACTGCGCCATCCGCACGGCTGTCCCGAATGCCCCTCAAATCTGATTCCTCCGAAAATAGGCGCTTCGCCCCGGACAATGCCAGTTCCGTCAAAATGGCGGCGAATCCCGCCCGCATCCAGAGTTAGACGGGCATGCCGGAAGAGACAGTAGCCCTCATGCGGATGTCCTCGGTGAAAACCGGCGGGCGACAGGGCACGGACGGCCAGGATACGTGGCCTGGTGTGCATGACCTGCAAGAAACCGTCCTCTTGACGGGCAAGCAACGCGGTTATAGATCTCTCGCCAAATCTTACACTCGTAAAGGTCCATAATCCATGACAATCCGCGAGCATCGCGGACAAACTCCGTGGTCGACTAGTCGCGCGGTCGCGTCATCGGTTCCACGGATAGCCACAATGGACGGCCAGGCCGGCCAGGCCGGCCATCCTGAGGCTTCGACGCAGCTTGTCCCGAAGACGCGCACACTTCCCGTAGTCGCTTCCCATCGCTTTCCATCACCACCCTTCGCCACCCGGCAGTCCTGGCCGCTCCTGTTGCCGGTAACCGGTCTGACGCCAGCGAGATCCGCGTACCTCTGTCCGAACGAGATGGCCTTCGGTTCCTCCGGCAGCATCCCGCAAGAGCACAGGCGGGGTTGACGACCTTGGGGCCGACGATAGGGTTGCACGTGATTGGGGCGCAAGCGTCCACAGGGGCGTGTTCCAGCTGCAGGTCCACAGGGATGGCAGAACACCCCTGCCTTGAAGGGATTTCGGCTGGCTTCATGGCCTGAGGCGGCCCGAGACGGCCAGATCAGGAAACGGAAATCCTTGTGACATTGGCCCGAATGGAAATAGCCGGGAGGCTAAAGACCGGAGGCGAAGGCCTGAAGACAAGAGCCCTGGAGACAAGAGCCCCGGAGATTAGAGGCAAAGAGGATAGGGATTGGCAGTCAGGGCCGCAGACGTGACTTGCCAAGTTCGATGCCCCGAGCCCAAAAGCCACTCAGGAAGCCGGTCGCCAGGACCAGGGATTCGACATGTCTTCGGGGGGATGGCGCGGATGCCGACAACAGCCCTCGGGGCCCTGCAAGCGCTTGAGTTGCTAACCTCCGAAAAACTTGGCCCGATTCTTGATTGTCCTTTCCCGGAAACGTGGCCCCGCCGCCCTGCCCTTGCCCGGGCTTCGCGTAACGGCGCGCTCTAAGCGCATGACGGGGCCGAAAGGATTCCCATGAACGCCGTCTCCGCCTCCAAGACCATGAGCCTGCCGACCAAGGCGACCTCCTCCCGCGACCTGCGGGAGGAGCTTTTGGGCGAGATTTTCGGAAAGGGCAAGGACCGACGCCCCAAGCCCGAAGCATTAGCCGAGCCCGGTTTCGAGGTGCCACCCGCAGTCTACGGGAAGGGCCATTATGTCAATCTCTACGTCTGAAGGCGAGCTCAGCCTGCCCGTCGCCCGGCTGCCGCTCCCCTACGCCCCTTCCGGGCGGGTCTCCCGCTTCGAGTCCGAGGCGGTGGCGAGGCTCTGCGAGGAATGCGGCTGCGCGACCGTGACCGAGCTCCCGGGAGGGGACCGGCCGCCGCTGGATCTTCGGGAAACGGCCTCGGCCAGACTCGTCCACTGCTTCCCTGAAGAGGATCCGAACGGCCCGGGCGGCGACAGTGGCCCCAGGCGCTGCTGCGTGGCCGTCACCCGGCGCTTCGGGGTGGCCGATGCGCCTGCGCCCGATCCGGACGAAGTGAAGGACGAACTCGAGCTTCTCTTCTCGCTGGCGGCCAGGTACGCGGTGGCCCTGTACCCGGCGGCATCGACACCCCGGCTGGGGGAGATAGCCGCGGAGCTCCACCGGCCCTTCGGTTTGGAGGGCTTCATCCCTCACCGCTTCCCCGAGACCTTCCACGACCGGGGCGAGACGAGCCTTGCGGACCTCTACGTCTTCACCCAGCCCGGCGAACCCCTGCCGGCCGCGTTCAGGGCGCCGGGAGGCAGGCACGCGTTCCGGATTCCCCTGCGTCAGCCCGACGGGAGGCCGGAGGACCCCGAGCTGCTGCTCCAGGCCGTGAAGGAGCTGGCCGCCCGCAGGGAGACCGGCAAGGCCGTGCCGCTCTTGTCCCGCCTGGCCAGGATGCGACCCGAGGACAGCCGCCTGAGACTCAACCTCGGGTACTTCCTCCTGAACGTCGAGAGCCACGCCTCCGCCGCCGCGGCCTTCCGAAGCGTGCTCGCAGACGATCCGGAAAACGGCGAGGCTCGGCGGGCGCTGGCGGGCATCCATCTGCACGCGCGAGACTGGGCCGAACTGAGGGCCTTTCTGCCGGAACTCATGCTGCTTAAGGCATCCAACCCGAAGCTGTCGGGGATCTGGCCCGAGATCCGCCAGGGTTTTCTCGAGCTGGAGCGCTCAACTTAGACCCGTCCTGCGCGACCGCAAAAAGGAACCCAATGTCAACAACTTAAGATAAGCGGAGTCTGGCAAGCAACTGATATCATTGATGAAAATATCTGAGAAACTGCTGATTTCTGCCTTAAGTTGTTGACATTGAAAAGGAACCTGGAGCCCGAGCGGACTTCAGAGCCAGAAAACAGCAGGACTCTTGCACCCCTGCGCTCCTGCATCCCATTCCACTACCGCTCTGAACCCCCATTCCACTGCGCCCCGCATCCCCATCCCTGCACCCCGCATCCCCATCCCACTGCACCCCGCATCCCCATCCCACTGCACCCCGCATCCCCATCCCAATGCGCCCCTGCGGCCCCTGAGCCCCACCCCACTGCGCCCCCGAGTCCACAATCAACTGCTTCCCCGCATCCCCATCCCACAGCGCCCCTACGGCTCCTGAGCCCCACTCCACTGCGCCCATGAGTCTCACTCCACTTCGCTCCTGCATCCAATTCCACGCACCCCTGAGTCACATATACTGCGTCCCTGGGCTCCACGCCCTTGTGCTCCCGCCCTTGCGTTCTTGCTCCCTCACGCTCTCACGCTCCAGTGCCCTTTCCCTCGTGCGCCTCAACCTGACGCCCTCTGGGGGACTTTTCACAGGGGCTTGAGCCTCATATCCCCCAAAAATCAGGGGGCCGCGGATCCGGAATGTCCGGATCCGCGGCCCCCAGTCGATCACGGGCCTGACACGTGCCGTCGCAGGCACGTCAGGGTCACCGTCGCCGCATCGCGGTCGAGGCAGACGCGTCACGTGGCCTGTCATGGCATGCCGCAGACCCGCACAGCGCCTTGCCGCTTAGGGCTCACTGCTCCGGCATGTCCGGACTCCAGGAGGGGAGGCTCTGGGCGCCCGCGAACTCCGGGATGAGCGGCTGCTGGCGGTCGCCGTTCGCGGCCAGAACGTAGAGCTGGCTCTTGCCCCCGCGGGTGGAGGAGAAAACTATCATGCGGCCGTCCGGCGAGAAGCTTGGGTGACGGTTCACGCCCTGGCCGCCCGTCAGCTGGGCGTAGCCCCCGCCGCCCGCGCTCACCACCGCGACGTCGCGCTCGCCCACCACGAAGGCTATCTT
>JAISFS010000083.1 GCA_031263485.1 Deltaproteobacteria bacterium | reverse complement strand
TGAGGGTCGGGGAGGGCGAAGGAACGCTGAGGGTCTCGCCCGTCCAGTCCCGCTTCCTTTCCCAGCTCAAGAGGAAAGGCGACCTCTCCGGGTTTCGGCCCGGAACCCCCGTGATCGATCTCACCGGATACAGCGGCATCGCGGCATACGTGATGTCCGCCAGGACATTCGCGAGCCCTTTCCTCTACTCGGGCTTCCACTGGAGCAACGGCTGGGCCAGGGCGGTCGTCCGCAACATCCCCTGCGAGAAGGCTGCAGGCGCCTGGATCGTCTGGACCGGGAGCAAGCTTGAGCCGGGAATCGCCACATCGGTCCTGGGCGAGGCCGGGCTCGATTTCCCGGACGGCTACAGGCTCGCCTTTTCCGTGTCGGGCGCCCGGGGCGAATACGCGACGGACCCTGCGGGCATCGCCTTTTTCGAGCCGAAGGATTACCGCCGCAACCTAGAGAGTTGCGTTGAGACCGGGAAAGCGGCTAACCTGCCGCAGGGAACCTGGCAGGAGAAATTACCTTCGGCGGATTCCTGACGAGGGACGCCACGCCGCACAGCGTGAATGTGACGGTTGAATCGCCAGGGCTGTTCGCGGCATGACGTCAAGGATGGATGATTTCATGGGCGGGCGCGGGCCGTTGAAACAGTGGTCGGCAACGGAGATGCGCTGGCGTCAGGGGAAACGGAAACACGCGGTCGGCAACGGAGATTCGCAGCCGTTAACGGAGATTCGCAGTCGGTAACGGAAATTTTAAGGCGGTAGCGGAAGGCGAAAAATCTCTGGTAGCGTCGGGCGTGGCCCCGTGTCACACTCTCCGCATGAAGACCCCGAAATACAGCGACATCTGCTGGAAAAGCGATCTCCTGTAGAAGCCGTGTTCCCGCACGATCCTCATCGCCTTCAGGCGCCCGCCACCCCGACTGAGCTGGGAGAATGCGGCCAGCAGGTCCCTGCTTTCGGCGGTGAGCCTGTCGGAAACGGCCTCCAGGGCACTCAGGTTTTTCGCGTTCATCTCCCGGAAGGTCCCGCCCCACGCCTTCCTGACGCGGCTCAAAAGCCCCGCGACGGACATGTTGCTTCCGACGGCGTTTCCCCCGTGCTGACGGTAGCGGACGGTCGGCCTGGGGTCGTAGACCGCGAGGCCGCCTGAGCCGGTCACGACCTGGTAAGCCCACCAGTCGTGGCTTACGGGATCCAGTCCGCACCCCACGCGGATAAGTTCCCTGGCGGGCCGGTTGAAGACCATGGTGTTGCCGCCCGCGAGCGACTGCACCAGGGCGTTCGCGAACTCAGGGGGCGGGGCGCTCCTCAGCGGGGAAAGCCCTCGGAGGACGTCGTGCTCGTCCACGATGGCGGTGCGCCCGCAGTACAACGTCGGCGCGTCCTGCCCTGCGGGGGCGATGAGCGCGAGCGAGCGGCTCAGCTTGTCGGGGAGCCAGATGTCGTCCTGGTCGGCCCAGGCGAAGTAGTCCGCCGCGAGATCTTCCCTGTCGGCGAGCGACAGGAAGTTCCTGCAGAAGCCCCGTCGCGGGCCGCGTACGACAGCGAGCCGTTCCGGGCCCCACTGTTCCCGGTACGCGTCCAGGATTTCCAGGGTGCCGTCCGTGGAGCCGTCGTCCGAGACCGTGAGGGTCCAGTCGCCGTGATCCTGCATCAGGATGGAGTCGAGCTGCTCCCTGATGTGTCGGGCGCCGTTGTAGGCGCCCATCAGGATCGCGACCCGCCTGCCCGCGCCGGACGTTCCCGCCGTGCCGCTTGCCGCCGCTTCGTGCCGCATGCCTCCCGCCGCTTTCCGCCCGCCCCTGCGGCCTCAGCCGCGGGCGACCGCCTTCGGCGCCGTGCGGGCCGCCCCGGAGGCGGCCGCCGCATCGGCCACGGCCCTGGCCATGTTCGGGATGAGCCCGGGCGTGAGCACGCGAGGGATGACCAGCTCGTAGTCGAGCATGCTCTCGGGCACCATGTCCGCGAGCGACATTGCCGCCGCGGTCTTCATGGCGATGGTCACGGAGCTGGCCCTGGCGTCCAGGGCGCCACGGAGGAATCCCGGAAAGACCAGGCAGGCCGTGAGCTGGTTGGGGAGCACGGGGCAGGTGGTGGCTATGACTGGGGTGCCCGAGTCGGTCTCGGGGCGCGAGAACAGATCCGGGGTGCAGTCCGTCAGGTAGAAGAGGATCGCGTTGCGGGCCATGGACGAGAGGAGCTCGCGGGTCAGGACCGGGGGGCCCGAGAGCGAGACGAACACGTCCGCACCCGACAGGGCCTTGGCGGGCCCGCCCTTCACCTGGCGGGGGTTGGTGCTCATGGCGACGCGCTCCTTGACCCAGTTCGTGGGTCCGGGACGGCGCTTGTGGATGGCGCCGGACCGGTCGCAGACGATGATGTCCCCCGCGCCCGCTGCGGAGAGGAACTCCGCCACCGGCATGCCGTTGGCCTCGGTGCCCGACAGTACGATGCGGACGTTCTCGATCCGCTTGCCGACGAGTTTCAGGGAATTCAGGAGCGCCGCCAGGCACACGACCGGGATGCCGTCCGATCCGTCCTGGAAAACGGGGAGATCGCACTCGGAGGCAAGGCGGTTCTTGATGTCCAGGCACCTCGGCTCGGATACCCCCTCGAGGTTCACGGCCCCGAAAGACGGGGAGAGGGCCGTAACCACCCTCACGGTCTCCTCGATGTTCCTGGAGTCTATGGCCAGAGGGAAGGCCTCGATGCCAGCGAGCTTGCGGAGGATGGCGGACTTCTTCTCCACGTACGGCAGGGCGGGTAAGGGCCCTATGTCCCCCACGCCGGGCACCCCGCTCCCGTCGGTCACGACGGCCACCCGGTTCCAGCGGCTGGTGAGCCGAGAGCTCTCCCCGGGATCCTCGGCCAGGGCCCGGCAGATGCTCGCGGAGCTTTTGGAGTAGGCAAGGTCGATCTCGCCGTCGTAGATCGCCTGGGTGAGGCTCAGGCTGGCGTTCAAGATGATCACCTTGGGAGTGAGCCGTTGGGTCTGAAGATCCCGGGAGGATCCGCAGGCCGGAATAGCCGATCCGCGGACGCCAGCGCTCGGAGGCCTCGGGGCCTGAAAGGCGCGGGCGGGGCTCGCGCTTGCCGTGGCCGTCAGGAGGCGGGCAACCTCCCCATGATGGCCTCGTAGTTGGTCCTTTCGAGCCGGTGCTGGAAGGAGCGGCGGGAGAGCCCCAGGAGGGTGGCCGCCTCGGTCTTGTTGTCGCTGGTCTTGTCCAGCGCCTTCTTGATGAAGTAACGTTCGACGGAGTGGAGGATGTCGTCCAGGACGAGTTCCTGGCCGTTCCAGGAGGGCGCCATCTCCTCGGGCACGGTGGGCCGAGGGAAGCGGTCCCGGGGGATGGTGCCCAGCTCGACCGGGTTCAGCTCCGAGAGGCTGTAGGCGACCAGGCGCATCCGGAGCCGCCAGGGGCTTATGCCAAGCATGTTCGCGGCGCGGCCCCGGGCCCCGCCCGCCACGAGGAGGGCGTTGAAGAGGTAATAGCCCTCCAGGCTCGTGAGCACGTCGTCGATACCGCCCACGGGAAGCTGGAGTTCCGAGCGGTTCGGATCGGTCTCCCGGGCGACCGGGGTGAGGTCCGGCCCGGGCGGCAAAGGCGGCGGGGCGGTCCGGAACATCGACAGGGGAGGGGAGTCGGTGGTGTCCCCGCCCTCCTTGTAGTTCGCGAGCTTCAGGCTGTCGGGGAGGATGATGTTGGACTGTTCCAGGGCGACGCTGCGCTCGATGATGTTCTCCAGCTCGCGCACGTTCCCCGGGAAGTGGTAGCGCGAGAGGACGTCCAACGCGTAGGTGGAGAGCTTGCGGACGTCCTTGTTCTGCTGGGCGCTGAACTTCTCCAGGAAATAATGCGCGAGGAGCGGGATGTCCATGGTGCGCTCGCGCAGGGGGGGGAGGCGGATGTTGATGACGTTCAGGCGGTAGTAGAGATCCTCGCGGAAGCGGCCGGCCATGATCTCGGACTCGAGGTTCTTGTTGGTGGCGGAGATGAACCTCAGGTCCGCCTCCTGTTCCACGTTCCCACCCACCGGGCGGAAGGTCTTCTCCTGCACGACCCTCAGGAGCTTCACCTGCATCGGAAGCGTGAGCTCCGCGAGCTCGTCCAGGAAAAGCGTGCCGCCGTGGGCCACGGTCATGAGCCCGGGCTTGTCGGTGTTGGCGCCGGTGAAGGCGCCCTTCTTGTAGCCGAAGAGCTCCGATTCGACCAGCTGTTCGGGCATGCCGCCGCAGTTGATGGCCACGAAGGTGCCCTCCGCCCTGGCGGAGTTGGAGTGGATGGCCCGCGCCACGAGTTCCTTGCCGGTCCCGGACTCCCCGGTGATGAGGATGGAGGTGTTGGTCTGCGCGGCCTTCTTGATCATGTCGTAGACCTGGAGCATGGCGGGGGATGCGCCGACCAGGCCGCCGAAGCGCTGGTTGTGCTTCACCATGTCCGCGAGCGCCTGGCGCTCGGAGTCCGCGCTGCGGTGGGCCAGCGCCGAGTCCACGGCGGTGAGGAGGTCCACCGGCTTGAAAGGCTTGGGGATGAAGTCGTGGGCGCCCTCTCGCATGGCCTCCACGGCGGTCTCGGCGCTCGCGTAGGCGGAGATGAGGATTAGGTTGGTCTGCTTGCCGGCCGTGCGGAGGGCCCTGAGGACCTCGATGCCGTTCTTGCCGGGCATGCGGATGTCGCTGATGATGAGATCGAAGTCCCCCTTCAGCGCCGCGTCCAGGCCCTTGTCCCCGTCCTCGGCCAGTTCGACGGAGTGTCCGGCCGTCCGGAGGATCATCTCCAGGAGCTCGCGAAGGCTCAGATCATCGTCTATGACAAGGAGTTTACCCACGTGGAATCCTCGAATTTTTTTAATGGTCACTCAAATTCTACTACGGAACGGGCCTGTTGTCCACAGCGCGGCCGCGCCGAGGCGCCGCAGGCGAAGCGGAAGCGTCGGGCTCGGCTTCGGGCGCAGGGCTACGGTGGGCCGTTCGGAGCGGACCGGGCGGGCGCTGGGAGGGCGCAGGCGATGCGGAGGGAGGCGAGGAAAGGCTTGAATCAGGGAGATTTCGGGCGGATCCGTCCGACCGATCCGATCGGTCGGACGGCGGTTCCGCGAAACTCGCGAAACGACTCAAAAAGGCGCGAAAGGCGGATTGGGGAAGGCCGCCGGGCTGCCCACTCGTATCGTCCGCCATGTCCTCGACCGGCGCGTCCGCGACCGCAACGTCCGTCGCAAGCCGTGTCCGTCAGCGGGCCGCGGTCTCCGACGGGGGAGGTGCTTCAGACGTTGAACCGGAAATGCACGATGTCCCCGTCCGCCACCACGTAGGTCTTCCCTTCGAGGCGGAAAAGGCCCTTCTTCTTGGCCTCGGCGAAGCCTCCGCAGGCCCTGAAGTCGTCATAGGCCACGACTTCGGCCCTGATGAAGCCCTTCCTGATGTCGGTGTGGATCTTCCCCGCCGCCGCCAGGGCATCCTCGCCGCGGCCCAGGGTCCAGGCCCGGCACTCGTCATCGCCGACCGTGAAGAAGCTTATCAGCTCCATCATGGAGTAGACGGTCTTCACTACCCTCGCCCGGCCCGGCTCGGAAAGGCCGTAGTCGGCCAGGAACTCCAGGGCTTCGGCGGGATCGAGCCTGCATATTTCCGCCTCGAGCGATCCCCTCAGGGCCAGCTGGGGGGCATCGGAATCCAGCCGGAACGAGTCGTTCCCGTCGTCGGTGCAGTTCGCGATCAGAAGCGCGGGCTTGGCCGACAGGAAGCCAAATCCCCGGAGTTGCGGCGCGGCCGCTATCCTCGCCTCCCCGCGGAGCGGCGTGTTCGCCTCCAGGAGGGATTTCGCGAGTTCGAGTAGCTCCTGCTCCGCCGGATCACCCTTCTTGCCCTTCTTGCGTTCCTCGGCTATCCGTTCCAGGCGCTTCTCCACGGTCAGGTAGTCGGTAACCAGGAGTTCCGATTCGACTGCCCGGGCGTCCCTGGCTGGATCAGGGGGATCGGCGCCTGGGAAATCGAAGTTCCGGAGGACTACCAGAAGCACGTCCGCGTCCCGCACCTTCTCAAGGGAGAGCTTGAGCGAGTCGGTCTGGTTCTGGCCCTGGGCGCGGCTCAGAAAGAACTCCGCCCGGGCCGGGGTGTGCTTTTTGGGATTGAAGACCGAACTCAGCCAGTCGAGGCGCGGGTCCTCCACCAGGGCCTCGCCCAGCCTCTGATCGTTCAGGCCTGCGGCGGTCTCGAGGCCCGTGAGGGCCCGGAACACCGTGTCCCTTCCGGAACCGGTCAGGCCAATAATTCCGGCTTTCATGATGATTTTGTACCTTACGAGGCTTTTGGAGGAGCGACGGGAGAGCGCGCGGGGCGCGGAGGGCACGGGATGTGGGGCTTCAGGGAGCCATGACACCCCGGAAGGACAGGCGCCTCGGGCTATTGGGGCGCTTCGGAAGGACAGACGCCTCGGGAGATCCGGGGCGTTTCGGAAGGGCAGAAGCCTCGGGCGATTCGGGGCGTTTCGGAAGGGCTGTCGTCTCAGGAAAGTCAGGGTGCCTGAAGACGTCATTACGTCTCGGGAAAGTAGCTGTGCCCCGGAGGGCATGACGTATCAGGCGGGGCGGTTCTCCAGGAATCCCGCGAGGAGGTCCAGGGCGGCGTCCACGGCCAGGAAGGCCACAGTCTGGCGGTCCCCGGAAAAGATCTCCTTGCGGGTCTCGTGGCGGCCGAAGCCGTAGGCGGAAACGTAGACCAGGCCCACCGGCTTCACGTTCGTGCCGCCGTCAGGGCCGGCGATGCCGGTGGTAGAGAGGCCCAGATCGGCCCCTAACAGCCGGGCCGCGCCCGACGCCATGGCACGGGCGCACTCCGGGCTCACGGCGCCCGCCGTGTTCAGGACCACCCAGGGCACCTCGAGGAGGCGGTATTTGGACTGGTTGGAGTAGGTGTTGAGACCCGCCTGGAAATAGGCGGAGCTGCCGGGGACGGAGGTGATGGCGGCGGAGACCAGGCCTCCGGTGAGGCTTTCGGCGGTGGCCAGGGTGAGCCTCAGGGGCCTCAGGAGACGGCCGATGGCCGAAGCCTTCTCGAAGAGGGCGGGACCCGGAAACGTCGCGGACTGGTCAAGGGGCGAAGGGTTGGTCAAGGGCTGGCTCCGTCGAATTTTGCCCGGGCCTGGATCGCCGATGGAGGCGCCCGCTGACCGGGGCGCTTTCGGCGGGCCGGGAATCCGTCTGCCGCGTGGGGGCATAAGGGCTTGCCGAGAGGATTGCGACATTAATTAACCCGGCGGGCCGAAAGCCCTTCGGCCTGCCGGGGTAATCTGGGTGAAGCCTGCGGAGGGAAGGGAGGGCGCTCCGGACGCCGCCCGAAGGGTTCCGTCAGCTACTTGGCGTTGTCCAGGAGGGCCTTCACGGGCTTGATGCCGTAGGCCCCGCTCTCGATGGCTGTGAGGACCGCGCCGCCGCCGGTGAAGAAGTAGTATGACTCGTCGTCCATGGCCTCCATGTAGAGCCCGGGGGTGAGTTCCTTGAGCTCCTGGAGGGTGTCCCCGCCGCCGAAGAGCTTCCTCGCGCCCTTGTTTTTGCCCACCTCGGAATAGAACCGGGCGGAGCCCTCTGGGTACAGGGATGCGAGGCCCATGACGGCGTTCACGAACACGGTCTTGGCTCCGCCGATGGCGGCCGAGATCTTCGGGCAGTCGAAGGACTCGGGGGCCACGTCCAGGAAGTAGCCGAACTCCATGCCCTCCTTGAAGTCCTTGGTCTTCACCACGCGGCCCCGGGCCGGGTCGCGGGTCTCGATGGACGGCGACTCGACCAGGGCGCCGGGCTCCAGGATCTTGCCGGCCGTCTTGTCCTTCTCCACGAGATCGCGGGCGAGCTTCACGTCCTCCTCGTCCACGCCCTTTATCTTCACGCCGTACTTGGCGCTAAGGAATGCGTTGTAGATGACTCCGCCCAGGAGGAGGTGATCGGTCTTCTCGTAGATCTTCAGGAGCGGGCCTATCTTCGTGTCGTACTTGGCCCCGGCCACCACCGCCAGGAACGGGGGCTCGGGGTGCAGGACCAGCTCCAGGTGCGAGAGTTCCTTCTGCATGAGGAACCCGGCGTACGGCGGGAGCTTCGCGGCCACGTCGAAGGTGGACGCGTGAGGCTGCCAGGAGCCGAAGGCATCGTTCACGTAGAGGTCGGCTATCCCGGCAAGGGATTCGGCCAGGGCCGATGTCTTCTCGTCCTTGGACTCCTCCCCCGCGAACCACCTGGTGTTGGGCAGGTAGATGCCGCCTATCTCCCTCGCCTTGAGCTTCCCGACCAGCGGCGCGAGGGACTTGGGGTCCAGCGAGACGATGCCGAGCTCCGGGTCGACGGGCAGTTCGGGCACGACGAAGCCGCCGGAAAGCTTGCGTTCCAGGTAGAGCACGACCGGCGCGACCGAGGTCCCGGGGCCGGTCTTGATGTGGCCGGTCTTCTTGTCCCTGGTGCGGCCGACGTGGGTCATCAGGATCGGGAAGCCGCCCTTGGAGGCTATGTAGTGGATAAGCCCGAAGGTGGAGTCGATGCGGAAGGCGTCCTTGATGACGCCCTTTTCCACGACGTTATGGTCCACCCTGGCCAGGACGACCTTGCCTTCGAGTCCGGCGTTCTGAATCAAAGGGAGCTTGGGGTCAAGTGAGCTCATCGGTACGTTTCCTCCGGCGGCAGGGCCGCGGTCGAGTGGCGCGCGAGGCGTCATATGTGATCCTCTGTGGGCTGATCCGTATCCGGCCGGCCTTCCGGGGCATCGGCGCGGGCGGCGGGCTCAGGCCCTCCGGACCCGATACCCTTCGTGGGCTACTTCACCTTCGGCTTCTCCTCCTGGTCGTCGATGAATTTCACGCCGCACCAGGGGCAGAACTTGTATTCGGTGCTGTCCAGCTGCTCCCGGCAGTTCTGGCAGATGAGGACCAGCTCCTCCGCGCAGTAGGGGCAGTAGGTGAAGCGCTTGAAGAGCGTTGCCTGGTCCGTGGGCAGGGAAGCTATCTTTTCGACGCACTCGTTGTCGTGGCAGGTTTTTTCGATGGCGCTGGTCTTGGGGTTGTTGTCCGTCATGGGGTCTCCAGATTTTTGAGGCTGTGCCGCTGTGGCCGACTTGCCGACTTGAGCTGTAACTATAATCACGGGGAAGCCAAATGTCCAGCAAGGACCGGGAAACCGGGGCCTTGGGCGGTAAAGCCCCGAAAACGGACCGAGGGGGTCCGGAACGGTCCGGGGTGATAAAAGGCATAGCTGTTACCGGGAGGTCGTCGGTATCACGTACCCCGGAGCCCGGCCTCTCCATGACCGGATACCCATATCTTCATAAGACGGTTTGGAGCTGGGGTGCCCCCCCTGCCATGCCTTGACCCTCTCCCATCCATAGAACTGCACGGGAGGCAATGGCAAATTTGTGCATAATATGAGCATTTTGAGTAAATTTTAAAAACAGATGAATGATTTGCAAAGATAATATCAAAAAATGGTAGCAGAGGTATGGCTTTCGTACTCGGCAGGTTCATGACCGAACATGGGCTAGGGCATTTCGCGGGGATCAGGCATAGGTAGAACCGTTATCCGGCATGCATTTTTGCACGGTGATTCTTGGGCTCCGGCAAGTCGCAGGTTTCTGTGCGAATGCTCGGCCGGAGCGGTACCAGGTCGGGAAAGTGATGACGGTCGCCCCGGTAAGCGTCACGGTCCAGAAGAAGGCCGCCATCAGACTCGCTCCTGCTGGCTGCGGTACTTTTGCCATATCATGAAACGGTGCCTTGAGCATCACAACCTGCCAGCTCATCATCTTGCGATGACCGCGAATCTGGATTGATGAGCCGGGGCATCGGCAACAGTCGTGAATGAACCGGAGAAGGAGAAAAACTTCAAGGCGAGTCCCGGAACACCCTGTGATTCGGTCTCGCGTGGGTTTAGAAGGCAAGGCAAGGGGATCCAGACGGGTCTGACAATATGGCAAGTATTCCGTGTTGCTTAAACCGGCAAACACCGTGACGCGACATCGTAGGCCAGTTCGCGGGCTGGCATCTAGGGTCCCGTTGAGCAGCGATTAGCGGCTTGACACACATGGCAACGGTCTTGCTGGGCCGTCTTTGCCCAGCCGCTCAGGAGGCGGGTAGTGGTCGGTCCGCTCAACTTTCTATGAGGAGGCTGCTAATCGGGCACGGAGCCTCCGGGTCTTCGACCGATCGATGTATCATGTCTGCGACGGTCAGGATGGTTTCGATTAACCCATGCTTGCATGTCATTTCCGGTCTGAAGCGATATTCGGGCGGGCGATTTGCACTCTCTTGAGGCATGTCGCAGCAACGTCTCTGCGGGATCGGTTCATGGACGATTCGGGAAAGACAAATGGACATTACTTACGGAACCGATCGTGTTCAACATGACAAGTCATGATTTTCATAAGCGGGAAAAGTCTTGCAGATTCGAGGTCAGGGATCATCAGCAGGCACGTTGCTGTCAAAAGGCCGAAACGGAGTTAGTTAATGGACAACTTCCGCTCCATGAGATAGGCTGTGTCACATTCGTGCCGAAGACGCGCGGTTCCAACTGGAGGGGTTGAGGCCTGGGTTAAGAGCGGTCGCGGGATACGGCAATGACGCGGTCGCGTGTGGATCCGGCAGTCAGCTTGAGGCTGATTTGCAATCGATTCGAACTAAAATAGGGGGGTGTCAGTCACCCCCCCAAAACGTGTACGCTCCCCATAAAGAGGCGGGAGTCCCCCGGTAAGCTGGGACAGATGCTTGGCCCGCGATTACACCCGTAAACGATGAACGCCGGATCGCGTCGATTCTCCTGAAAATTCCCCTCACCCTAAACAACGGGCAATTACATGCTTTGAGAAGTCATGCCAAGAGAAACGCGACGGGATCAGGTTCAATCACGGCTCAGGCGAGTGTCCCTTTGATGTCCGGAATCATTTGCCGTGTCAGCAAGAGGAGGCGGAACGAGGGCAAGAGGCGCGATGCCGGGAAAGGAGTAGCCTTCACTGGGAGAAGTTGGTCAGCCGGGCAATCATAGCTGGCGACCGATCGGCTCGTGGCAGGAATACACGCCATGCTGCGGTAAGCGGATTCCCCGAGTCTCCAGCAGTCTGAACGGGCGATGTCAAAAACGCGTCATTTGTTGAAGTCGCTATGGCGGAATCCAGACGTACGCAATCGGCGAATCCACAGGACGCCGTTTGTTTACCGGCGGGTACAGCCCAGGCAGGAGCAATCTCTTTTATGGCGGTGCCCGCTGGAACTCGTTGCAGGTCGAGCCTGACATGTGATTCAGGACGTTATGCCTGCAAATTTCCATATCGCAGGCCAATGGCAACAGGATCGTCAGTCCATGCCGGACTCGGCGCTGCGAGACCGGGGCCACGGCGTAAGGTAGGCGAACAGCTGCCGAAAGCCCCGGTTTTCGCGGGCAGGCGTCATTCCTGTATCATCGCCTGACAGGATCCAGGACAACAGGGGAAGCTGTCAGGCGACGATTGGGTATCAAAATGTCAAGCCGGATCTCCGGTTCACCGTCCGGTGTTCTCATGAAGGCGTGCGGTGACGTCCAGGATGTTCCGGGAAGCCAGGCAGGCGTCGCGGATCTCCTGAACAAGCCCATGTACAATCGGATTTATCAGATCGGTCTTGCGCTGGGTACCAGGCAAGGATCCGTCCGGTAACGGCGGATCGCGGACCATGGATTCCCGGGATGCCATGTCGGTCACAGGCCTCGGTTGGCAGGATCATTGAAGTAATCCTTGACCATCTTAAAGCAGACAGGGCTCAACAGGAGCAGGGCCACAAGGTTAGGAATGGCCATCAGGCCGTTGAAGAGGTCTGAAATGTCCCAGACCAGATTCAGTTCGGCCAAGGCGCCCAGAGGCACGACCAGGGAAAAGATGATGCGGAATGGGAGGGATGCCTTATGGCCGAAGATATACATGCAGCACCGTTCGCCGTACACACTCCATCCTAGGATGGTGGAATAGGCGAACAGCATGAGACCGATGGACACCAGATATCTGCCGCCAGGAATCGCGTGATCGAAGGCCTGCGATGTCAGGATGGCTGCGGTGCCTCGGGCCGACTCGTTGGACCAGTCGCCGGCGATCAGGATGGTTATGGCGGTGATGGAGCAGACCATGATGGTGTCGATGAAAGGATCCAGCATGCCCAGGAAGCTCTGGCGCACCGGACTGTCGGTAATGGCGGTGGCGTGGGCGATGGGTGCGCTTCCGAGGCCGGCCTCATTGGAGAATAGTCCCCTGGCAACGCCGCTCTGCATGGCCAAGGCCAAGGTGGATCCGGTGAATCCGCCCACGGCCGCCGTCCCGGTGAAGGCGTCTCCGAAGATGGAGGCGAAGACCGGGATGATCTTCTCATAGTTGAGCCCCATGATAACGAGTCCAACGATGATGTAAAAGATAGCCATGAAAGGAACCAGGGTGCCGGCGACTGAGCCGATGCGCTTGACCCCTCCGATCAGCACCGCTGCGGTTATGAGCAGCATCGAAAAGGCGATAACGACTCTCGAAGTTTCGCCGTCGCCGAAGAAAGTGCTGTTGAGGTTCAGGGCGACGGAGTTGGCCTGTGTCATGTTGCCGATGCCGAAGCTGGCCACCATGCCGAAAACGGCGAAGAGAAAGGCCAGCCACTTGAAGTTTTTGCCGAGCCCGTTTTTGATGTAGTACATGGGGCCACCGACATAGCTGCCGTTGGGAGTGACCTCGCGAAACTTCACGGCCAGCATCGTCTCGCAACATTTGGTTGCCATGCCGAACAGGGCGGTGACCCACATCCAGAACACGGCCCCCGGGCCGCCGATCATGATGGCCGTGGCCACGCCGACGATATTGCCTGTGCCGACGGTGGCGGCCATGGAGGCCATCAGGGCGTTGAAGGGGGACAGCTCGCCCTCGTGTCCGGCTGTCGTTTTGCGCCCCCTGATCATGTGGCTGAAGGCGGGGATGATGTATCTCCAGGGCATGCATTTGAGGCCGAACATGAGATAGATGCCTGTCAACACCAGGAGCGGCAGAACCCCGTAGGAACTCCAGACATAGCTGTCGGCTTTGCCGACGAAGTACGCGATCGCGTCTACCGCTTTACTGAGAAAATCCTGCATTAAGACTCTCCTCTGGAAACGATCGAAATCGACAAGAGCTCATCGTTTCTTGTCACTCTTGTCACAGTCAAGTCGATTAGTCCTTGGTGAAGGTATTATCCATGACCGGGCTTCACCGGACACATCGAAGGGGGGGTAAAAGCTTATGGCGGCATGACAACCTGCAGGGTAGCCGCCGGCGGGAGCGTGTACATCGAATCTGCGAGGGTGCTAATCCAGAACTTCCGGTAGGGCGTTCTTTCAGTCGATCAATCGCGCGGGAACGATGTTTGCGGAAATGAACAGGGACGCCCTTGCCTTTCAGGGGCCTAGGGCGATTGCGGACTTTCCAGTCGTATCCGGCATTTTCCGGGCAGTTGTCGACTGAGATGCAGGCCGCGTCACCGCCGAGTCATGTCAGAGGCTATCAGGATTTCATCGGTCATAGGCAAATCTTTCAAGCGTTGGCCAGTCACGTTTGCTAAGGATCTTTATCGTCGGGTTGAAGTTACAGGGAATGCATGATTGCCCGTTGGACCGGCCACCGGTCCGGACAACTCTCTTTACTGGAGTACCGATCGGAATTCGGCCTGTCGACGATCGTCTTGCGGCGACCATAAACATGTGCAGCGAAACGATGATGTCCTTTATGGTCCCCCATCTCTTGCCCCCTTCCCCGTCAGCCAGGGAGTCGAACCGGCCGATAAACCGGGCCGTAAGACGCCAGATGACAAAAGCGGTAAAAGAGGCTATAAAGGATCGCATAGCGCACAGGCGCATATTGGCCACTTTTCCTTGACGAGTCCGGTCCAGGAAGTTGTCGCAAGCCGCAGTTCTCGCGGGTGATCATGGCTTTTGACTCTTCTGAATTGGCTTGCGATGCGTATAGACTGGACACGATACTCCTCCCGTCAAGAAATGTCAACAAAAGAATATAAAGATCAAAATTAGCATTACAGATTGTCCATTTCCGAAATTTACTGGGCTAAGGGACAGTCTATCCCTATCCGTTCAAGGGGCCGACTAAGGGATCATGAGCAAGTTCATGTTGGGGTAATTCTAGATTTAAGGAATGACCGTCTGCCGGTCTCATCCAGCTGTGTGAAGAAGACAAATTTTTGGTTCAAGACATCGTCGGATGTATCCGAAACCGGACCTGAGCATATCCAGGCTGCCGGATCTGGTTCTCTGGATGGAAAGTCATCCGTGCGATTCACCGTCAACGCTTGAATACATCGTATGTAGGATTTGGTGTGTCGGTGTCGATTGAAGGATTTCGACGTCATGATTTTCGGAATAGAGCGGCATTGCGGTCACTTTACAGGCGCGGCTTTCCGGCGTGTACGCCAGGTCTGTTTTCCTGTCGAATCAAGCCTTCCCCCAAGGCCGGGACGGGCTGACTCATCGTTCTTTCACCTGGATCGTTCGCCTTGGTTCCAGGATTGCCTCTTAAGGCCGCATCAGTTTTCGGGCTCGGGGGGCGCACCCTGTGAGGGGCACTGGCAGGGCACTTATCTGGAAGCGGCCCTTCCGGTGCGGCGACCGGATTCAAAGGTCCTGAAAGTTCTGGAGCCGCGTGTAGCCCGCGAGGCTGTCGTGAGCGGCAAACAAGGCGGGATAGGGTTCCATCAACCCCAATAACCGCAGGACCCGTCAGGGCAAGTCCCAGAATTCATGCGGGTTGACTCCGGGGCTCCAGAAATCTTTCCTGCTGGCTGAGTCTGGGGCACCCGAAGGATTTCCGGCAGACCGTCTTGGGGCTTCAAGAAAGAATTTCTGACGATGGCTTTGGGGGTCCTGAAAGAATACCTGCGGGATGACTCTGGGGATCCCGTAAAAATGACCCAAGGTGCCTTTCCCTCTAGTCCATCATGTAGCACGGGGATGTCTGGCCATTCTTCGTGACTTGGTCTTAAGTGAGTCTCCCCGGAGATCCTCAGTTCATGTGCAGTTATTCCGGACGCGGCTTCACAGGGACATCCTTCGAGGGCATCCGGTACGATACGATATGGCTGTACCGCCCAAGTTGGCTTCCAATACGGACTCTTCAGAGAAGAGCCACCATACGCTGTCAATCCTTCCGGACGACGCGTGCTGGCATTTCTTACGCGGATCAAGTTATGATGTGGCTTCGTTGGGCCATCTTTCGTTGGCTAGACTTCCTGACCGGTTTTTGATGGGCCGTCTTCGAGCGCGAGCTGTCACAACAGGGCTTTATCGGGCGTTCTAACCCGGCATTAACTTTCAGATGCGTCTTCTTCAGCTGTCTTGATCTGTCTGATATTCATGTCATGCCAGATTTCCAATCTTTAACTGGAGTGTCTTATGCGCGGATTTGTCTTGACAACTTTCATTCAATGCCCAAGTGGGTGGTTTTACCGGAACACTTTTTCGATCTAGTCATTAAATTGATAATTTCGCGAAACTTATATTGTTTGCCACAATTTACGCAAAATTTCACCAAACCGCCTTTCGCGAGTTAGCCACCATAGCAAACATTATTGAGCTAAATTTTGCAGATGGGCATACCGGTCGGATTTTACCTCGCGACTTTACGAAGGAGCATAATCTGGTAAATTTTTTGCGGACCATATTTCTCGAATCGTGTTTTTGGCGATGGTTACCGAAGTATTTTCTGCGGTTGCCTTTTCGCAGAGCTTCGTTGGGCAGTCATTTTTGAGCTGGCCATCCACGTAGGCCTTCTCCCGAACGCCGAACGGCAACTTAACATTGCCATGTACATTCCTCATGGCAGTTTCCAATATCTGCTCATATGGAATCTTCTGTCACCTTCTCCACTAATCCAGGATCAACGGTAACGCCCGTATTCAGTAACGGAGGAAAGGTACTGTTTTCGCCCGTAGCTTTCGGTACGTCTCCTAGATACTCCGACGGAATTAAACCATGAATCTTCACTTGTATGAGAGACAGTGGTGGAGAGGTGACTGACAGTTGGGCAGAGGGGCAAGATGGCCTGACGGATAACGCGGATGAGGTGGTGTACCGATCGAACTTGTGAGGCAAGTTTACGGTTTCTTCGATGCAGGGTCTTCACCCCAGGCTTCTCTGCTTCTTAATCAGATGAGGACACATATTCAATCTCTTGATTTTCCAGATTTTTCCAAATTACCCGTCGAAAACGGATCCTCACGAATGATGAGTCATAGATCGCAACAGCTGCAGCATAGATATTTCCATGGCTTCCCAGATATGGGGATGTGTAACGTCTTGCAACTATCTGATTAAATGCTTTGCTTATATTTTTTTCAAGGCTAATTTGCCCTTGTTGAGTCAATCTCATGGGGACGATTTCGCCAGATGGGACGCCGGGAGGAGGAATATGACTTAAGATTTCAGAGAAAGGAGAGGTTCCATGGTTCGGGTTAGTAATGGCATTACTATCTAAAAGACGAACAGGCTTGTCAGATTTTTCTTCGCAACCTCCACCTGAGTATTTTTGTGGCGTATGCGGTTTCTCATGCTTGACTTCAATGATAATCCAATCGTTAGATGGAGTCCTTACGACAAGATCTGTTCTGCCTTTAATCATAACAGACTCGCCGACTGGTCTGTGCTTCCCGATGTTGAGGCAGAAATACAACAAAACGCAAAAAACCCATTCTTCGTTAAGCTCATAATAGTATGGTATTGATGTGATAAATGAAGTGAAAAGATTTTCAGCCTTCATTATATCGAGAGAACAGAAACTGTCGAAAAATTCCTTATATTGCTCATTTATATAGTTTTCAGGATCAGATGAACCTATAGGAATTGATAATTTGCTTAAAAACTGATTGACAATTGCATTTTTGATTTCATTGTTTGGTATTTTTAAAAAATATTTTTCTTCACCATCTTTGACAATTATCCGATCGATAGTGAGATATCCTGCTTGAAAAAGAATATGATTTTCTTTTGCCAAATTATGGGTGCTTGAAATATTGGGGGATGGAATCATGACTGGCTCTGTTGGATTTGATGACATGGAAAGGTCATTCAAAAATAGTCTAAAATAGGCATCTCTACCTAAACCAAGCTGATGAATAAACATTGAAGTTCCTGAATTATACCAAAAATTTTCAAACTTACTATTTGCAAGACAGCTCATTACTGAATACGGATTGAGCACCTTAGTATTGCCATCCCATGTATATCCATCATACCATTTTTCAATTTCATTCAGAAGATCGGCTTCCGTATCGCCATCCTTCATAATGCCTTTGATTTTCATGTTTTTTAATGATAATGGAATATATTCACAAAATGTAGAGGTGATCTCTTTTAAAGTAAATCCGCATATTGTGGAGTAATCCGGTTCTAATGTTATATCCTTAAGGTTATTCATTCCGGAAAGAGGCGATAGCTGATCAAATTTTGTTACACCTGTTATCAAAACAAATCTGAAGCATGTCATATTCTTTTTCACTGACGCATAAAATTTCCGCAACGCTTTCCTAATAGCCTCCGTTCTGATAGGGTCTCCGATATTTTCCATCAAAGGAAAGTCGTACTCGTCGATAAGAAGCACAACGTTTCTTGGCACATTAATTTTAGGTTTTATATTGTTGGAGGCCGAGTATGGAGAGTACGGCTGGCCATTAGATGAAACCCTACGAACCAATTCTGAAAAGACATCCGCAGGCGTTGAATCCGGCACATTAACTTCTAAATCATCGGCAATCCTTTTTAAGTTATTCGTCAATGTTGTCTGAAAATATTCTGGCTCTGAATCGACATCTGACAAGTCGATTCTGATCACCGGAAACTGACACCAGTCGTACTTCAGGTTATCCTTCACGATCGCCATATCGCCGAATAACTCCTTGTCGCCGTTTGCAATGGCATTGATCGTATCTAGCAACAGGGTTTTTCCAAATCTTCTTGGCCTGGCCAGAAAATACGGGCCAATATTCTTATTCATCAGATCACAAATCAATGCGGTTTTGTCAACGACAGGGGATTTGCTCTCGATAAAATCGTAGAGAGATGATTGATGCGTCAACAAAGGCGGCAATGGCGATTTTTCTTTCACAGCACTTCCCCTCAACAAACTGCAAAACCATAAACTTAAGGATGACATTACAACAAATCTCTGATAGTTACATATTACATAGAGGTTTTAAGTTTGTCAAATGTCCGTCAAGCCGCCTTCCGGACGCCGCTTCGCAGGTTCGTCTTCCGAGGCTGATCACCGGGGCTCGGCAACGCAGGCTTCAGGCAGGCCAGCGAAACGCGGGGGGAAGCTCAGGCCACCGGTCTGGGCAAGAGTCCGGCCTTTTCTGCCACCCCGTGGATCATGTGCTCCCACTCGATGAACATGAGATGCACCCCGGCCACGCCTGGCATGGACTTCATCTCCTCTATCTGCTCGCAGGCCATGGTCACCCCCTCCTCGGCCCGCCGCTCCTTGGGGACACCATTGAACCTCTCGACCTACGAGTCGGGCACGGCGATGCCGGGGACGTTGTTCTTCATGTATTTCGCCACGCCCAGCGACTTAAGCGGGGTGAAGCCCGCCATGAAGTAGGCCCTCTCAGAGAGGCCATGTCGACCGCCTTCGCCATGAAACGCCGCAATCGCTACATGTCGTAGACGCACTGGCTCTGGAGGAAGTCCGCCCCGGCCTCCTCCTTCTTCGCAGCCATCAGGACCCGGTAGCCCTCCGGGTCGGCGAAAGGGTTGAAAGCGGCCCCGATGAAGAGCCTGGGCCTCCCGTCCTCCGGGAGCCCCTGGCCGGAGAGGAGTCTGCCCTCATCGCGTATGGCCCGGATTGCCATGATGAGCGATAGGGAATCCAGATCGTATACGTTCTTGGACTGGGCGTGGTCCCCGAACCGCTGGTGGTCGCCCGACAGGGCGATCACGTTGCTTATCTCCAGCACGGCCGCGCCCAGGAGATCCGACTGGGCGGCGATGCGGTTACGGTCACGACAGGCCATCTGCATCACCGGCTCCAGACCTTCCCGCGGGGCGATTACGGAAGCGGTCATGGACGACATCCTCACCACCGCGGTCTGGTTGTCGGTCACGTTCAAGGCATCGGTACCCCCCTTCAGGGTCCGGCACTTGGAGGCCACGTCCTCGGCCCGCGCGTTCAGGGAGGGCCCAGTTCGCCGGTCACCGCGAAGGCGCCGGAAGCGAGGAGCTTCTTCAGGCGGCTCGCGGACTTGAGTTCGCGTGTCATCGCAGGAGCTCTTCTCGGACGACCTTCCGGGGACCGCCGTCCCGGCTCGAGCTCCAGTCCTTGAGCGGCTTCGGGGACGCGAGCTCGTAGAGCCTGCCCGCCGCCTCCATGCGCTCGATTATGAGGTGCCAAACACAGTCCGTCTCCCCCGACACCTCGCACTTGCCTCCGGACGACCCCCCGCAGGGGCCGTTCATGAGGCTCTTGGCGCAGCGCGAGACGGGGCAGAGGCCGCCGTAGAGATGCACCACGCAGTCACCGCAGGCCTGGCAACGCTCCGCCCAGATGCCGTGGGCTATCGCCCCGCCCATGAAGCAGCCGTTCAAGGCGGGGAACACCCTTTCGTCGGGGAAACGCTCTGTCAGAAACTGCGGGCCCACAGGGCAGGCCATGGACAGCACCGCATCGTAGCCCTCGGCGAGCGGGCCGGCGAGGGAGTCCACGTACTCGGGGTCGCACTGGCGCTCCAGGACCCATTCGTCGGCCTTCAGCTCGCGCCCGGCGTTCAAGGCGTCGAGGCGCAGGAGGGAGGCCAGGATCTCAACCTCCTTCGCGCCGCCAGAGTTGCAGACTGTGACGCAGCCGCGGCAGCCGACGATGAGGATCTTCCTGAAGTCGGCGATGAAGCCTTTGATCTCTTCGACAGGTTTTCTTGAGGCGATTATCATTGGAACATCCGGGA